>JAISMC010000016.1 GCA_031276965.1 Treponema sp.
ATTTGCTGTAAAACCGGATCAGGCTGGCGGCAGGCGTAAACGTCTCCGGGCAGAAACAATACCGGCAGCCGGTTTGCCGTGGCGGTTCCCGCCGCGGTTACCATATTAAGCGCGCCGGGGCCGATGGAACCGGTAACCGCCATCATACGAAGCCGGTTATTCTGTTTCGCGTATCCGATGGCGGCATGTCCGGCGCCCTGTTCGGTTTTTGCCTGATAGAACCGCAGCCCGTGATCCGGCGCGGCGAGGGCTTCCCCCAGGCCGACAACTACCCCGTGTCCGAATATGCCGAACACTCCGTTTACAAATTTGATCTCCCGGCCGTCATATTCAATATATTGGTTGTCCAGGAAACGTACCAGCGCCTGGGCCATGGTAAGCTTTATGGTTTTCATTTTTTCTCCCTATCTTTTTGGCTGCCATATATGTTCTTCCGGCCCCGATACCCACCTGTGTTCTTCGGTAACATACTGAGGCCCGTAACGGCTGCCTTCCAGGTGCCGAATAACCCACAGGTACCACATGGCATAACCGGGAGCCGTTACCTGGGGATGATCCTCCCCGTCGCGGATCAAAACAGTATCCTTGTCCCGGATGATATAGGGCGTATTCCCGATGGCGGTAAGCCCGAATCCCTGTTCCGGCAGAAACCGGTAATGGTAAATTTCCGGCTGGGGGTGATGGTGGGGCGGATAGCTGGACCACTTTCCGGGAACGCCGATCACTTCACCGATCACCAGGTTTGATTCCGGCCGGTTGGTATCGTCAAAGACGGTGCGGACAATCCGGGTTGAAGTCTCCCGCAGGGTTCCCTCCCCCCGGAATTCACTTTGACATTCTTCGGGGCTATAAAGTTTGGGTTTAAATTGCCGGTGGTTTTCCGTTGCGCAATAATAGAATTCCGCTCCGGCGGCCCCGGCCTCTATGGATACCCCGCAATTCACCGGAACCGAAAGGCACCAGGGGGAGTGATCAAAAAGATCGGGCCGTTTAACGGCTGCTTTATTTTCCTCCCAGGAAAGCACCGCCTCGCCGCTGCTCAAAAGCCATATCTGTTCGCCGGCTTTCGGGTTATTGGTATAGCTTTCTCCGCTTCCCAGTTTAAGGACCCCAAAATCCATCAGCATATCCGCGGTGGCTCCGCTGCGGGGGGAAAGGATGGTAAGGCCCCGGTTGAAGGGCGGTTTGTGATGAAACTGCATAAAACCTCCTTTCCCGTTATTTGTAAAAATCAGGACATGGTCCGGTGGTAATTGGTTCAACCCTGCCGCTTCCCTGGGCTTTTACCAGAGCGTCCGCCGTAACCGCCGCCAGGTATCCATCCCAGGCCGTAGGGCCCTTTACCTTTCCCTCTTTTGCGGCGTTTATCCAGTCCTGAATTTCAACATCGTAGGCATCGGCAAAACGGCATTTCCAGTCGGTCTCCATTGCCACGGACCGGGCCGCCTTATATCGCAGGGTAGGGAACGCAGGTTCCGGCATTTTCACAACCCCGTCTTCACAGCATACTTCACATTCAATGTCATAACCGAATTGACAGTTGACAAAAACTTCAATATCAATCGTTATGCCGCTTTCGGTGGTCAAAATCATAAACTGGGGGTCCCTCAGTTTGGGATGACAGTATTTTGTTGCTCTGGGGAACAAGACCTGGGCTGATACATATTGTTCGTTTATCAACCAGTGGAGGCAGTCAATTTCGTGAATGGCGGTATCCGTTACCGCCATATCGGTGGTATAGTTTTCCCCCACCGACATATTGCGGTGGGTACAATGCAGCATAAGGGGTTTGCCGATTTTTCCGCCGTCGAGGATTTCCTTTACCTGTAAGTACCCCCTGTCGTAACGCCGCATAAAACCAACCTGGACAAGTTTTTTTCCCCTGTTCATTTCGGCATCCACGATTTTCTTACAATCCCCGGCGGTGGTTGCCAGCGGTTTTTCACAGAACACCGGTTTTCCCGCTCCAATGGCGGCAAGTACCGAAGAAGCGTGGGCCGACCCCCAACTGGCAACCAGTATCCCGTCAACATCCGGGGCGTTGATGACATCCTTGTCGGAGTGTTCAATTCTGGCCCCGCAGAGGGACGCCGCTGATTTTGCGTTTTCCGGGTTTACATCCGTAAGGGCGGTAATCTTTCCGCCGGACAGTTTATTGGTAATACGGTCTATATGCTCCTTACCAATAGCGCCTGTTCCGATAACCCCAATTCTCCAATCCATACAAACCTCCTGAATATTTTCCATGGTATAACAATATTCATGCTCCCAATTCCACCGCCAGACAGTTCGTATAGGACGTAGGCAGCCGGGGAGGCAATTTTACCGTAAGGACGCCGAAGTTCTGCTTCCACTCCGGGGGTTCACCGCCCAGAAGCCTTACGGAGACAATTTTTTCTCCGGGAGTAAAACTGCGGATCACCGCCACACCGTTTTCCCCGCCGGGCGCCTTCATCATGAAGGCATAAACTGTTTTACCCCGGGTGGTAAAACGGAAATCCGTTTCGGTCCAGTTGACCGCTTCTTCCTTGAAACCCTTGATGAGAACGCTGGAATAACCTTCCCCCGGAATCCTCCAGGGCCTCGTTCCGTAAACCCCTTCGCCGCATACGGCAATCCAGGAGGCCAGTTCCTGAAGGATATACCGGGTCTCCTCATCTATGGATCCGTCCGGACGCTGAAGGATGTTGAGGAGCATGGTTCCGTTTTTGGAAATAATATCAATAAGCATATCGATGATGTGGCCGGGCTTTTTGAATTTTTGGCGGACATCGTAGAACCAGTTGCCGATACAGGTATCGGTCTGCCAGGGTTCAGGGTTTATCCCCGGCAGTTGGCTTTTTTCAATATCCAGAATTCCTACCCGGAAAATTTCAGGCCGCCGGTCTTTCTGATTGTATACCGCCCGGTTTTCGCCATACCTTTCGATAGACTTGTTGTACAGGTAACTCACGGCCTCAAGCCCCCACTGGTAGGCAGGATCAGTATCCGGAAGGGTATAGCCATCGGGACCCCGGGAACCAAAGGGCAGGCCCCCGTCGGAGTAAAGGAGATCCGGGGCGTAGAGATCGATGAGTTCCTTCATTACCGAAAGCCAATAGGCATGATACCCGGCATTCGATGTATACCATTCCTTTACCCTGCCCATATCTTCATCTTTGGTATAGTGTTCGTAGTTGTCCAGGTAAAAATCCCGGTATTCCGGATCGTTGCCGTCATAGGGAACCCCCGCGCAGGGGCCGTACTTATCCGCTCCTTTGTTCACATTCCACCAGGAGAAGGTAGCCCCCAGGTGTTCGGTAAGACCGAAGGGGAGGTGAAAATTATCCGCCGCCTTTTTCCAGAGGCCGCAGATATCCTTTTCAGGTCCAATCCGGACAGAATTGAAACGGTTGAGTTTTGAGGGGAAATTGAAAAAATGATCGTGGTGCATAGCCTGGGCCACAAAATACCGGGCCCCCGCCTTGTAGTAAAGATCCATAAGGGCGTCGGGCTCAAACTTTTCGGCCTTCCAGAGCCGGATGAGATCCTTGTATCCGAACCGGGAAGGATGTCCGTAATGCCGCAGATGGTAAAGGTACTGATCGCTTCCTTCCAGGTACATATTCCGGGCATACCAGTCCCCGTACATGGGGACGCTTTGGGGTCCCCAGTGGCTCCAAAACCCCAGTTTCGCGTCCCGGAACCAGCCGGGACAGCGGTAAGTCCTCAGAGATTCAAAATTGGCTTCGAATTTGTTCATAATTCCTCTCTATCTTCAAGCGGCTCCGGTACATTCCCCTCAGGCCCGAATTGATCCATCGGAAAATTGACGAACCCCAGTTTTATCGCGGGAGAATCCGGACGTACCCGAAAATCTCCCTTTTCAGGTTCCGCCAGCATAGGATCCGCGAACTGGGAATGTAAATCATATCCCATTTCACGCCATGATTCAAAGTTGAAGGCCGTCCATGCACAGACCCCGTCCGGGGTATATACCGACGCTTTGGCCTTAAAAACGCCGCAGTCGCTCCAGAAGAGATTGTGATCATTCTCCAAGAACCAAGGTCCGCTCATGGGAGGCCGGTGCAGTTCATAGACCGCACCGTTATGCACATTGGGCTGAAAATCAGCATCGTGTTCAGGAACGGCGTGGCCTGTTTCCATAACAACAATATTCCTGCGGTATATATCATGGTTATCAGTATGCCCCATGTGGAAACTGGGGGCATTAGCCCCTTTATAGAATATATTGTTTTCCACGGTACGGTAAGAGCCGTCCCGAAGTTTGATACTGATGCCCACACAGACATTGTTATATATATGATAATTCGTGGATCCGTCGTCCAGGTCGATGCCCCAGCCGTGGAGATCCTTAAAATAATTTCCCCGAATAACGGTGGTGTAGGGTGAGTACTGAAGCGCATTTCCTGCATGATGACAGACCGGCGGCCTGTCTTTAAGTCCTCCGCCATGGGAATGGGATGAACAATAATACACACTACGTCCCCAGGAATTAAAGGGACCGTGATCGGATGTTTCCAGGCAGGTATCATGAATACGGTTGTATTCAATTGTATGGCCGCCGCAGAACCCGTCGTTGATGCAAATCGCCGCCCGGGGAACGTGATGGATATGGCAATGGGCAACAGTAATGTGGGATGATACGGCGATGAAAACTCCCGCCGACTGTTTCCCATAAAGCCCTAAATGGTGCATGCGGCAGTTCGATACGGAACATTGATAGGCAAAATTTTTCTGTTTCCCATTGGTCGCGGCATAACTGCCTACAATACAAACGGCGCTGTCGCCCAGGCGGGCAAAATAACTGTTCTGCACATGGTTATCGCGGCTGTACCCGGAGAAGAAGATCGCGTTGCCCCCCATATCCGTAAATACGCAATTATCCACCCCGCAATGGGCGGTTCCCTCAAATGAGAGCGCCCCGCCGCGGTACAGGGCCCAGTCACCGTTGGAGGGTACGTCATAAATTTCAAAATAGGTCGTCAGGGTATGGCGGAAACTGATTCCTGAGAAGTGCAGATTTTTCACCGGTTCGCGCTGGGAACCCCTGACGGTAATAATATTTTTAAGTACGGGTATTTCGACACGGGCGTTTTGAAGATCAACGCCGGGAAGCGGGTAGAGGTACAGAACCTTTGCGTCGTCATCATAGTACCATTCGCCGGGAGTATCCAGTTCTTCAAAAACATTTTCAATATAAAACCGGGATTTCTCATTTACCAAAGCCGGAGTAGGACAGGTCCAGCAGCCTATCTGGGTCCCTCCCTCGCCGAACCAGAGTATACTGTTTTTCCGATCCACCTCCCGCAGCCGGAATTGCAGGGTTCCCCAATTCATCCCCTGAAAGGTGTGGACCACCGCCTCTTCCGGCCTCTTCCAGGGGCGTTTTGAAAATGTTTCGGGATTAAAATACGCGCCTTCCGGCGCTGTCCGGGGAAAGGACATTTCATCCGTTTCCGGCTTTAATTCAACCGCCCTTTCGCGGGGCAATTCCCCGGAAAAATAGGTAAATCCCGGCATTCCCGAAGCATCGTCATTGCGGTTTGGGAACCGCGCCCGGTCCATGAGTTGACCGTTGACAAAAAGTTGATCGATCTCCTTTCCCCCCAAGTCCACCGGGGCGGCGTATATGCCGTCCCGCCAGGGTTCCCACAGGAGGTTTTCCAAAAGGCTCGAACCGGTAAGGTAAACCCGGCTCCCTTCCCATGCCCGGTAAGTAACTGCGGTGTTCTCGGTTCCGCCATCGGCGGGGCCGAACACAAGCGTTTCTGTTAACCGGTAAGTACCCTCGTGGAGCCAAAGGGTTACTGCTTCCTTTCCCGCATAATCTTTTGCCGCGGCCTGGGCCCGTCCCAGACTGTAAAAGGGATGCTCCGCGCTGCCCGAATCAGAATCTTTTCCCCAGGGTGAAACATGAAATTCCATACCGATGATACTCCGGTGTATTATTTGATACCTTAGCCGTTTTCAAAGGCCGGTGCCGGGTTCGTTCCCGGCGTTAATGAATCAATCCAAATCCGTCCGTAAAGCCAGGGGCCTTACGGACAGACTTGGTTTTAAATAGATTTTATTTGATATACTTTTGGATAAGGGTTGCTATGTCCTTTGAACCCATACGATCCAGCTCGGTTAGGTAGGTATTCCATGCGGTGTCGTTGTTAACATCCCGGGAGCCGGTTATAAACTCCACCGTGGCCTGTTCCACAAAGGTCTCAAGGGTAGCCTTGATGTCCGCAAACCTGGCATTGTCGTTGTCATTCATCCGCAGCAAGGCAGAGGGAGGAATAAAATACTTGTCGTTGATTTTGTAGGGTACAAAGAGTTCATTGGTAGAAATAAAGAGGAATTCTTCGTTCCACGACGGATTTTTTACCATCCGGTCGTGGAGGGCCGCATCGCCGGTCTGGATGTACTGTTTGGCCAGATCAAAATCCACGGCCTGTTCAGAAAGCCGGACATCGGCGGTAAAAATACCGGGGCTGGTTTGATTCCAGCCGCCGTTGACCTGCTGGGCGGCGAAGGAGGTGAGGTTTTTATAGGCAGGTTTGCCGCCCATGAGAGAAATGCTTCCCGGGTCAGGATCATCCCAGTAAGAACCCTTGGGACCGACGGCGTTTCTCGCAACCACGGGATCTATCAGGTAATTGTAGAGGGCTATCGCCAGTTCAGGATATTTGCAGTTATCGGTAATTACCATGGAGGTCCCGAGACCCGCATAGGGTCCCCGGTATGAGGCATGGCGCAGTCCCTCCGGACCCGCCAGGGGTTTAAGGAAGAAATAGTTGATCACCCGGTCGCCGCCGGCGATACCGATGTTGTCGGGGTTGGCGCACATTGCCACTCCTACCAGGGGGGTAGGATTTTCTACCAGCGCTTTGAGCTGATCCCGGGTCTGGGCAAAGGAGTCGGGCAGAATAAGCCCTTCCTTGTAGAGGCCGGCCATGTATTGCAGGGCCCTGCGGTAATTAGGATCCTTGTACTGTTCGACAACCTGCCGGTTGTCATTCAGGCTTAATCCATAATAATCCTGGTTGTAGATAAAGGGCATATAGGCTTTGGCGATAATGGCCACCGCATGCCTGACATAGGATTTCTCCCAGGTAAGGGGAATTTCGTCGTTTTTGTTTCCATTACCGTTTACATCGTTATCCCGGATCCAGCGAAGATAAGCGGTAAACTCATCCAGAGTTTCCGGCGCCTTTAGTTTATTATCCCGTACCCAGGGTTGAAAATACAACGCCCGGCCATTACTGTAGTTACAGTGGAGACATTCATTTACCCCGGGCAGGCCGTAAAGTTTGCCGTCCGTTCCGCGGTTAATATTCCACAAAGTCGGATACCGGTCAAAGGCCGCCTTGATATTCGGATAACTCAGGGGCTCATAAGCGTCCAGGGGAAGCAGGATCCCCTGACTGGCGTAGTAGGCGATATCCACCCCGCCGCCGATAAAAATATCCGGATAGTCGCCGCTGCTCAGGAGTATATTCCGTTTTTGCGCCGCGTCAGCGGTGGTAGCGGTTACAAATTCCAGTTTGATCCCCGTTTCATCAACAACCTGCTTGGTAAAGATGTTGTCCTTATAATCAAAACTGGTTACCCATTGGCTCAGACCGCCGGCAAATACCGTTAAGGTAACGCTGCCGTCTGAAATGGGCAGCGATCCCTTCGGCAGATTCACTGTTCCCGGGGTTTTTCCGGCCGTTTGACTACTACCCGCGGCAAAAGCACCGGCGGACACCGTTAATGCCATAAGCATTACCAAAATTCGTTTCATCCTTTTCCTCCAAAAAATATATTATCAATTTTCCGATCTTTAGATGCGGAAATTAATGCCAAATACATCGTCCTCACTCCTTCAGAGAACCTATCATCATACCCCGGATAAAATATTTCTGAATAAAGGGATAGAGGATCATCATGGGCATTGCGCCTACTACCAGAACGGCGTAGCGTACCTGCTGCATGAGACTCTGCAAATTTGCCAACAGCCTGGGATCGATGCCTTCCATCATTTCGGGGGACATCTGGGCCACAAAGAGGATGTCCCGAAGGATCATCTGGAAATTGAAGGTAGCGGGTTTGGTAAGGTAGAGCATACCGCTGAAATATCCGTTCCAGATGCTCACCGAATTAAAAAGTACTATAACCGCAATAACCGGCGTTGAAAGGGGCAGGGCAATCTTCAGAAAGAACTGTAGGTCCCGGCACCCGTCTATATGGGCCGCGTCCAAAAGACCCGCCGGTACGGAATTTTGAAAATAGGATTTTACAATAATCATGTTATAACAGGAAAACCCGACGCCGATGATAAGTGCCCAGCGGCTGCCCACCAGGTGCAGTTTACTCATCAGGATGTAGGATGGGATGAGTCCCCCGCTGAAAAACATGGTTATAACAAAAAAGACGGTAAAGAGTTTGCGATCCGGCAGATCCCGGCGGGACAGGGGATAGGCCGCCAGCAGAACGAGGGTTACCCCTACGGCAGTTCCCCCTACTACATAAAACAGGGAATTCAGAAATCCGCTCCGCAGAAGGCCATGGTTAAATACCGCCTGGTAGGCCCCTACCGAAGGATCCACCGGCCAGAGAAACACCCTTCCCTGGATGATAGCCTCGGTGGCGCTGAAAGAACAAACAACCGTATACAACAGGGGGTAGAGGACCACCACAAAGGCCAAAAAAAGAATAAGAAAACAAACAATATGGAAACTCATATCTCCGGACATGCTTTTGAGGCTCCGGGCAGGAAGGAAATTTCTATTTCTCATCATCTTCCTCCTAAAACATGCCTTCACCGGAGAGGGCGTTGGCGATCTTGTTAACCGTCATGGTAAGGATGACCCCTACCACATTCTGGAGCAGCCCTATGGCGGTACCAAAGGAATAGTCCGGCCGCTCCGAGGTAAGCCCGACTTTATATACATAGGTATTGATAATTTCCGAAGTACCAATGTTGAGGGGGTTTTGAAGCAGATAGGTTTTTTCAAAATTACCGCCTAAAATACCCCCCATGGAAAGGATGAGCATGATGATCACAATCGGTCTAATGGTGATTAGGTCGATATGCCAGACCCTCTGCCACAGATTTGCCCCGTCAATGATCGCCGCCTCGTGGTAGACGGGGTCTACCGCCGCCAGGGCGCTGATGTAGACAATGGCCCCATAGCCGGTACTTTGCCAGATACCGGACCAGACATAAATATGGGGGAACAGCGCCGTGGAGCCCAAGAAGTTTATTTCATCAAACCCGAGGGAAGTTAAGAAGATGTTTACCGCCCCCGTCCGGGAACCTAAAATTTGGGTAATAAGCCCCACCACCAGGACGGAAGAGAGAAAATGGGGAGCAAAGGTAATAGTTTGGGTGATTTTCCTAAAATGGCGGTGAATACTGTGGTTCACGCATATCGCGAGGATCAGGGGAAAGGGAAAACCGGCAATGAGGGAATACACACTCAAGATCAGGGTGTTTCTGAGGATGATCAGAAAATTCGGCGATTTGATGAGCCGCTCAAAATTGTACAACCCTACCCATGGACTCCACCATACCCCCTGCCGGGGGGAAAAACGCTTAAAGGCCATGAGGATGCCGTATATCGGTACATAGTTAAAGATAACCACATACACCACGGGGATAAGTAACAGGAGATACAGATCCCGGCAATTCCAGCGCCGCCGCCAAAACCCCGCTTTTACCGCAGAAATTCCGTCCACCGGCGGATACAGATTTTTGGATTTCATATCAAGCCCGCCGGGTTTTGGGATTAACCCGTCTATAAACACTTCCCAAGCCTCTAACCGGGGACAGGGCCAGCCTTGCCGTAAAGGCACCCGCGCAGATCCGGTATTCCTCTCGCAGCCCATAATAAATAAACATGTTCACTTTAATATCTCCATTTCATGAATTGTCCATAAACAGGTCATTGCTAGTATACAAAGGTAATATGGTTTTTTACGGCTGTCAAGCAAAAAAATGGCGCGAACCTTAAAAATTATCACTATGACCGGTTTGTATACCTTCGGCATTTGACCATGCCGATCCCTTGAGGTATTTATTCAGACAGGGCCGCTGGGTGAAGGGGTTTTACCGTTTAGAAATAGAAGAACGCAAAGGCGGCAAAAAGGGCGAAAAACAGGCTGTTGGCGATCTTGATGGCCGGCATCTTGTTCCGTACAAAATCCGAAAGGGCCATGGCCTGTTTGCCCTTGTGGCAGAGGATAACCAGCAGGGCGGGGGGCAG
>JAISMC010000104.1 GCA_031276965.1 Treponema sp.
TTTTTCCCCCTTAGCCGCCCCCCGGACCCCCTGCTTAACCCCCTTACCCTTCTAAGGGAGCGGGTGTAAGCCGGGGGGCTCAATAAGGGGGCAACCCTCCGCCCGGTTCCACCCGCCCCAGCGCCCCTCCCTCCGTGGGGATTATCAGCCCCCAAATGGCAGCCGGTAAAACTCGGCGAGGATCGTAGCGGCGGCAAGGAGGATGTCCCTTACCCCGCGGTTTTTGAGCTCGTTCATAATCCCCATCCAGAACGCGAACCAAAGGTTCGATGTCCCCTCGTTTTGCTCAATCCACATGCCTGTGCGAAACTTCGTTTTGCCAGGCTCTTTTTGACCGTCTAACCGTATGGCAAGAGCCAAATATACCGGTTTCTTGACCACAGCCGTCCCGTTCCGGATATTTACCCGCAGCGCGTCCGGAAACACTATCGGATACAACGGTTCAAGCGGGCGGTTCTTCCATTCGGCCGCCGGCTCTTTTACTTCACCGGTTACCCGGCTGATTAATTCAGGCGGCACCTCAACCGCGTAGATGTCTTTAAGGTGTTTCTGTATCTGGCGGGTCGTCAACCCCGGCGCGTACATCGGCAGGATTTTGTCGTCGAACCCTTTAAACTCCCGCCGGTGTTTGGGAACAATCACCGGCTCAAAGGACCCCTGCCGGGCACGCGGAACTTCGATGGTCATCGGTCCTCAGTTCCTTGACGCTCTTTCCGTTACGGCGGTTCTCGATTGGTTTCTCACCCCGGTCATGCTTCTCATAGCCCGGGTGTCCGGTCAGCCCGGCTTCCATGGTTCGCTCGACAAGCGCCTTGGTAAGCTGCTTCATGATGCCTTCCGGCCCGTAAAAATCGCCGGGACCGTGGTAGTCTTTCAGGATTGCATCCAAAAGTTCTTTCGTAAAGGCCATACTTTCTCCTTGTGCCGGTATAGCCGTTTACACAAAATTTGTTACATGTCCCAAAATCCACGTTTTCTTGTTGTTTTTAAGTGGTTGCCGTCGAACGAAGATACCCAGGAGCTTGCTCCTGGGTATCTTCGTTGGAGAGGAAATTTATTATACAGGCCAGTTCCATACCCCGATCCGAAAATTGGGGTACAATTTTTTCAGTGGTGGTAAATTTTCCGGAGCAAGCGCGAACCAAAGGTTCGACGGGGTATGGACCCGGCCCCCCAATCAAAAAACTCCCCGTAGAAAAACCCGGCCCCAGGGCAGACCTGCAGCCAGCAGGACTTTACCTGCTTCTAACTATCACCCTTTCCCGGCGTTTTGTTAAAACAAAAAATACCGCCGGACAGCCAGGAACACTCCCCTCACTCTACTTTGAACTTCGCCACCTCCCGGACCAGCACATCGATGCTTTCCTTGTTTTCTCCGCTGATCGCGTTGACCCGGTTTACCGCCACGTTTATCTGATCCGCCCCGGCGGCCATCTCGTTCATCCCATTCGTTATCTCCTGGGTTGCCATTTCCAGGTTTCTGCTCTCCTCTATAACCTGCCTGCTCCCCTCGAGCATCTCTTCGGAACCAGCTTTGACCATCTGGGTTACCTCGTTAAGCCGGCTGATGGCCTCCAGTATTTGATGGCTCCCCGCACCCTGCTCCTCCATGGCGTTGCGGATATTTTCTTCCTGATCCGATACGGTCCGTATCCCGCCGTCTATGGCTTCAAACTTTTTCAACACATCATCGGTGGATTTGGTTATCTTGTCGATGGAATCCTTTATCTTCTTGAGGACCGTAGAAATGGTCTTGCTCTGCTCTCCGGAATTTTCCGCCAGTTTCCGTATTTCATCGGACACCACTGCAAAACCTTTCCCCGCCTCTCCGGCATGGGCCGCTTCTATGGCGGCGTTCATCGACAGAAGATTTGTCTGGCTGGCAATATTTTCCATTACCGCGTTGATCTCCAAGAGGCCTTCGGACTCACGGGCTATTTCCTGAATGTCCACCGCTACTTCCTGAAGACCCGTGCGGCCCACTTCGGATGCTTCCATTAGCTGAGTAACATTACCGGCGTTCTTGACGAGGGTTTGGGTAACGGACTGGATGTTAGCCAGCATCTGTTCAATGGCCGAGGAAGACTGAGACACATTGGTACTTTGATTTTCCACATGGCCCGAGAGTTTATCTATGTTAATCGCAATCTGTTCCATGGTAGCGTTAGTTTCCGTTACCGATGCGGACTGATTGATCGCCCGGCCCTTGATGCTTTGAATGTTGGCGGTGATTTCGTTAATCGCTGCGGCGGTTTCGGTCATGTTGGAAGCCAGCTCATTGCCGATGTCAAAAAGGGCCACCGCCTGCTGCTTTATGGTAACAATGAGTTTTCTGATTTTTTCCAGGGTCTGGTTGAAATAATGGGCCAGATCTCCGATTTCATCCTTGGAATTGTGGTTGATATTTTTGGTAAGATCCCCCTCTCCCTCGGAAATATCCTTCAAAGTAAGGGCCACATTGACGATGGGTTTGGTTATGCCGGCGGACACGAAAAAGATAATAACCGAAACGATGATCACTGAAACAAGCGCCAGGACGATGGTAAAAAAGGTCATCCTGTTTACCGAAGCCAGAATCCGGCTTTCGGGTATTCCGATCATCAGCGACAGGGGTTTTCCCATACCGCCGATAACGACCGGCTGAAAAGCCATCTCTAAATCAATTCCCAGGGCGGGAGCATATTCCCGCAGTTTATACGGACGCCCGGCGCGTATGGCGGAATCGACCGGTTCGAGGTCATCACTGTAGAGCCGGCTGTCCGCTTCCCGGATGTTTTTCCCTATCCGCTCCTTGGCATAATGGGCCAAAATAGTGCCGTTGTTGGAATAAACCGCCGCGACGCTTTCTTCGTAGGGCTTGATCGCCTCAACAACCGGCTGGAGGTAAGAAATATCAACGATAACCCCCACCGCCCCGACGATATTATTCGTACCGTCGGGAATAATCGGAACCACCATATCAAAGGTGTAAGTCTCCCTGCCCGCCACCGTCCGGGGTTCCGGATCGGTCATGTATTCGGTTTCCGTAAGGCCCGCAAGAATTTCCTCATAATCCCGGCAGATCCGTATGACCGTACTCCCGGTTTCCCGGCTGTACAAGGGAATAAACTGCCCTTCGGAGTTCGTATCCGGCCCGCCGGTATGGAGGGAGTCCTCATCCAGAACATTGGGTTTCCAGACCGTGTACAGGGCGGTAAGCCGGGAGTTTGATGTGAACACCCCCTCCAGAATTCCGTGAAAGTAGTCCCGCCGGTTTGAGACCGCTATTTCCTCATAACTGTTCATTATTTGGGAGAGGGTCCGGGCAACGCCCAGGTATGCCTCGTAGCGCCGCTGAATATCCGTGGCCTGGCCTATCCCAAGGTTTTCCTCGCTTTGTATGGCGGTTTCGATTTGCATAGAACTGGCCCGCTTCAAGAGTACGATAGAAATGCCCGCTATTACCGCCACCAAAATAACAATGACAATGATGCTGAGTTTAATCCGTAATTTCATGAGGTCCCCTTTAATGTTCAAAAATATTAAGAATGCCGCTTTTCCGCCGCCATCCTTATGGCCCCGCGCATATCCAATACCGCCCGCCGGGCCGCCTCCGCGGCGAAGGCATTATCCGCTTCGGCCTCCGGCCTGGCCAAAGCGTTCATTCCGGCGGTCCATGCCTTGAGGATAGACCGGGAAGCGTTCACCACGCCGCCGTTGCCTTCCCGGAGGAGCAGGGCGGCGTCCTCCGCTGCGCCGCCTTGAGCGCCGTAGCCGGGGATGAGGAAGAAAAGGCTCCGCCGTTTCTCCCGGATGGCGGTGATCTCTTCCCGCCCGGCATCGGACTTTGGATCCGCCCCTATTACGGCCCCAAAAGCGCCGTAGCCGTATTTGCCCCTGCACCGGACGGCCAGTTCTTCAAGCTTGTCCCCCACCGCATCGTAGAGCCGCCGGATCTGTTCCGGGGGATTTTCGGTCCTTAGTTCCTGGTATTGAAAATCACGCATTCCCCTGTTGCTGGTCCGCATCAGCACAAAGGCCCCCTTACCCCGGCTTTCGGCAAAGGCAAGCCAGGGCTCAATGGAGTCCATTCCCATATAAGGAGAGAGGGTTACAAAGTCCGCTTCGAAATCTCCGTCAAAATGAGCCCTGGCGTAGCGGAGGGCGGTATCGGCAATGTCCCCCCGTTTAATGTCGGCGATGACCATACCCCCCCGCCTGCGTATATGCTTGAGCGTTTTTGCATAGGCTTCAAGGCCCGCAAGCCCCAGTTCTTCGTAGCAGGCGATCTGCACCTTGAAGCAGGCGGCGATATCAATGACGGCGTCGATGAGGGTCTGGTTAAAGGCCCACACCGCCTCTGCGCCGGAGGCGGCCTTCCGCCGTTCCGCCTGGGGGATATAGTCTACCGCAGTGTCCAGCCCCACGCAGACATGACCCCGCTCCGTTACCGCTTCGTAGAGTTTATCCATATTATACATGTTCTGTTCTCCGTCTTCGGACGTCGTAGACTATCTGTCCCCGGTTTATGGTGATTATGATTTCCCCCCGCAGTTTCTGCCCGGCAAAGGGGGATGTTTTTCCCCGGGACCGGAACAGTCCGGGTTCAACGATCCAAGAGGATGCGCCGGCGATACAGAGATCCGCCCGAAGGCCCGCCGCAATACGGCCCCGGCCTCCGGGACCCGTTCCCAGGCCCATGATCCGGGCGGGAGCGGCGCTCATCAGCGAGGAAAGCCTCTTCAGGCCGGCGCTGTTTTTCTCCGCCGGGACCAGATGGGTAAAGCAGGCCGCAAAGGCCGTCTCCAGTCCGGTAAAACCCGGCGCTCCGGCGGCCTTGTCCCCGCCGGTATGGGGGGCATGGTCGGTGGCGACAGCGTCGATGGTCCCGTCGAGAACCGCCGCGGCGAGGGCCCGCCGGTCCGCTTCGGTCCGCAGGGGCGGATTCACCCGGCCAAAGGAATCGTCCCCCAGGCGGCGGGCGTCCGCTCCGGTACAGGCAATGTGGTGGGGGGCCGCCTCGCAGGTTAAGACAAAGCTCCCGGCCTCCCGTTTCCGGGATTTTGCCTGCCGTATCATCTCCACCGCCTCCATGGTAGAAACATGGGCGATATGAACATGGGCGCCCGCCTTTATCCCCAGGGCAATGGCCCGCCGGGTTGCATTGTTTTCTTCGATACGGCTCCACAGCTCCCTGGGCCTGCCCGCCGCCTTAGCTTCGGCGGCTTCGGACCCGCCCGCATCGCAGTGGCAGGAAACGGGAAGCCCCAGCCGCCGGGCTTCCTCCAGGGCGGCGAGGAAGAGGGCTTCGCTGTCCACATCTCTGCCATCCTCCGAGAGCAGGCGGGGAAAGAAGGGATGATCCCCGGGGGCGCGCAGCTTTGTTATATCCGAAAGTTCCCGGCCCTCCATGTTTTTTGTAAGGGACAGCGCCGGATACAGATCGATAAGCCCCAGGGCATCGGCGCGGCCTTTAAGGGCGGCGGCCTGTTCAAGATTGTCCACCGGCGGCCTGGTATTGGCCATGCAGACCACGGTACCGTAGCCCCCGGCCGCCGCCGCAAGACAGGCGGACTCCAGGGTTTCCGCCGCCGGCATCTCCGCCGCCCGCCCGGTTCCGTTAGCATTTTCAAAAAAACCGGGATCCCGAAAATGGGCGTGGAGATCCACAAAGGCGGGCATAAGCAGGGGGAGCCCGCCGTCCGCGCCGGAAAAGTTTTTTCCGTCTATAACCAGGGCGGCGGTGCGTTCCGCCTCTTCCAGGCGCGCCGGGTCCGCCTCCGCGGGAATCAGTTCCCGGATAAGGCTGCCCTCGACCGTTACCGAACCCGTCATGTCGGCGTTCTCATCTATGATGCGGAAGTTCTTTAAAACCAGGGAAGGCATGGCTCATGGTAGCATGGGACGGAGAAAGATGCAGCCTTCATCTAAAATCCTCTGCGGAGCGGACCTCGTCGCAGTACTCGCAGCGGTAGGTCCCCTGTTCCGGGTTATCAAGATGAAAGATGTGGGGAATGTATTTTTCCGTAGAAGTGATGCACCGGGGATTTTTGCAGATTAGAATATCCTCCACCCGCCGGGGCAGTTTGAGTTTTATCTTTTCGGTAACCGCTTCGTTTTCGATGATGTTTACCGTGATGTCGGGATCGATGAGGCCCAGAATATCAAAGTTGATGGTGATGGTGTTGTCGATCTTGATCAGATCCTTCCGCCCCATCCGGTCCGAGCTGGCGTTGACCACAAAGGCCACCGGATAGGGAGCCTTGCCAAGACCAAGCCAGTTGAAGATCCGTATCCCCTGCCCGGCCTTGATATGATCGATTACGATGCCGTTTTTTATTTCCGCAATATTCAGCATAGCGTACCCCTTTTTTCGTTTTTACCGGGCGGATTATGCCGCGGCTCCCAAAATTGAAGCGATGAGGGCCATCCGCACATACATGCCGTACTTTGTCTGCTTAAAGTAAACCGCCCTGGGATCGCTGTCCACCTCCACGGCGATCTCGTTTACCCTGGGCAGAGGGTGGAGGACAATCATGTCCGGCTTGGCGCTTTCCATTTTTTGGGCGGTCAGGATGTAACTGTCCTTGAGGCGTATATAATCCTCCTCGTTAAAAAAACGTTCCCGCTGGACCCTGGTCATGTAGAGCACGTCCAGGCCGGACATTACCTTTTCCAGCCTGTCGGTTTCCACATAGTCAACGCCTTCTTTTTTAAGAATCCCGGTGATGTATTCGGGGACGGTAAGTTCCGGCGGGGAGATAAAGATCATCCTGACGGCGGGATACCGGGCCAGGGCCTTTGCCAGGGAATGGACGGTGCGTCCGAACCGGAGATCCCCGCAGAACCCAACGGTAATGTTCCCCGGCTGTCCCCGCATCCGCCTTATGGTAAGCAGATCCGTCAAGGTCTGGGTCGGGTGATGATGCCCGCCGTCTCCTGCATTGATTACCGGCACGCCGGAGTACCGGGACGCCAGCAGCGCCGCCCCCTCCTTGGGGTTCCGCATGACAATTGCGTCGGCGTAGCAGGATACGGTCTTGATCGTATCCGCCAGGCTCTCTCCCTTGGCGGCGGAACTGGAGCCGGGTTCGGCAAAGCCAAGGCAGCTTCCCCCCAGCCGCAGCATGGCCGCCTCGAAACTGAGCCGGGTCCTGGTGCTGGGCTCGAAAAAGAGCGCCGCCAGCACCCGTCCCCGGCAGGAGTCCCGCAGATACCGGGGATCCTCTTCGATCCGTTCCGCCAGGCCGAAGAGGCCGTCCAGCTCTTCCAGGCTGAAATTCCCCGGCTCTATCAAATGCCGTCCCTTAAGCATGTACCCTCCCAATGCCCCGAATCCCTCCGGGAAGCTTCGTAACCCCGCGGGACAGGTCCGTTCTATAAAAAAACCGCCCCTTAAAGGGGCGGTTAATAAACGCAGACAGTAAAGACGCCGGAACCGGCGTGGTCCGCTCCGAAACAGCGGCGGATAAGGCGGCTTGTCTCCCCTGCTTTGTACTGCATGTCCTGCAGTGTACCCTTTTACGCCGGAGGGCGCAAGGGCCGGGCCGTTAAGGTGAAGAACCTGGCCGCCGCCGCAAAAAGCGGGGGCCCCTTGGGGCCCCCGGATCTTAAGGATAAGGTACGATGTTGGCCGGTGTAAGAGTACAGGTTATCGTGTTGTTTGAGCCTGATGATGCGCCGGTCCAGGTACCCGCGTTGGAGTTCTCGTACCGGGTTCCTTCGGTGTCTTTGGCTGCCGCCATAAAGGTTCCGCCTGTGGCATCATTGGGTACCCTAATTGTCCACGGCCAGGATCCGCTGCCTTCAAACCTGTTCGACCATAAACCCACTTCCACGCTGGGGATGTTGATGCCTATGTCCGTCCACTCAATGGTTTTGCCCTCTATGGTGATATTGGCCGTTCCCGTTACAACTTTGGTGGAGGGAATAGTATAGGGGGCAATAGTACCTACACTTAAATTTGTACCCGTACCTGTCAAGGCAATGGGTCCAAGGTACACAGGCCAATACGTCCCGTCGGTAAATTCAATCTCAAGCTGCAGGTACACCTCTTCTCCCACAGCGGGAAGAGCCCCCTCTCCCTCCTGATCCGGGTTATAGATCGGAATGGTGAGGTTTTCGCTTGTCAGATTGCCGCCGGAAATATGCGTATGGTCCAGGGTGGTGTGCCAGCTGCCCCAAGGGGAAGACCCCCATGCATCTATGATGATCCGCTCAACGGCTGCGGGGAAATCATTTATCGTAATCGTACCGGTAATGCTGCCGACAGACACCGTAGTGGGTCCGTTAAATTCAAAGCCGGCCGCACTTTTAGTAACGGTGCCGCTGACATCGGTTATAGTCTCGGGGCTGCTGCTGAAGGCGTCGTACAAATAACCCTTTCCGTACAGAACCACTATGTAGTAGTTGTCGTAGGCGTCGCCGGCGTTGTTCCAGGAAGCAGCGCCCACCGGATTCTTCTCGTCTCCCGAGTATTCATGCAGCTTAACCGTAACGGACCCGCCCGAAATGCTGCCGGCGCCCGCGGCGTCGATAGCATGAGCATGATAATCATGGGAAAGAAATACGTTTACCGGTCCGGTAACTCCCGCAGGAAAATTAGTCAGCTCCAAATATAAATCGCCGGACGGCGCAGCTACCGCCTCAAACTCCGCGCTTACCGTTACATCGCCGGCGGGCATGGCAAAGGTCCGGGTATTACCGCTCCCGCTGAGGGATACTGGGGTGGTATCGCTGGTTTTGGTAACGGCAATGGTTTTAAGCTGGTATCCCCCGTCCGGCGTTACCGTCAGGGTAACCGTCGAATTATAGGGGGCAGTCCCAGAAGGATTGGAAGTAACTGTACCGTTTGCCATGGTGGGTATGGTTACCGTATAGGACTTCGCCTCAAACTCCGCGCTTACCGTTACGCCCGCGGCGGGCATGGTAAATTTGTAGGGTCCGCTTCCGCTTACAAGGACATTTTCATTGGTTGCGTTATTGGTAACGGTAATGGTTTTTAACTGGTAGCCGGTTTTCGGCGCTACTGTCAAAGTAACCTCTGTCCCGGCGGTTGTATAGCCGCCCTCATTACTGGCAATCGTTCCATAGGGAGCAAAACTGGGTATGTTTATACTGTAGTTATTGGCAGGTAATGTTTCAAAGGCCGCAGTTACCTCTACGTCGAAGGCGGGCATGGTGAACCGGTACTGCGTTCCTCCGCTCCCTGGTACCGGAGTCAGGGGCGCTTCTTTCGTCCCGTCATATACCGCCTTCAAACTCCCGTTCGTAAGGGTATAATCCTCGTCCGGCGTTACCGTGATGGTTACCGCCGCGCCCACCGCCGCGCTAATCTTATCCACGGCCAGGGAACCGCCGGTCAAACCCGTTGTTACCGCAACGGAGTAGGTCTCTACGCCGCCGCCCCCTCCCCCGCCGCCCCCGCAGGAACTCAGGATACCGGCGGCAAACACGGCAAATACGACAAGGGCCGCAAACGCCGCCAGTAAAACAGCCGCCGCCGGAGATGCGCCGGACAACTTTTTCGTAAAAACACTCATTGTACTCCTCCTTGCAGTGGAATACACTTAAAGCGGCCCCCCCGTTCAAAGTACGCCGGACAACGTCCGGTAGATCGCCAAATC
>JAISMC010000137.1 GCA_031276965.1 Treponema sp.
TTCCGGACCTCCGCTCCGCAGGCCGAAAGGATCCGGGAGATGCTCTCCCCCAGGACATCGTTCCGCAGATGTCCCAGGTGCAGCGGTTTATTGGTGTTGGGGCTTGAAAATTCCACCATAATCCGGGAACCCTTGAGGGTGCCGGGCCGCCCCAGGGCCGCTTCCCCCTCCTGGTCCTCCAATACCGCGGCGAGGACCGCCGCCGCAACCCCCGGCCGATCAAGGCGGATGTTGAGGTAGGGGCCTTCGGCGGCAAAGGAACCGGCGGCCGCCGCGGGAACCCCCTGATCCGCCTCAAGCGCCCCGGCAAGTTCCCGGGCTATCCGGACGGGACTCCTCCGGAGACGTTTCGCAAAGATGAACATGGGGAAACCCAGGTCCCCGAGCTCAGGCCGGGGAGGGGTCTCCGCAACCACCTCCGCGGCATCCACCCGGTCCTCAATGCCCCCTTCCCGGATTAGTCTGTTCAGCCCGGACGCAATCCGGATTTTCCAGGACTCCTTAAAATCGTACATACCTATCCCTTTATATTTTTTGCAGGCTATATTTCTTATGCCGGCGCCGCGGCGGGACCCTGCAAATGTCCCGCCAGGGCGGCCATACGGGTATAGCCAGGCCCTTCCCGCCGGAAGGAGCCGAAGTTTGAACCGGTAAAAGTACAGTCTTCACATACCGCGATGTTCCGTACCCCCGCATTTGCCAGGAGCCGGGCATTGGCTGCGGGAAGATCGATGTACCAGGCGTATGCTCCTGTTTCCGCCTCGGACCCGGACAAATCCCCCGCCGGGAGCTCCCGCACCCGGCGGATCAGCTCCCCGAGCGGGTAGGCTCCCCCCTTGCCTCCGAATTCGGCCTCAAAGGACCGGGCCCGCCCCTCATCCACCCGGTAGCAGCAGCCCCGGATGGCGGGACCTAAAACCGCGGACACCTCCTGGGGGCGGGCGCCCCACCGGCCGGCCATAAGCTCAAGGGCGGCCAGGACGATACCCGTACCCCGCCACCCGGAATGGACCAGGCCGAAACCGCCGCTGCCGGTATCGTAGAGGTACACTGGCATGCAGTCCGCAACGGTTACCGAGAGGATCACCCCGGGGTCCCGGCTTATCATCCCGTCCGCTTCGGGCCCCCGGTTGGGAGTCCCGCTGTCCACCGCCAGGACCCTTCGGGAGTGGATCTGGGTACAGGCGTATACCCGTTCCGGCTCCAGACCCAGGGAACGGAAAAAACGCTCCCGGGCAGGACTGTTGAGACCCTCCGAATATACCATATTGCCGGCCTTACGGGAAGAAATAACACAGCCCGCGCCGCCCGCAGGCCGGCCGTCCATCATGAAGGGAAAAGATGCGCAGGGAAGGGCGCCCCGGAAGGTACAGGTAAAAGGGTATAGTTGAACCACTACCTTCCCGCTTCCATGATGCTGATCTGCTCCATGATCTGATAGGCCTTTTCCAGCGTCTGTACCGTCCCGGCAAGGCCCACAAGAAAGGTCGAATCCTTTCCCGCTATCTGGGTAAGGTTGCTCAGGCTTTCATATTTCCCGCCGGAATCTTTTTTCAGGATACCCTTCAGAATATTTATTATGCCCCCTATGGCAGCCTTGGCTCGCTCCGATATCTCCGCAGCTTCTTCGGATGCCTCTTCCGTTACCAGTTGAATTTTTCGCCGTTTTACCGGCAGGGAAGACATATCCCCCTTGGCCTGGAAATACCGCTTGCCCATATCCCCAACGGCGGAAATAGCGGCGTCAAATTTCCGGATCACATCCTCAAGCTTGATTAGCTCGTTGTAATTTTCGGTAAACTCAAGACGGTTTTCCCGCCGGTAAAATTCCCCGTCTATGAGAATAGGCCGGAGGAACCCGTTGATCTCGGGAATAAAGGCTACGGAATAAAAGGTGAGAAGGAAGGAGAGGCTCATGGCCTCCTTAAGGGGGAATCCGTTGGGATTGAATTCCGAAGCGGCATTTTCCGGAAACCGCAATTCCCTATCTTTAAAGAAGTCCTGGAGGGCATTCGCCAGCTCCCGGCTCCGGCGTTCCCGCATGTACTCGTTAAATTGCGTCTCAATATGATGCCGCCAATACTCCCGGTAGATGGCAAACCAGTCCTCTCCGCCGCTTATCGCCCTGGGAGACAGGGACAGATTCCGGGAACCGCACCGGGCTATCAGGGTCAGGGGCACCTGCCGGTTAAATTCCCGAATGACGACGATAGACTTTTCCGCCCGGGAAAGCAGCTTTTCTATCTCCGCATTGATATCGAGCCCTGCCTCTCCGATACGTTCCTGGAGAATGAAGATAAAGAGGGATTCCATGAGGGGCATGGGGGGAATTTCCTTCAGGGAGAAGAGGATATTATTCAAATTGGACAGGAGCTCCCAGATAACCGAAACCGAACAGGTCATGCCCGAAACCACAGGATTCGGAGAAAAGGCCATAATTATCCGGTCAAAGAGGAAGGATGCCAGCTGGGAAAGACAGTAGAGGGATCTGACATTGGCGTACATGGCGGCCCGTTCCTCCTCGGTGATCTCCGCCAGAATTTCTTCCATTATGTCAAAGGCCCTATGCCGTAATTCCGCCTCGGGGGCCTCGGTTCTGTTTGCAGCGATATGCCCGGGAACCGTTTCCGTACTCAGCCGGGCGTGGATCGCGCCCATTTCCAGGGACCCAAGGAATCCGTAGAAGGCGCCCCTGTCCCGGTTAATGCCGGAATCCAGAACGGTATAAAAAAAACGGGCGCCCTCCTTCAATCCGGTTATTTCCCTATAGAATTCAGGGAGCAGAAGCCCCCGGTTGACATCGTAGAGCCCCGGAGCCCGGTCGTCTATGATCCGCCCCAGTTTTTGCAGCTCCCGGCCCTCGTATAGCTTGAGGGGAGTCCTGCCGGAAAAGAGGCTGAGTATGAAAAACCAAAGGCGAGAATACCAGGGCAGGCCGGCGTACTGTTGTTCCGTATCCACCGAAGGGGCGATAGCCGTCTCTTCGTACAGGGGGTCCCGGGATATGCCCGACTGGTTTTTGAGTTTATCCAGAAGATTGACCCGTTCATCCAGCGACAGATCCAGAGCCAGCCGGTTGAAAGTCCCGTTTTCACCCATAGGTAAAACTATACGTTGCCCTTTGCCGGAAGGTCAACGGTTTTTGGAAAGCTGTCTTTGGAAGACCCTTAAACCGTATCGCCCTG
>JAISMC010000046.1 GCA_031276965.1 Treponema sp.
TACCTGGGGCCCATGGCGGGAACCCGGGAGCTGGACCCCCGGAGCGATTACGGCTATGCGATCTACATGGGGATCATGCCCCCCGGCGGGGCCACGCTGGAACAGGCGGCGTCGAAGAAACACTACCTCCGGGAGCCGCCCATGGACGGCGAGGGCCTGCAGCACCTGCGCTTTACCCGGCGGCGGAAGGAGAAGATCATCTTCGACGCGGAGGATGCGGGGATGACCGTGTATATCTGCTGCCGCTACGAGAACGCGAAGGGGGAAGCGGGAAAGCAGTGGAGCCCTGTAGTTTCGGCGGTTATTCCATAACCGCGGAGGGATAGGGGGCGGATCCCGCGCCGGCCCTTCGGCTTTCGCCGTAACGGCGGCTTTTGCCGGGTCTGCGCCGTGCCGCATTACCGCCGGGACAGGCCCGCCAGTTCGTGCGCGGCTATGGGGCGGGGTTGGACTTTTACGCCCCCGCGCCTGCTTTGCAGACGGCGCGCAAACCGGAGAGGCGTAAAAGTCCGTGCAGTAAGGCCGGGGACTTGCCGCGGAGCAACAACTTTAACGCAACCGGCAAAGCGGATTGCCCGAGGAGTGTCAGGATGATGAAAAAGATGCTGTACCTGCTGCCGGCGGCGGTCCCGCGGGAAGCCCCCGGCGGAACGCCCGGGAATCCGGCGCCCATGGCGCTTGACAGCGGTTTTGATTTTTCCACCGGCTGGGACAATCTTCTTAGCGGGATAGCGGCGGCGGAACAGTATGTGGCCCTGGATCTTTCGGCCTGTACCATAAGCGGGAGCTTTAACCCCGGTACGGCCGGCGGCAAAAAGTACATCGTCAGCCTGGCGCTGCCCGCCGGGGTTACAGCCATCGGCGGCAGCGCCTTCAGGGGCTGTACCGCCCTGCAAACGGCGGACTTCCCCGCGGTGAAAAGCATCGGCATCCACGCCTTCAACGGCTGTACCGCCCTGCAAACGGTCAGTCTCCCCAAGGCGGAAACCATCGGTTACCTCGCCTTCTACGGCTGTACCGCCCTGCAAACGGTCAGCCTCCCCAGGGCGGAGACCATCGGCATCCACGCCTTCAACGGCTGTACCGCCCTGCAAACGGTCAGCCTCCCCCGGGCGAAAACCATCGGCTACCACGCCTTCAACGGCTGTACCGCCCTGCAAACGGTCAGTTTCCCCAAGGCGAAAAACATCCGCGGCAGCGCCTTCTCCGGCTGCACCGCGCTGCAAACCGTCAGCCTCCTCACGGCGAAGACCATCGGCTACCTCGCTTTCTACGGCTGTACCGCGCTGCAAACGGTCAGCCTCCCCAAGGCGAAGACCATCGGCGGCAGCGCCTTCTCCGGCTGCACCGCGCTGCAAACGGTCAGCCTCCCGGCGGCGAAAAGCATCGGCAAGTGGGTTTTCCACGGCTCCGGCGCCCAGGCCCTTACCGTTACCCTGGGCGCGGCGCGGCCTTCGGTGAGGAGAGATATATTCAGCAGCGTTGACGCGGCAAAGGACGTTACCGTCCGGGTTCCGTCCGGCGCGCTTTCGGCCTATGACTCGCCGTTTGATAACAGCGGCGCCAGCGACAACTGGGGCAACGCATTCCGGGGCAGGGGCTGGAACGGAAGAAGATACGAGATCGATTTGGCTAACACTAATATCAACTTGACGATAGAGGCAGTACCATAATCCGCCATCCATGGCGGATTATGGTATCGGAGTTTCGGCGCTGCCGAAACTCCAGCATTGGTTACAGCGGCATCCATGCCGCCATCCATGGCGGATTAAGGTACCGGTTACAGCGGCGTCCATGCCGCCCGGCATCCGCGCCGCATAAAGCAAATCGCCCTTTTGCTTATGCCCGCCATTTCTATATACTTAACGGTATGCGGATACTAAGGCAGACTGCGGTTATTTTTGCATTCGGTTATGCGGGGGAAGCGCTTTCCCGCTTCGTTCCCATAGGATTTCCCGCCAGCGTCTGGGGGCTGCTTTTGATGCTGGTTTTCCTGGGGCTGCGGATTCTAAAGCCCCGGCATCTGGAAGAGACCGCCCAATTTCTCAGCGCCAACATGGCCTTTTTCTTTCTGCCCGCGGCGGTAACCATTTTCGAAAATTTCGGGGTCCTGCGGCCGGTGCTGTTCCGGTTTATTCTGATATGCGCCGCCGGAACGGCGGTAACCTTTGCCGTTACCTATGGTACGGTGCGGCTTGTCAGGATTTTTATGGAGAGACGCTGAATGGAAGCCCTCCTGTCATTGCCCGCGGCGGGCATCATCGTCAGCGTTATTTGTTTCGGCATCGGCTGCCGTATCAGGGACCGGCTGCCTTCGCCGCTGACTAATCCGCTGATCATCGCCAACATTCTGATCATCCTGACGGTTCTCTATACCCCCCTGACTATTGAACGCTATAAAAAGGGCGGGGATATTATCACCATGTTTATCGTCCCCGTTACGGTGATCCTGGCCCTGCGGATCTACCATCAGCGGGACTTGTTGAAGGCCAACATACTGCCGGTTTTTGCAGGATGCCTGGCGGGTTCCCTTGCCTCTATCGGTTCCGTCCTGGGGCTCTGCCGGCTCTTTGCCCTTGACCAGGCGGTAACGGCGTCGCTGCTTCCCAAATCGGTAACCACCGCGGTTGCCATGGAATTGTCCGCCCGCCGCGGCGGCCTCACCGGGCTGGCCATTTCGGCGGTGATTGTTACCGGCGTTTTCAGCGCCGTCCTTTCGCCTTTTTTGATAAAGATCCTGCGCTTAAAGGACCCTCTGGCTGCGGGGATCGCCATTGGGACTTCGGGCCACGCCATAGGAACCGCCGCCGCCCTGGAACTGGGGGAGATCGAGGGCGCCATGAGCGGGCTGGCCATGGCCCTGTCGGGGATTATCACCAGCCTTCTCTTTGTGCTCTTGTTTTGATAGGCTTTTACCATGCGCGCCCTTATCGGCCCCCAGGACTTTTCGGGAACGCTTCGTATTCCGGCGTCTAAGTCCCATACCATCCGGCGTCTTCTTATCGCCGCCCTGGCCGGGGGGGTATCGGAAATTGAGTACCCCCTGGATTCCCTGGATGCCCGTTCCTGTGTCTCCGTATGCCGGGCCCTGGGCGCGGACATTCGGGAACACCGGGCCGCGGACAGCCGCTGCGCCAACCCGGCGGATTCAGGCGGCGCAAAGCTGGTCCGCTGGACCGTCCGGGGAACCGGCGGCCCGGCGGCTTTTCCGGGGCGGCCGCATCAGGCGGCGCTGGACGTGGGCAATTCCGGCACCACCCTCTTTCTGGCCCTGGCCGCCGCCGCCCTCTTTTCGTTTCCGGTATGCTTTACGGGGGACGGGCAGATCCGCCGGCGCAGCGCGGCCCCCCTGCTTTCGGCCCTTGCCGGCCTGGGGGTCGAGGTTGACTCCGCTTCGGGCTGCGCCCCCGTCACGGTCCGCGGTCCCTGGCGGGGAGGCCGGGTAAGCCTGGAATGTCCCACCAGCCAGTACCTTTCGGCGCTGCTCCTGGCTGCCCCCCTGGCGCCGGCGGGGGTCCTTACGGAGATCGAGGTGCCCCTGCTCAATGAAAGACCTTATGTGGAGATGACCCTGGCCTGCCTTAGGGCCCAGGGCATTCCCCTTGAAGCGGCGGAGGATCTGTCCTTCTTCCGTATTCCCGGCGGCGCTGCCTATAAGCCTCTGAATGGACCCGTGCCGGGAGATTTTTCCTCCGCCGCCTTTCCCGCCGCCGCCGCCGCCATTACCGGAGGCTCCCTGGTCATCCAGGGCCTTAACCCGGAGGATCCCCAGGGAGACAAGGCCTTCTTCGACATGCTGATCCGTATGGGCTGCGAGGTAAAGTGGGAACGGGCGGCGGACTGGAGCCTTACGGTCTCCCGGCGGGGACCCCTCAGGGGGGGAACCTTCGACCTGAACGCAACCCCGGATCTGCTGCCGGTAATGGCGGTCATGGGGGCCTATGCGGAGGGGAAGACCCTCCTTGTCAATGCGGCCCACGCCCGGATTAAGGAAACGGACCGTATTGCGGTAATGGCGGAGGAACTGGGAAAACTGGGGGTTCCGGTGGAGGAGCGGCCCGGTGGTTTGGTGATTCACGGAACCCTGAAGGGGACGGCGGCGGACAGGCCGGTCAGGAAACTTTCCGGCCGGGGGGATCACCGGGTGGTGATGGCCCTGGCTGTGGCGGCCCTGGGCGGGGCGGGACCCCTGGAGATCAGCGGCGCCGAAAGCGCCGCTGTTACCTATCCGGGCTTTCTCCGCCTGTTGAATGCGGATATAGTGGCATAATGCGTGTCGTTATTGTCGGGGCGGGGATGGTAGGCACCCAGCTTTCCCGGCACCTTATTCAGGAAAAACACGATATTTCTCTAATCGAAGCCGACGAAGAGCGGGCCCGGCACGCATCGAACCGTCTGGACTGTCTGGTGATCCATGATGAAGGAAACAGCATGGCTTCCCTGGAGGAAGCGGGGATCGCCAGGGCGGACGCCCTGGTCTGTGTTACCGATTCGGACGAGCTTAATATGATCATCTGCGGCCTTGCCGAATCCCGGTATCCCAAACTCTTAAAAATAGCCCGGGTCCGTAATGATGACTACGGGGATCTTTTCCTCCAGGAACATGCTCCCTCAGGCGGGGAACGGCTGCTGGGGATAGACTACTTCGTTTACCCCGATGTAGAGGCCGCCCGGTCCGTGCTGGACGCCATTGAACACGGCGCCCTGGGAGATGTGCTGGCCTTTCCCAATACTCCCTATGTACTGGGTTCCGTCGATATTGCCGCAAAAAGCGCCTTTGACGGACTGGTCCTCAAGGATTTTCGTTCCCTGGTCAAAGAGGACTGCCTGATTACCCTGGTAGAACGCCGGGGGGAAAGCCTGCTGCCCACGGGGTCTACGGTGTTGAAGGGGGATGACCGGATCCGCATCCTCGCCAAGGAAGAAGAGATGGATCGCATCTACCGGCTGGCGGGCCGGACCGAACGGCCCCTGCGGAAAATAGGCATAGTCGGCGGCGGCCGGCTGGGAACGCTCATAGCGGAGGGCCTTTTGGAACAGCGGGAAGAGAAAAACTTCCTCTCCTTTTTGAAAGCCCTAAACCCCCAGAACCGGCGCAGGGTTATCATTATTGAAGACAACTACAATCTCTGTAAGGAACTTGCCTCCCGTTTTCCCGAGGCTCTTATTCTTAACGAAGATATTTCCGATGAAAGTTTTGTTGCGGAGGAACGGATTGATGATCTGGATCTGATCATCACCGCCACGAATCATCAGGAACTCAACATGATCGCCGCGATTTATCTTAAATCCCGGGGAGTGGGCCGGGCCATCGCCATGGTAACCGGGAGCGGTTACGCCGCCATAGCCCGGCAGCTCGGGGTGGATGTGGTTATTCCCATGAAGTCGGTGGTGGTGGATTCTATCCTGTCCCATCTTATGGGAGGGGGCGTTACGGGGGTGCACCGGATAGGGGAAGACGGCCTTGTGGACATTATTGAAATTAAGATTGAAAAGGGATCCCCGGCGGCGGAGAAAAAAATCACCGAACTGAATCTTCCCGGCGGCGGACTGGTGATGCTGGTTAACCGGCCTGTTCTCCCGGTGGAGCAGGAAGCGGGAAGGTCCCCGCCGGAATCGTTTATCCCCCGGGGGGATTATGTCTTTAAGGGCGGGGACCGGATCATCCTCATCGCTAAAAACGAAAACAAGGCGGAGATAGACCGGTTTTTCGGCGCATCCCTATGAAGTTCCGAGCGAAAAAAGCAAAGCGGCGTCCGCTGCGCCTCCGTCCCATTGCCAGGATTAAACGGGCCGGCATGAGGGGAAGGGCCTTTCAAAAACTGCGGATACTATTTCTGCTTCTCGGCCTTGCGGCCCTTGCCATGGCGTTTCCCCTCGTTATGGCCGCCGCCGCCGGAGAGGAGGATATGCTGGGACCCTTTCTTATTTCCGCCCTTCCCGTGCTGACCGCTTCTCTGCTGTTCTTTTTTGCGGGCCGGCGGCGGGTCCCGGCTTCTCCCGGCGGAGCCCCGCAGGACCCGGTACGTTTCAACGCCTCCGACGGATTCCTGCTGGTGTTTCTTGCATGGGCGCTGACCTGTCTGATGGGAGCCCTGCC
Organism: Treponema sp.; assembly: GCA_031276965.1. Classification (GTDB taxonomy): domain Bacteria; phylum Spirochaetota; class Spirochaetia; order Treponematales; family Breznakiellaceae; genus JAISMC01. The sequence continues at coordinate 6,101 of JAISMC010000046.1, forward strand.
CTATTACCTTTCCGGCCGGCTTCCCCGGTTTTCCGATGCGGTATTTGAAAGCGTTTCCGGGTTCAGTACCACCGGGGCCACGGTTATTGCCGATGTGGAAAGCCTGCCCCGGTCCCTGCTTTTATGGCGGGGCATGACCCACTGGCTGGGGGGCATGGGGATTGTACTCCTCACGGTGGCCCTGCTTCCCCTGCTGGGGCTTGGCGGCTTTCAGATGGTGAAGGCGGAAACCCCGGGGCCCGAAAAGGACAGAATTGCCCCCAAGATTACCGCCACCGCCAAGATCCTCTGGATGATTTATGTAACCCTTACGGCGCTTCAGATACTGCTTCTCCGGCTGGGGGGTATGGGCTGGTTTGATGCGGTATTCCATGCCTTCTCCACCATGGCTACCGGCGGTTTCAGTTCCCGCAATGAGGGGATAGGCTTTTACCATTCACCCTGGATCGAATGGGTCTGTACGGTATTTATGATACTGGCGGGGTTCAACTTTTCCCTGTTGTACCGGTTTCTCCAGGGCAGGTACCGGGATGTCTTTTGTAACAGCGAAGCCAGGGCCTACGGGGCCGTCATGCTTATGGCGGCGTTTATTGTCGCCTGTTCCCTGGCTGCGCCGGAACCGGGACTTTCCGTTCCTGATGCGCTGCGGCTGGCCTTTTTTCATACCGCCTCGATTATGACCTCCACGGGCCTTGCCATAGACAATCACGATCTTTGGCCCTCCCTGGCAAAGGCGGCGCTTTTTCTGCTTTTCCTGGTTGGAGGCTGTTCCGGTTCTACCGCCGGCGGCGTCAAGGTGATCCGTCATGTGGTACTGTGGAAGCAGATGGGAAATGAGATGAGGCGGCTCCTCTATCCCAAGGGAGTCTTCAGCATACAACTGAACAGCAGGGCCGGCCGGAAGGATGTGGTCTATGGCGTGGCGGCCTTTGTTTTTGTCTATGCGCTTACCGCGGCGGCGGCGGCTCTTCTGGTCAGTACCGCCGGGGTGGATCTCTTTTCATCGCTGGTGGCGGCGTTGATTACCCTGGGAAACATCGGCCTTGGAATAGGAAAATTCGGTCCCGGCGCAGCCTTCTATGATCTGCCGGACTATGTCAAATGGGGACTCTCCCTGGTGATGATCGCCGGGCGGCTTGAACTGTGGACGGTTTTGGCCTTTTTTTCCCCCGCCTACTGGCGGCGTTAGGGGGGGCCATGGCGAAAAACCGGCGTCATCTAAAATGGCTGACCCTGCTGCGTTTACTGGTACTGCTTTTGGGCATTACCGCCCTGACCATGGCTCCCGCTCTGATTCTTGCCCTGGTTTTGGAGGAAAAGGCCATGGTCAGGGCCTTTGTCCCGGTCATGGGAACCGCCCTGGCCGCGGCCCTGCCGGTTTTTTTTACCTTCCGCCGGGAAAGCTTGAATCTAAGCCACCGGGACGGCTTTCTGCTTGTCTTTCTGGCCTGGGTGTTTGCCAGCCTTATGGGAGCGTTTCCCTATTACCTGTCCGGCGGAAGCGGGGGAACCGCCATCAACATGACCGATGCGGTCTTTGAAAGCGTCTGCGGCTTTGCCACCACCGGAGCCACTACCCTTGCCGATGTGGAGTCTCTGCCCCGGTCCCTTGTTCTGTGGCGGAGCATGAGCCATTGGTTTGGCGGCATGGGCATCGTGCTCCTTATGGTAGCCCTGATGCCCCTGCTGGGAGTTGGGGGCTTTCAACTGATCAAGGCGGAAACTCCGGGACCGGAGAAGGAAAAGGTTACGCCCAAGATTACCTCCACCGCCAAGATCCTCTGGTTTGTCTACTGCATCCTGACGGCGGCGCTGACGGTCCTCTTTCTACTGGGGGGCATGCCTTTCTTCGATGCCCTTTGCCATGCCTTTACCACCATGGCCTCCGGGGGGGTCAGTACCAAAAATGCCGGACTTGCCTACTACAACTCGGCCTTTATCGACGGAACCGCCGCGGTCTTTATGCTTTTGGCGGGGTTCAACTTCAACCTCTACTACCGGCTCCTCCGGGGGAAAATAAAGGACGTACTGATCAATACCGAAGGCCGGGCCTACCTTTTTATTTTTATTACCGCCGCCGGGATAATTACTTTTGCCCTAACGCCGGTCTACGGTTCCGCCGGAACCGCCCTCCGGTACGCCGCTTATCACGCCGCATCGATCCTCTCCACCACCGGGAGCGCCATTGTGGATTATGAAACCTGGCCCGTCACTGCCAAGGGCGTGCTCTTCTGTCTTATGTTTATCGGCGGCTGTTCCGGTTCCACCGCCGGGGGCGTTAAGGTGATCCGCCACGTGGTACTTTGGAAGCAGGCGGGGAACGAACTGAGGCGGAGCATCTTTCCCCGGGGAGTATTCGGCGTTCAGCTTAACCGGAAGGTGGGCCGGAGAGATGTAATCTACGGCGCGGCAGGTTTTACCGCCCTCTACGGTCTGGTTACGGCGGCCCTTACCCTGATCGCCGCCGCCTCGGGGACGGATGTTTTTTCCTCTTTCAGCGCGGCCCTTTCGGTTACCGGCAATGCCGGCGTTGGTTTTGGCGCCATAGGGCCATCGAAAAATTACGCCGCCTTTGCGGATCATCTTAAATGGATCTATTCCTTTGTGATGATTGCCGGGCGGCTGGAACTGTGGACGGTGTTTATCCTCTTTACCCCGGAATTCTGGCGGCGCTGACTGGAAGGCGGCGTCTATGCCGGGCGGCGGGAACCGGATATGCCGGAGACTTTTTCAAAACTTCAGCTTCCGGGAAATGTCCGGAAGGCAGGACAAGGCCCCCTGTTACCTGCTCCCCAATGCGCCGGCATAGTAGAGCCGCCGGGAGTTCCGGCAGTAAGACTGGCCGGCCTTCCATTAAGCGCCTCGCAAAACCGTGTCTTTTTCATCGTGAATCCCTCCCTGCGGATGGATTACGCCGTAATCCCCCCGGTTCAATCATTGTTCCCGGGGGCTTTGCATTAAAGCCGTAACAAGCGCCCCCTCCTTTACTGTGGAATGATGAAAGAAACGGCCGGCCCCCCGAATAGGTCATTCGGCCCCCCGAACAGGTCATTCGGAGATCCGAACAGGTCATTCGGACTTCCGGATAAGTCATTCGGCCCCCCGAAT
>JAISMC010000060.1 GCA_031276965.1 Treponema sp.
TTTTTGAGGACATGGCGGCGGACCTGGGCATCAGTTATTCCTATATGCGCAGGCTGGTCAGGGAGGCTACCGGCAGGAGCGTCCTGGATAATATCAACCAACTGCGGGTGCGGGAGGCCAAATACCTCCTCTTGAGTACGGAAAAAAGCGTGGCCGAAATAGCCCGGGAGATGGGCTACCGGAACATACAGAGCCTCAACCGCTACTTTAAAAAATACGAGGGCTTTACCCCCGGAGAATTCCGCATTGCCGGTGTATCTCCGTCGGCGAAGGCGCCCTGAACAAAAAAACCACAGGTGCAACAGGCTGCAGTACCTTAATAAATTATGCCTGATTCGGGAAAACAGGGGGCATTTCTATTGTGGCATAACAAAACAGGAAAAGGCCCTTGCATAAATTTCCACACATGCTATAGTATATTCATGTCTTTGACAATATACGGACATACAGACAAAAAACCCGCCACGGCTCACAATTCCTGTTATACTTTAAGAAAAATGAAACCGAAGGTAAGACAGGTTCCGGGGCCGATAGTTCAGACATTGATTCTTTCTCAAAGGCAGCAACCGCCTGCAGGTTGAACATATAATTTTCCGGCGGGACACAAAAACCCGCAAAGGAAGTGTATTATGTCAACATTTACCAGATACCCAAACAACAGCGAAGAATTTAAACAGAACAGAGAAAGAACCATAAAACTGGAGAACTGGTGTATGAAAAATGTTGTGTTATTTGCTTTTATTGCCCTTTTGTTTTTATCAGCCGCCGTAAAAAACTTGTCTGCGAATCCGGCGGGTTCGGTAAAAGAATTTGTCGAAGATCTTAACTGCCCAAAGGTTAGCGCCGGGGACAACAAGATTGGTCTTTCAATTAAATCAATCAGGAAAGACGGAAGTGTTTAAGAAGTATTTGCCGAAATAATGGCATTGCAAAGGAGATAACTATGAAAAGAAAAATAATAATCGTTATGGCAAGTATCATAATTGCCATTATACCGGCAGGCTGCGAAAACGGAACCGGAACCGATAAGGGTGGAAACATCATCACCGTAGACAGCATAAACAGACTGAAAGGGGAAATAGCTTCTTACGGAAGCAAAACCATACAGCTTGCGGCGGGGAATTATTCTTTTACATCCACAGGGGCATCCGACGCAATCAATATCTCCGGTTCTTACGGCAAAAACATCACGATCCTGCCGCCGGATTCCGGAACGGCAACCATTGCACTGAGCTCCGGTTCCGAAGGCGAGCTTTTTCAGGTAAATATGGGCGGAACCCTTGTCCTGGGGAAATCAGGTGCTGCGGGAAGTATCGTTATTGACGGTGGGAATAAACCCAGAGGCAGCAATACCAGACTTGGCGAACTTGTTACCGTTTATAACGGAAAATTTATCATGGAAGACGGCGTTAGACTTGCCAATAATAACCGCAGCGGCGTATATGTCGGCACAGGAGGCGTTTTTGAAATGCGGGGCGGCCAAATAACCGGAAACCGCACTATCATGGATGGCGGCGGCGTTTGGATCAGCGGCGGGACCTTTACCATGGAAAGGGGAACCATAAGCGAAAACGCCGCCGAAAACTCTAGCGGTAACGGAGGCGGAGTGAGCATCGGCTGGGCAGACAACGGCGGAACATTCGTCATGAAAGGCGGCGTAATTAAAAAAAATGTCGCAGGCAATTATGGCGGCGGGGTCTATGTCGGAAACAGCGGGATCTTTACCATGGAAGGCGGGACGATTTACGGGACTTCTTCCAACGGTAGTATAACGAGTAACCCCGACGCAAACCATTGCGCGCCCGGCACTACAGGCCGGGGACACGCGGTATATGTGGGTAATGGCGGTTCCGCGGAATATCAAGGTACTCCTTTCCCGCGGGCAACGGATATTACCGTACCATGGCCGTATTAAACCGCAGGTAACGGAAAAGGCGGCCGGCAGTTATTGGAGGTTTTATGAACGGCAAGATTGGCATTGTAACATTATTTGCTGCCGTTGTTTTGCTGGGAAGAAATATAAAGACAACCCTTGGTAAGGGTTTTTACTATCTTTTAGAGGATATTTGATTCCGGAGGATTTATTATGAAACGTACTATTCTTTTTGTGTTATTTGCTTTCCTGCTTTTTTCCAGCCTGTTTGTTTTGGGCGGATGCGATAACGGAAATGGCAATTCCAATTCCAATTCTCCGTTTAAATTAACGTCAAGCGCCTTCAAAAATAATCAGCGTTTAGCAGATAAATATTGCTATACAGGCGTTAAAGGGGGACAGAATATCAGTCTGCCCTTTAATTGGGTTCAGCCTCCTGAAAACACCCAATCATTTGCTTTAATACTATATGATCCGGATGGGGCGAATTGGATACACTGGGCTGTATTTAATATTCCTGTAAATAGTAATTCAATTGCTGAAAACGCTTCCGGTACTAATATGCCTACAGGGAGTGTCGAATTGGAGAATGAGTTTGGAAGTTCCGGCTATGGCGGGCCGGAACCACCGGCAGGATCGGGAACACACAGGTATATCGCAACATTATACGCCTTGAATACCACTGCCATAAGCGGTCTTGGCGGGTTTAAATCTTACGCAGATATTAGTGCCATCCTAAGCGGGAAAGTTATTGACAAAGCTTCACTCACCGGAACTTATTCAAGGTAATAGGCTCAAGCCCCGTACAAAAATAAAATGCAAGGTCCTGTTATTTCTGTACGGGGCATTATTCGAGAAACCGGCTGGTTCTCAGAGGTGCTGGTTATGGCCGGAGAAACATAACAATTCCGGTAGGCTTACAACCTATTAGACTAAAATAAATCCCTATCAGTTTTGACACCGGATATAAATTCTGATACCGAAAGGGCGGTCCTTTTTTCCGAAAAAGAGGAAGCCGAAGGGCCCTTTTTGGCATATCAAATTGTTAATTCCTTGTTTTGTAAGGAATTAACAGAATAATCAAAAGTGATGTTTCTAATCAATACTGATTGTTTACAGAATTCAACAAGAGGGGCCTATAATAATTCTTAATTTTAGAAAGGAGAGGCGATTTCAAGATGGCAGGAAAAAAGATAAAATTTATTCCCCCGGGTAAAACCACCTTGACCCATTTTTTTCAGGAATGGCAGCTTTATGTGCTGATCTTCTTTCCCATGCTTTTTGTGCTGGTCTTTAAATTCGGCCCCATGTTCGGCCTGGTTATCGCCTTTAAGGATTATAAAATTGCCCGGGGCTTCTGGGGCAGCCAGTGGGTGGGGTTCGATATTTTCAAGACCATATTCCGGCACCGGGATTTTCTCCCCTCCCTGCGGAATACCCTGGTTCTTAACTTTCTGGATCTTGCCATGGGTTTTCCCATGCCCATCATCCTCGCCCTGATCCTGAACGAGGTCCAAACCCGGTGGGTAAAGCGGATCTCCCAGACCCTGTTGTACCTGCCCCACTTCCTCTCCTGGGTGATCATAGGGGGCATTGCCCTCCAGCTTTTCAGCGGAACCTTCGGAGTAGTGAACAATGTGATAGAACTCCTGGGGGGGCAGCGGACGCCTTTCCTCACGGAGAAGTACCACTGGGTGCTGAGTTATATCCTTATCGGGGTGTGGCAGTCCATGGGCTGGGGAACCATCCTCTACCTGGCGGCCATTTCCGGGATCAACCCCGAACTCTACGAGGCCGCCATTGTGGACGGGGCCGGACGCCTCCGGCAGTGCCTGAGCATCACCATCCCCTGCATCCGGAGTACCATTGTTATCCTCCTCATCATGAACCTGGGAAAGATCATGGGGGGCTCCTTTGAGCGGATCTACGCCCTGCAGAACGCCATGGTTCTGGATTTTTCCACCACCATCCCCGTACTGGTGTACCGCTGGGGGATTCAGGGTTCCAATTTCAGCAGGGCCGCCGCGCTGGGGTTCTTCCAGTCCATCATCGGCCTTATCCTGGTCCTTGGGTCCGACCGGATCGCCAAGAAACTGGGCGAAGACGGTTTACTTTAGGAGGCGGGAAATGGTTGAACCGGTTTTGTATCGAAGGGGTCCGGGGTTTTGGATTTCCCGGCTGATCCTCTATGCTTTTCTGATCGCGGTAACCCTTACCTGTGTGCTTCCCTTTATCCACGTTATCTCCAAATCCTTCAGCTCCGAAGCCTATGTCATCGCCAACAAGGTCTTCCTCTTGCCCAAGGGTTTTACCCTGGAAGCCTACCGGAAGGTCTTCGCCGATTCCAGCATAATCCGGTCCTTGTTCGTAACGATCCTGGTAACGGTACTGTTTACCGCCCTGGGGATGTTCCTTACCACCTGCGCTGCCTACGCCCTTTCCCGGCCCCAGCTTGCAGGACGCAGGGTTTTAACTTTTCTCTGTATGTTTACCATGTATTTTTCCGGGGGCATTATTCCCGAATACCTTTTGATCAACTCCTTGGGCCTGCTGGATACCATCTGGTCCCTCATCCTGCCCCTTTCCTTCAGCGCCTACAACCTGCTGATCATGAAAAACGTGATGAACTCCTCCATTCCCGCCAGCCTTGAAGAATCGGCCCGGATAGACGGGGCGGGGCATTTCCGGATCCTGGGGAGTATCTTCCTGCCCCTTTCCAAACCGATTATGGCAACCCTGTCCCTGTTCTATGCGGTAGGCCGCTGGAACGCTTACCAGGACGCCCTGTTCTATATTAAACAACGGGTAAACCTCCGGCCGCTCCAGCTTAAACTGTATTACCTTATTGTTCAGGCGAGCGAGACCTTCCAGCTTGAGGCGTCCACCGTATCCCTTACCAACCCGGAAATCCTCAAGGCTTCCTGCGTGGTCTTCGCCACCCTGCCCATCCTCTGTGTATACCCCTTCCTGCAGAGGTACTTTGTCCAGGGCGCCATGATCGGGGCGGTAAAGGGATAAGGACCGCGGCAAGACCGCGGTTTTCCAGAGGTAATAATCCGCAAGGATTATGATAAATTTTTTGTCAGGAGGAAAGAAATGAAAAAATGGTTGAGCCTTTTTCTGATTTTTGCCCTTATGGTCGCCGGGGTCTTTGCCAGCGGGCAGCAGTCCCCGTCCGGGACAAGTTCCGGTACCACCGGAACCGCGGATTATTCCAAGGGATTTCCCCAGCGGGTAAGCATCGAAATTCCCGTATACGAGCGGGCCTTTGAGGGCTGGAACGTCAGCGACAACTACTGGACCCGCTGGGTTCAGAAAGAGTTCGGAGACAAGTACAATGTAACGGTCCGGTACGTGCCTATCACCCGGAATGCGGAGGTCCAGGATTTTACCCAATTGCTGGCTTCCCACCGGGCCCCGGACATTATCTTCCACTACGATATGCCCCAGGCCCTGGCCTACTACAACGAAGGGGTTATGCAGGAGATAAACTGGGATGAAATCGCCCGTTACGCCCCCACCTACTGGAAATACAGCGGAAATACCGTCCGGCAATACGGGACCATTGACGGGAAAAAGATGTTCTTCTTTGCCGAGCGGCCCGCGGCGGACAACTGGTGTACCCTGGTCCGCAGGGACTGGGTGGAAAAGGCCGGTTACAAGGTGGAAGACCTGAAGGACCTGGAAACCTTCAACGCCATGCTCCTCAAGTGGCGGGATCTGGGCCTGGGGGTATACGGCATAAATCTGGTAAAGGACAATTTTACCCACAGTTACGCCTTCCGGGACTGGCCGATTAACGAAAAAGAACGGGCCCTCTATTCGGAACTCTCGGTGGCGGATTTTACCTGGAAGGCCACCCGGGATTATCTAAAAAACATGAACTATATGTACAACAACAACCTGATGGACAAGGAGTTCTACCTCCGGGACACGGACGCCAAGTGGAAGGCCGAATTTGTGGCGGGCAGGATTGGGACCTACGGGTTTTATCTGGCCAGCAACACCGACGTGATAAGTTCCCTCAAGGCGAACAACCCCGGCGCGGAAGTAGGGATCCTGCCCGCCGAGGCCCTGGTTCCCCGGGGCAAGGTTCCCCAGGGCCGGGCCTACTGGCCCTTCGGCCTGATCATGGGGATCAACTACGAATCCACCGATATGGAACGGATCGCGGTCTGGATGTTCCTGGA
>JAISMC010000064.1 GCA_031276965.1 Treponema sp.
ATCCGCTGGAGTCTGTGGAGGGAACAGCGGGTTATGCTCTCCATAGTGGTCTGTGCGCTGTTAAGATCGTTCCATCTCATGTTTTTATCTCATACGTTTCAGCAGCTTCCCTTTGCCTGAGCCGATTCCAAACGTCAAAGAGTTCCAGCCCTGTTCCGTCCGCTACACCCTATCCCTAAGAAAATGCACATGGACTTTAGTCCGCCGGACCTTTGGTCCGCACTCGCTTCCGGCGGCTCGCTACGCCTTCCCGGATGAGGTGCACAGGTTTCCCTGTGGTCTCATTAGGTCATGTTGAAAGGTTTTACATGTTTCCTCCTTTCACGAGCTTTCGTGACGCAATGTGGGTCAGTTTAGGGTATTGGCGGGAAGTTCCATTGGCATTGTATAAAGAACTTTTCCCAAAAACTGAAGTTTTGGGAAAACCTCTAGATTCATTCCAATATGGTGATTTCCACCCGGCGGTTCAGCCGCCGCCCCTCTTCGCTGGAGTTGTCCCCCAGGGGCTTTGAGCCGCCCCAGCCTTTATACATAAAGCGGCCAGCGGGTATGCCCCGCCTGACGAGTTCTTCTATCATCTTCCGGGCCCGTTCCACCGACAGTTCCATCTCCCCCTCCGGAAGCCCTACGGCGGCGGTGTGTCCTTCTACCAGGATGGTACGATCCGGGACTTTTTTGAGCGCCTGGGCTATGGTATCCAGCCTGGGCTGTTCCTCCGGCAGGAACGCAGCCGTATCCGGAATAAACCGGATTTCCCTTACCGTCAGGCGGACGCCTTCGGGAACGGTGGCGATTTCGATATTTCCGCCTTGAATATCATCTTCCGTTATGGTTTCTTCCAAAGAAGCGATGACCTCATGCTGGTTCATGGGGATGAGCCCCTGGCCGAAGGTCAGGGTGAAGCCCCGGAAGCGCAGGGTCGAGCCATCGGGCCAGGTGTAGGTTTCGTCCAGATTATCCCGCATCATGAGGAGGGTCCCGTCCTCACGGCGTATCAGTATATCAACCGCATGGTTCCCCTGAAGCCTGAACTCTCCCTGGCAGCGGGGAGCGTATGCCGAGCTTATTCTGTATACCGGTTCGCCCTTGTATAATTCGGCCCCCTTGTATTCGTACCCGGCGGTAAAGGGAACTACCGTAAAACTGCCGTTGTTCAGCGGGTCAACGGCCCGGCTGCCCGGCGCCGTCCATTTATCGCCCGGTTTAAGCGCTTTGGCGGGAAAGGCGGGAAAGCCCCGGAGGGAAGGGAAGCCCTTGTCGTCTTCAATCCGGGTGGTCCCGTCGCCGTCCACCCGAAAAGCGGCGGGGATTATTTCGTCCAGCGCCCGGGCGCTTTGGCGGAGGTCCCTGAGGGTCTCCTCAAAAACAAAGAAATTCCCCCGGTAAAGCGGAGCGCCGCCGGTTTCGGCCGGGACAATGGAGGCCCTTACTTCCCGGCACACATGGCCCGTGTACTTCCCGTTGTCGTAACGGGACCAGTCGGAACGCTCGGTAACGGAATAGGGGACGGCCCCTCCCGCCTTGAAACGAAACGCCGGGCCGGGGGCTTCCTGGGCATGGGCCGTGAGGGAGACGGAAAAAATCATTGCCTGAATCAGCAAGCGCTTGAAAATAATTCTCTCCATACGTAAAGTATATCGGAAGGTTTTATTTTATATTGGAGAGGTATCTTAAATGAATTTTATCATTGCTCCCGACTCGTTTAAAGGAAACATGAGCGCCCCGGCGGCCTGCACGGCCATCGAAGAAGGAATATTGCGGGCCGATAAAAACGCGGTAATCCACAAAGTGCCCCTGGCCGATGGCGGAGAGGGGACGGCCCGGGCGGTAACCGAAGCCGCGGGGGGCCGTTTTATCAGCGCCGCGGTTACCGGGCCACTGGGAAAAAAGACGGACGCCGTTTTTGGCCTTATAGACGGCGGCCGGACGGCGGTGCTGGATATGGCCAGCGCATCGGGCCTGGAGCTTCTCCGCCGGGATGAACTCAACCCCCTCAAGGCCACGACTTACGGCACAGGGGAGCTCATAGCCGCCGCCCTTGACACCGGGGCAAAGGAGCTTATCATCGGCATCGGTGGCAGCGCCACCAACGACGGCGGCATTGGGATGATAAGCGCCCTGGGCTTTAAGCTGCTGGACGGGGAGGGAAACCCCGTGGGCCCGGGGGGGGAAGGGCTGGCAAAAATAGCTTCCATCGATGTTTCCGGGGCGGACAAGCGGCTCAGGGATGTTTCCATTAAAGTGGCCTGCGACGTGACCAACCCCCTCCTTGGCCCCAGGGGAGCTTCGGCCGTCTTTGGGCCCCAAAAGGGAGCGGATCCGGAGATGATCAAGGTCCTGGACGCGGGACTGGCAAAACTGGGAGAAGCCTGGATAAAGGCGGGGCTGACCAGTGACGTGGAACAGCCGGGAGACGGAGCCGCCGGCGGCGTCGGGGCCGCCATGCGTATATGCCTGGGGGCCAAAATGGAATCCGGCGCCCTGCTGGTCATGCGTTACGCGGGCTTTTTTAACCATTTGAAGGACGCGGATCTGGTGATCACCGGCGAAGGCATGACCGACGGCCAAACCGCAGGCGGCAAGCTTTGCTCCGTAGTCGCCAGGGAAAGCCGCGCCGCGGGGGTTCCCGCCGCCCTGCTTTCCGGTGCCCTGGGCGGAGACGCCGGCGCTCTGCTGGAGTCCTTTGACTACGCGGTTTCCATAGCCTGCGGACAAATCGGCCTGGACGCCATGATCAAGGAGAGCCGCCGGGATCTAAGCCTGGCCGCCGAAAACCTTGTCCGGGCCGTCCTGATAGGAAAAAAGATCAAAACTTGAAACAGCCTCAAGTTTTCCACATGCCTCAAATCCTTGGACGATGGGGGATTTAAACCCCTAGCAGTTTGTTGCGCTTCGGCGCAAAAATCGTATAAATATTCAAAAAATCAACAAGTGTAACAGGCTGCTAGTGTTCCGCTTTTTGTTTGATTCGTTGCGAAGAGTGCATGCCCAATACGAACAACGTTCCTTCCCTCAGTTTAACATAACCACGATGAAGCTTCGGTTCGACCACGCAAACTATTGCCCGGCTTCCAAAGATGGGCTATATTCTTGGTAAAGACGCTTTACGGCAGGCGGCTGTGAACAGGGCCGCTGCGGAGGACAACCATGGGGCTTAACAAACAGTACAAAGACAGCGTATTTACCCTGCTTTTCGGGGAGCCGGACATCCTCCGGGAGCTTTATGGGGCCATCTGCGGTGTTCCCCTGGACCCCGCCACCCCCATTACGATAAACACCCTTGAAGGCGCGTTGTTTATGGAGCGGATAAACGACATCTCCTTTGAGATAGCCGGCAAGCTGGTGGTTCTGCTGGAGTATCAGAGTACGATCAAGGCGAACATGGCGCTACGGCTGCTGATGTACATTAGCGGGAAGAAGATAGCCATCCCGCGGCCTGAATTCATCGTGTTGTACAACGGGACCGCTCCGTATCCGGACGAGAGTACGCTGCGGCTTTCCGAGTCGTTTGAGGAAAGCGGCCTGCCGGGTTTGACCGCAGGGGCGGGATTGGAACTGGTAGTGGTGGTGTATATATTAGCGGGGAGGCGCTTCGTTTGCCTGCCCTGGTCGTGCTTCCTTTGGAATCGATGCTTCGCAAAGCCCTTGTTCGGGCCGCCAAACCGTCGTCGAACCGCAGGTTCGCAACAACCGGAACGTTATGTGTCATAAAATCTGAAATTTATGGGAACGGAGGCATCCGTGCCGCCGAAAAAAGTTGAAAAAACAACTTCAATTCGGAATATGGAGAAAGAACTATACAAACGAATAGTAAAAGTCACCGAAATAGTATCATTTCGGACAGTTTTCTGGATATTTCTCCCTTTAAAGATATGCCCCAAAGTTCATATTCCGAATTGAAAAAAAACGAAAAAATTGTTGACATAGAAAATAAAATGGTGTATAAATATGTTATGGTAAAAGTCAAAGGAGAAGATAAATGAAGAAGCCCGCCGCGCCGTCCTTGGCGCGGCGCTTCGTAGCAGATTTTACG
>JAISMC010000069.1 GCA_031276965.1 Treponema sp.
CCGGCTGATATAACGGCGTAAAACGGTGCCAGGCACCAAATTTCTGGATAAATTTTTATCGAATGGCGTCAGACACCGTTTCCCTATTCGTGTCCATTCGTGTTATTTGTGGTAAAAAAATTCCTCTGCGTTTATTCGGGCGCTGAACTTGCATTACGTTAATACTTGAATTCGCTGCCGCCGATGAATTCGCGGAGTATGCTCTGGCCGGGAACAAGCTGCGGGGAGATTGGGGCAAAGTATTCCAGAAAGGAAAGCAGGCGCACGGCTTCGGCGTATTCGGCTTCGTTGGGTTTTACCGAGCGGAGCAGGGGTTCGGCGTATACCTTCAGCACCGACAGCTCATAGTCCAGGGCCGAGTTAAAGGCCGCATCGGCACCGTCCTGGAAGGGGAAAATATGCTTCCGTTCTCCCTGTTGTACGCTGGGCCACATCCTAAAGGTTTTTACCGCGCCGGTCCCCCGGAACTGATAGTCCCGGACCATGCGCCGCAGAAGCCGGTTGTCGCTGGTGGGGATGCGGTTGTGATCGTCCAGGTTAAGCTGGGTCAGGGCTGATACCTCGAGCTTAAATTTCTTTTCCGCCCCTATTTGGGGGGTAAGGGCGTCGTTCAGGCCGTGGATCCCCTCTACGATAAGGATGGACTGTTCGTCCAGGCGTATGGGTTTTCCCCGCTCCCGCCGGGTTCCGGTCTTAAAATCGAAGATGGGGATGTCCGCTTCCTTTCCCGCCAGGAGATCCAGGAGCTGCCGGTTCAGGTAGGGAACGTCCAGGGCTTCCAGGCACTCCAGGTCGGGCTGGCCCTTTCCGTCTTTGGGGGCCAAATCGGGGTTTTTGTAGTAGTCGTCCAGGCTTACCGCGATGGGGGTCATACCCATCACCTTCAACTGAATAGAGAGCCGTTTGGCGGTGGTGGTCTTGCCGGAACTGGAGGGACCGGCGATGAGGATGATCCGGACCGTATCCCGGCGGCGGTAAATTTTCTCGGCGATCTCCGCTACTTTTTTTGCCTGAAAAGCTTCGGCTATTCTGATATAGTCCCTGAAGGTCCGGTCCGCCACCAGCCGGTTAAGGTGGCCCACGGCGTGGACCCCGACGATGCGCCCCCATTTTTTATATTCCCGGTAGACCGAAAACAGGCTGGGACTGTCCTCGAAGGGATCTATCGTCTTTTTGCCAAAACCGGGTGAACGGAGGAGAAAACCCTCCTCATAGGGCAAAAGCTGAAAGGCGAAGAGGAAGCCCGTGCGGTGTACCAGGGGAGCGACATAGAGATCCACAAAGCCCTGACATTCGTTGATCTGTACTTTGGAATCGCTCCGCTGTTCAAAGAGAAGCAGGGTATCGGACTGTTTGTTTTTTTCAAAAAGCTCCAGGGCTTCGGCATAAGCCATATAACCAAAGCTGATGGGCAGATCCTCCCTGACCAGGACCTTCATCTCCGTCTCAAGTTTCTGCACTTCCTCCGCCCTGGGCCTTTCTCCGTCGGCAAAAGTATAATAGTAGCTGTTCTTCAGAGAGGGGCCGATGTAAAGCCGCCGTTCGGGGAAAAGCTTCCGGGCGCTTACGGCCAGGATGAAGGCCAGAGACCGGCGGTAGATCAACAGCCCGTCAGGACCGTCCAGGGATACGGGCTCCAGGGTACAGTTGACCTCCAGCTTGGTCGAGAGGGGAAGTATCTCGTTATTCACTTTGACGGCGGCCAGTCCGCCGGGAACTTGGCCGAAGCTTTCAAGAAAGGTATCCACCGGAACGCCGAAGGGACAAATGATAGGGGCGCCGTCCTTTACGCCTCCCGGTCCGGTTTTGGCAAACTGTACCTGGATGGTATTGGTAACGTTCATGCTACTTCCTTTTTGAAACAGGATGTTTAGGGATCGCCCAGGTGCTTTTGGATAAGCTGCAGTTTCAGGTTTCGCAGTTTTTCGGAAACCGATACCTTGTAGATATGGGGATTGAGGAGCCGCTTGTAACTTTGATCAAAACTTTCAAGTTCCGTCTTGACCCGCCGCTGTATTTCCCTAAGTGAGGGCTGTTCCCCCGCGGGTTTTTCCTTGTCAAAACGGATCTTTAGGAGAGATTCCGCCTCTCCATCGAAGACATGGTAAAAATGGCGGTAATCCGCGGAACTGTGCCAAAAGACATAGCGCCTGCCCCGTTCAGGGGGGGCTTCTTCCTCAAGGCTGAGCACATCCGCTACCGCCATGTTTTGGGGATCCTTGATGCGCCAGAGCTGCTTGACGCCGGGGTTGGTGGTTTTTTCAGGATGATCCGAAACTTTGATGACCGGCGCCAGATCCCCCTGGGAAGTTTCCCGGGCCGCCAGCTTGTATACCCCGCTGAAAGCCGCTTCACAGCCGCCGGTGACCATTTGGGTTCCCACCCCCCAGGTATTTACCGGGGCTCCTGCGTTGGTCAGGGTTTGGATTATGGACTCATCAAGATCGTTGGATACGGCAATGGTCGCCCTGGTAAATCCCGCGGCATCGAGGATCTTCCGCACCTCCACGGAAAGGTAATGGATATCCCCCGAATCCAGGCGTATTCCGAAATTCTTCCCCTTCGCCGCCAGCTCCCTGCCGACCTTAACCGCGTTCCGGGCGCCGCTCTTAAGGGTGTCGTAGGTATCGATAAGAAACACCGGATGTTCCGGGTAAATATCCGCATAGGCCCGGAAGGCGTCTTCTTCGCCGGGATAGGCCATAACCCAGGAATGAGCCATGGTTCCCATCACGGGAATGCCGTATTCTTTCCCCGCCAGTACGTTGGAGGTCCCCGAGGCGCCTCCGATAAATGCCGCCCGGGAAGCGGACATGGCTCCGTCAGGCCCCTGAGCCCGGCGGAGGCCGAATTCCATGATGGCCCCTTTATTTGAGGCAAGCCAGACCCGGGCGGTTTTTGTGGCGATAAGGCTTTGAAAGTTGATGATGTTGAGGAGCATCCCCTCTATGATTTGACATTCAATAAGCCCCCCGTCAAGGCGGATCAGGGGTTCCTGGGGAAAGATGACGGTCCCCTCATCCACCGCCCAAAGCGTTCCGGTAAACCGGAAACTTTTAAGGAAATCCAGAAAGGGCTCCTCAAAAAATCCGAGGCTTTTTAAATAGGCAATGTCTTCCTGAGAAAATGAGAAAGATTCCAGCGCCTCCAGAAGGGGACCAAGTCCCGCAAATACGGAAAAACCTCCGCCGAAGGGCTGCCGGCGGAAAAACATGTCGAAAACAGCCCGGCGGTCCATATTTTTTTTCCAATAACCCTGGGCCATGGAGAGGGAATAGAAATCCGTAAACAAGGCGCTTCTCATCCGATTTCCTCAGTTTCCATAAAAACCGCTCCGGCGGTGAGCATCAAATCCAGCGCTCTGTGTATGGAACCGCTGGGTACGTCTACGCCGCAGACGGCATCCTCAAGGACAACGATCTTATACCCCAGCCGGAGGGCGTCCATGACGCTGTACAGGACGCAGTAATCCGTGGCCAGTCCGCCGATGAAGACAAACTTAATTTCCAAACCCTTGAGGTAACCGTCCAGCCCGGTGGGCGTATGGCGGTCGTTTTCAAAAAACACCGAATAGGAATCGAGGTTTTTGCGAAAACCCTTGCGGATAACCAGATTGACACAATTCAGATTAAATTCATCGTGAAAGGCGGCGCCGGAAGTGTTCTGGACACAGTGATCGGGCCAAAGCACCTGCTGTATCGCTGTTGGTATAAATTCAGCTTCTCCGGCCCGCCGGTGGGCGGGAGAAGCCGGCGGTTCAGGAACGGGCAGCACGATAATATCGTTGACTTTTTTCCCTGAATGGGATGAGGCAAAGGAACTATGATGGGCCGGATGCCAATCCTGGGAAGCGATGACCTTTCCCCCTTCTTCCACAAAGCGCTGGGCAATTCTGTTGAGGGGCTTGATTACACGGTCTCCACCGCGTACCGCCAAGGCCCCTTCGGGCCGCACGGTTCCGTCCTTTGCCGTATAGGCAGGGCAGAAATCGTTCTGAATGTCTACTTCTATCAGAGCTGCCTTTGCAATATCGATACCCATAAGATACTCCCATTTTATACTACCGTTATTTCTTACCGGGAATCAATAGGAAGTACAAAACAGGAAAGTATAATCCTATACGATACGGCGGCGGAAGCCGGCCTGGAACCCTACCGCCGCTTCGGCGATTCCTGGCATATCCGCGCAGGACCGGGTCCACCGGTATCCGGTCAAAGCTTCTCCCCAAAAAGCGGTCCCGCCGGCGGCAGCGGAGTCCCGGCCTGGGATTCCAGATGCGTTTTACCGTCTGCAGGTCCATGTCGGCATGGGTATTATCTCTTACAGGAATATGGGTTCCGATGGAAAACCGGGAAC
Source organism: Treponema sp. (assembly GCA_031276965.1). GTDB lineage: Bacteria > Spirochaetota > Spirochaetia > Treponematales > Breznakiellaceae > JAISMC01. Next base: position 4,357 of record JAISMC010000069.1, read on the forward strand.
CGTCATTGACACCGCCGGCGCCATGAGTAAAAAAACCCGGAGGATCACGATATACTGAAGGATGCAGCCCTGGCCGAAGCGTAACCCCGAAAGGGCTGTACCACGGGCCTTCCCGAATCTGCCGGCAAGAACAAATCTTTGGGCCTTCCTGGACTTGAACCAGGGACCTACGGATTATGAGTCCGCAGCTCTAACCAACTGAGCTAAAGGCCCAAAGATTTGCCTTCCAAAAACCGCTGAAAACCCTGCGGATTAAGGATCCGTAATTCTTTGCTATAAAGGCTTTCCCAAAACTTCAGTTTTTGGGAAAGCCACCTTAGATTTATGGAGAAAAGCGGACTTTTGACCGCTTTTCCAAGAGCAATTCACAAAACTAACCGGGTTTTGGGACCAGCTCCATAGATTTAAGGGAACCTCTAAAAACTTCAGTTTTTAGAGGTTTTCTGACCCCTGGAAAAAAATCGTATTACCATAATTGCTTGTATTACAAGGAATTACGATTTTCTTCCATGCACCTCTGGAAACACAACCGGGGTTTCCAGAGGTACCCTTAATTATAATATCTTTCTATGCTACAGTCGTTATAGGTGTACTCTAAAACACGTTTATAGTCAACATGCTTGAACAGCTATTTAGGCAGCCTTGATTGGAGGGCCGGGTCCATACCCCGCCCTTCAAGGCGGGGAAGTTACCGGCAATTTACATACGACGAATTTTGAGATTCCACTGTTTGTTCCGAAGTCCGGTTTATACCTCATGCGGATCTTCCGATTATCAAATAGGGGGTCTGGAAACCCCGGTTGGGTTTCCCATAGGTTTTTCGGAGAAAATCGCCCATTCTGCATTTTGTCAAAAACCCAGCGTTTTCTTGGGAGACATATGCCGGACCAAAGTCCGGGACAACCAGCCGGGTTGTCTTGAACAAGTCCAGTTTTAGAGGTTCCCTGGGGATATTCGGGTTTACCGGGAAGCGCGAATGGTCCGTGACGGACCGGTTTCCGGTAATCCCTGTTATGGAGTTCGTATGCTAAAAATAAAAAGAGCCTGCTTTCCGGGCCTGTTCCTTGCCGTTCTGGATTTCCTGGCTTTTGGCCCCGCCGCCGGGGCGGAGGAATTTGTCTATCTCTATGCGGCGGGAGACAAATATCGCATTCTTTCAATTGTAAACGAGGATGTATTCATTAACCGGCGTCTCAGCCACCGGGCGGAGATTCTGAACCGCGTTTCAGTTGAAATCGAAGACACTGCGAATGGATCGGGCCGGCACAGGGCGCAGTTTCAGACTGCGGAAAAGGCCGCCGGAACGGGGACGGGCGGGCGGAGTTTTCAGTGGTCCCGGGAGTACGATTCCGAATTCGACCGGGACAGGCTGGGTTATATCACTATCGATCAAAAGTACTATATGCCGGTGGTGAGGAATGTACCGGTCTTCCCCGGCCGGGATCTGAAAATTGGGGATACCTGGACTGCCGGAGGTTACGAGGTACATGATTTTAGGGACAGTTTCGGCATAGAGGCGCCTTACCGTATTCCTTTTACGGCAAACTATACCTTTCTTGGGGAACGTATCTGGAAAGAAAAACAATATCCCGCCTTTACCGTTTCCTATCATATTTTTGCCGAACCCGCGGCGGCGGAAGGTCCGGTATGGCCCACCCGGATCATGGGCGCTTCGGATCAGCTGATTTTTTGGGACGCCGGCCTGGGGCAGCCCAGGTCTTACGAGGAGAGTTTCCGCATTATATTTGAATTGTCCAACGGCATGACCGTGGAATACCGGGGCCGGGCCGGGGCGGAGATTGTCGAATCCGAGGTGATGGATAAGGGCAGAATCCTCAAGGAGATTGAGGATGAAATTAAGCGCCTGGGAATACAGGACGCCAGCGTCCGGGCGGTGGACGAGGGCATAGCGATCAGCCTTGAAAATATCCAGTTTCAGCCGGATTCGGCGGTATTGACAACTTCGGAACGAAACAAAATTGATAAGATCGCGGAGATTATCACGGGGTACGCCGATAGGGATATTCTGATCGGGGGTCATACCGCCCTGGCGGGCAGCGCCGCGGGGCGGTTGCAGCTTTCCCGGGAACGGGCGGCGGCGGTGGCGGACTACCTTATCGGAAAGGGGATCCGTACCCCGGACCGCATTGTGGTCCGGGGATACGGCGCCGGGAAGCCCCTGGCGGATAACGGCACCGAAGCGGGACGGCGGCGGAACCGGCGGGTAGAAATTACCATACTTGAAAATTAAGCAGGGATATGATACCACCTAGATATCCATGAATCTTGGCATTATAGCTTGTCCCGGCGGTGAAGTATTTGCCGGCGAAGTAATTCTTCACCTCAAGAAATGGTATCACCGTAAGTATGAGTGTACGACGGCGGAAATGGTCAAACGGTATAACCTGGACGCCGAATCTGTTGCCAGGCAGATCGATTTGATCAACGATGTTGCCTCCCTCGGTTTATCCCGGGAGCCGGTTTCAAAATGTCCCCGCTTTAAGGTTCCCGCCCGCTTTACTATGTTTCCCAACGGGGAATTGAAGGCCGAGATCCTGGAATCGATCCGCGGCAAGGATGTTTATATTGTTCAGGATGTGGAAAACCGCTATCCGGTAAATTTTAACAACGGCGAAAAAAAAATCCTTTCAATTAACGATCACCTGATGACGGTATTTGTTACCGTGGATGCCGTTAAGCAGGCGGGGGCGGCCCAGATCACTCTGGTTACTCCCAACTATCCCTACGCCCGGCAGCACAAGAAAAAGGGCCGGGAGGGGCTTACCGCCAGCCGGGTGGGAACCATTCTGGATTCTTTGGGGGTAAACCGGATCATCACCCTGGATATTCACTCGAGAGAAATAGGGAACGGCTTTAACTTTATGCGTCTGGAAAATCTTCACGCCAGTTACCAAATCATCAGGGCCCTGTCCAGGATCACCGGCATCGGCGATGATTTTGTCGTCGTGGCCCCGGACACGGGGGCGGTGGACCGGAGCAAATTCTACGCCAATGCGTTAAAGAAACCCCTGGCCCTGCTCTACAAGGAGCGGGACTATTCCCGGATTTCCAAGGACGCGCTGGATAACAATATCGGAGAGATACGGCTTCTGGGGGATGTGAAGGGCAAGATTGTCTTTGTGGCGGATGATATACTGGGTACCGGCGGGACTCTCCTCAAGGCCATGAAGTTTCTCAAAGAACAGGGGGCGGGAAAACTTATCTGCGCCGTCAGCCTTCCCCTCTTTTCGGGGGACGCCGTTTCCTTCTTTGACGAAGCTTACCGGAGGGGTTACTTTTTTAGAATCATCGGAACCAATGCGGTATACCACGAAGAGCTGCTTGAGCGGGAATGGTATGTCAGCGTGAATATCACCAAACTCTTTGCCCAGACCATCTCCCGGCTTTACCAGGGGCTTTCTCTTAGTTCCCTGCTGGATAACCGGGAGGTGATAGACAAGCTGCTTTCGGAGACTCCACCCGCGGAGATCTGATGACGCCGGGTTCTGTTTTCTGCGCCGATATAGGCAGCTCTTCGTTAAAAGCGGCTCTGATTGATTATGACGGCCGTGAACTGGGCTTTGTCCGCCGGCCCTATGACCGGGAACGGAAGGAGACGCTTGCCGGCGACTGGGAGGAAGCCCTGGCCGCAGCGGCGGGGCTGCTGCTCTCCCGGGCGGGGGCCGTAAAACCCGGAGCGATCTGCATCTCCGGGAACGGGCCCACCCTGGTCCCGGTAACCGCCTCCGGGGAGGCGCTGGCCCCGGTCCACTGGTACAATCCGGCAAGCCCCGCCGCAGAGAACGAAACGGCCCGCCGTTCTCTTTTTTTGCCCTATGCGGCGGCCCTAATGCAGAAACGGCCCGGGGACTACGCCGCCGCAAAATACCTCTTTTCCTCTCAGGAATGGCTGGCTCACCGTTTGGGGGCGGACCCCGTTACGGTTCTGCCCGCCCCGGCCTATGAGCCCTACTATTGGGATACGGTCCAGTGCGGAGCCCTCGGTATTGATCCGGGGAAATTTCCCCCCTTCGCTCGGCTGGGGACGGTCATAGGACGGCTTTCTTCCGCCGGGGCGGGCCGCCTGGCCCTGCCTCCGGGGATACCCATTATCGCCGGGGGGCCCGATTTCATCATGGCCCTTATCGGGGTGGGAGCCCTGGAGGCGGGGGTGGTCTGCGACCGGGCGGGCAGTTCCGAGGGGATCAATATCTGCGTTCAGGGGAAAGCCCCCGCTCCGGCGGGATCACTGCGGGTCCTTCCCCACCTGCGGGAGGGCTGCTGGAATGTCGGCGCCCTCATCCCCGGATCGGGCCGGTTTTTTGAGTGGTACTGTTCACTCATTCTGAATTCACCGGATCTTAAAAGCGCCGGGACGGCCCTGACCGGCGCCGGTTATGAAACTATCATGCGGAGGATAAATGCGGTTCCCCAGGACGCCGCCCCCTTCTTCTTTCCCCCGGCGGGATTGATCTTTTCCGGGGTTCCGCCGGAACCGGCTGAACTGGGACGGGCGGTAGCCGAAGCTATTGCCTTCCGGGTCTGTTCCGCCCTGGAGGATTTGGCCCTGGGCGGTTTTCCCGTCGGGGAGATGCGCCTCTCCGGAGGCCAGGGAAAGAGCCGGATCTGGAATCAGCTTAAGGCGGATATTACCGGAGTAACTCTGCTGTCCCCGGAGATAGCCGATGGAGAGCTTGCGGGGGATGCGGCGGCGGCGGCGCTGGGCATGGGGGAAGCGGCGGATCTGCCGGAGGCGGTTTCCCGGATGGTGCGTATCAGGGAACGCTTTGTTCCCGGTCCGGCCCACGGGCTGTATCAGGAGCGGTACCGGCGTTACCGGATCCTTAGTGAACAGATTGGGAAGCTTGTCCCGTGATTACGATCTACCGGCTTCCTCAAAAAACCGGCGTCCTGATCTTTGACATGGATCTGACCCTCTATACTAACCAGGAATATGCCCGGTTTCAGATTGACCGTATCCTCCAAGAGGCCGCCGCTTTCAAGGGAAAAACGGTGGAAGCCCTGCGGGAGGATATTGCCGCCTGCCGGAAGGAATGGGCCGCATCCCATAACGGAAAGGGGACCAGCCTGGGAAACGTTCTGGCCGCCATGGGGATTTCCCTGGACGAAAACATACGCTGGCGGGAGGCCTTCCTGGAACCGGGAGATTTCCTTGGGGAAGATCCTAAGCTGCGGGAAACCCTCAGCGTCCTCGGGGCAGATTATGCCCTGGCCCTGGTTACCAATAATCCCGTGCTGGTCGCCCGGAAGACCCTCCGGGCCCTGGGGGTGGAGGAGCTTTTTCCGGTTATCATCGGCATGGATACCTGCGGGGTTTCAAAACCCCACCGGGCGCCCTACCTTAGGGCGGCGGAACTGCTGGGCGCCGATCCTTCGAAGTGCGTCTCCATAGGGGACCGGTATGAGATTGATATTGAGCTGCCCCTGGAACTGGGTATGGGGGGCGTTCTTGTCGAAGGGGTAGAGGATGTATACCGGCTTCCCCCGCTGTTAAAGAACCCTCCCCCGGCGCGGGAATCCGAATTTAGCCGCATTTTATAGTTGTAACTTGCCCGGTTTCCGGTTATCCTATATTGGTGAACCTGGGAGATTTTGCCTCCGCCTTGTCAGATATTTGTTCCCGCTGCCTTGTCGTTCCCGAACGGTCCCTCGACTGGACCATCATCGCTAATCCCACCGCAGGGGGCTTTACCATCCGCTCCCGGTGGAAGCAACACGAACGGATCCTCCGGGATTATGCGGCCCGGGCTGCTTCCAACCCCCGCCGGATCGGGGCGGGGCCTTCCGAAACCGCCCTGGAACAGGGCGGCGCCCTGGGCAGGCTGGGGCTTATTCCCACCGCCGGTCCGGGACATGCGGGCAGGATCGTTGAAGCCCTCACCGGCGAGGCCAAAGCGGTGCGGTCCGGCCGTTTTCATCTTATTATCACCGCCGGCGGAGACGGTACGAGCCTGGAGGCCCTTATCGCCCTTTACAATGCGGGCGAGGCGGTATGTTCCAATTTTGCCGTCCTCCGTCTTCCCATGGGTACCGGAAACGACGGCGCCGACGCTTGGGAGCTGGACAAGGCCCTGGATTTGCTGATCTATCCCGCCAACATAGGCTATGCCCGGGCGCTGCGGCTTACCACCTCCGTTCAGGGGAAGGGGCCTTTTCTGGCCTTCAACATTCTTTCCGTGGGCATAGACGCCTTTATCACCCACATGACCAATAGGACCAAGGGAAAGCTTCCCGGGGACAGCTACAAGCTGTGGGTGGATATAGCCTCTCTCCTCTACGATCTGGTGTACAAAGTGGGGCCCATCGAAGTACGGGCCCTGGACGGGAAGGGCAGGGAGACGGCCTCTTTTAAGGAACCGCTGCTCCTCCTGGCGGTGGGCGTAAGCGGCCGCCGGACCTACGGCTCCCACAAGTGGATACTGCCCGACGACAGAAATGTCTGCGCCGTAAAGCAGATGCCCCTCTTTAGAAAAATAGCCCTCAAGGGACTTTTCCTTACGGGAAAACATATCCATAAACCCGAGTCCAAACTTTTTAACGCCTCCAGGGTTGAATTCCGGGGGGAGCATCCCATTCTTGCCCAAATGGACGGAGAGGCGGTGCTGCTGCACCCTGTGGATTTTCCCGCCTCCATAGAACTAACCGAACCGGTCATACCCATACTGGCAAGGATCTAGTTCATGCCTGCGGAGGCTCATGCCCGTACAATAGCGTTGTTCGGAAACTTCAGTTTTTGAACAACAACCGCTTAAAAACGGCAAAAAACATGGATTTTGTCAAAAATCCGTGTTTTTTGGGAGACTTGTGAAATAACCAACCGGGTTATTTGCAGTGGGGTCTAATGCCCCGCCGCTTGCGGCGGGGAGGTTCATTAAACAAGTCCAATTTGTCCGGCCACGGCCTTAAAGGTTTTTTCAAACTCTTTAAGCTGTTCCCGGCTGTACTTGATAAAGAAATTCTCCTCCGCTTTTCCCGCTACCTGATCCATTTCTTCTTTATTGCGGTAGGTTATTGCCCGGAAGGGATCATGAAAATCTTTGGCCCTGCTGACATACACCTGTTCCGTAACCCAGCGCTGAATTTCCAGGGTTCTCTGCAGTTCCTTCTGAAAGGAAGGCAGATCCAGGATTTCCGGCGTTTCCGAAGAAGCCGGGGATTCCCCGCCCCTAAGCCAGAGCAGCACCGACCAGGCATGGGCGGCTTTGTCTCCGGGGTATTGTTCCTGCATGATCCGGTATGCGCCGTGGATAGCTTCCCAGCTGGCTATGGCCCCCTCCCGGATTGCCCGCCTGAGGGCGTCCACCCTGAAGGCGGGGGCAATCTGTCCGCCCAGGTTCACCCACCCGCCGGTCCGTTCCGCAGCCGTTCCGCCCGGAGCAAGTTCTTCTTTAAGGCGGCTGAAATTCAAGGCGGGCCGGGCCTCAAGATACGCTATGATAGTCTTCATCGCATAGAAGCGGAGCATCTCCCGGTAGGCGGCCCGGGCCCGGCGGGGTTTGATAATCACCGCCCCCCGCCGGTGCCGTTCCAGGGACGGCGCGGAAAGCTCCTCCTCCGCGGCGGGGGTATATTCATACTCGGGATCTTCCATCTCCGGGGAGGGGAGGGAAGCCTCGGAACTCAGGTCTTCCATCTTCATCCCCGCTTCGTTCATCCAGGATTCCATCAGCGTAAGGGCGGCGATTATTTCCTCCGCCGTATCCGGCGCAAGATAGGCGGTTTCGATAAACTGGACCGGATGCTTCCGGCGGTCCCGGTTAACCGCCTTCCAGGCGTTCCGTTCCAGGGCGTAGAGGTTGTACATCCAGAAATAGGCGGGCATCACCTCAAGCCTGTTCTTCTGAGTATTGTTGTTTACCAGGGAGAAGGGCAGGGTGATGTTCAACTCATAGGGATAATCCCCCTTGGCGATGAGGACATAACTGGCAAAGCGGCTGGAATGTTTCAAAGTTACCGCAAGCCCCGGCCAGAAACCCCGGCCCGCCCGGATCTCCCCGTCGTTGGCCCGGCTGTTATGGTTGCTTCCGATGGTGGCTCCGGCGGCCATGTTGGAAAGGCCCTGGATCATGGCGGCGATGAGGAACGAATTGTTGTGATGCTGCTCGTGGACCGGAAATATCAGATTGTTGAGAATCTCACAGCACGAAACCGTGGAGTTGTCCCCCAGCACCGAATGGATAAGCCGGGCTCCGTACTTTAGGTTGGCGTTCCTGCCCATAACAAAGCGCACCGCCTTGGAACCGTAGAAGATATGGCAGCCGTATCCCACAATACCGTTTACCAGCTCAACCCCTTCCCCGATTTGGCTCGATTCCTCCTCCGAGGAAAGGATGGTCAGGTTTTTCAGCTTATTGGCGCCCTTGATGTAGGCCCCCTCGCCTACGGTTACGTCCTTTATAATGCTGCAGCTCTTGATGATCGATCCCGATCCGACGACGCCGTATACGCCGCGGCGGCTTTCGCCGCTTTTTTGGGTGATGTCCTTGAGGGCCCCGGTCAAGGCCGTGTCGTCCCGGTAGCAGGCCCAGAGAAAGGCGTCGGCGGGGATCATCCCGGCAAAGGGAAGGATGGAACGGCCCCCGGCCTCGTTCATCACGTCAATCCAGATCCGCACATCCTCTTCCTCCCCTTCCTTGATAATCCCGCTGCCGAATTTGGCATGGTTCGTGGTCTGCATTTCATCGATGCGGGAGAGGATAACCCGGTCCCCGATGATGTAATGGGAGATACAGGGGCAGTCCTGAATGGCGGTATCCCGGCCTATGTCGCAGGAGATGACGGTGCTGTTCCTGATGCCCGCGGGGATTCGGTAATCATGGTGGGCGAGGAGCGCATTCCGCAGTTCCCCAAGCCTGACGAGACCGTAAAAGCTGGAATTGCTGATCAGCGCGGGATCAAAGGGATCGCAGACCAGAAAAGTATCCCAGTTGGCGCAGTAATTACGGTTTTTAAGCAGCGCCTCCCTTTCCCCGGCCAGAAGGTTCCGCCAGGGCCGGGCCCCGCTTTGCCGGTTCCTAAGCCAGTACTCGTCCATGCCCGGCGGAAGGTACCGGGGGGGGATAAAACTGCGGCCGTAATCGTCCGGGGGCAGGACAGACACTTTGTTCATTGCCCCAAGCCTATCAGGGGAGCCGGGGATTGACAATACGGCGCGCCGGCGGCCAAGCATTGACAATGTCTATGATTCCAAGCTTAATAGCTCCATGGTGTCTTTTTTCCAGCGGCTTGGTCAGGCGGCTCATAATACGGTCAGGCCCGCCCTGTCCACCATTATCTTTCTGCTGTACATCATGATCCCCATTTCCCTGGCCATGCTTATTCTGGAAAATTCGGGCCTTTTACACTACGTGGCCCGTTTTCTGGACCCCTTTATGCACTTTCTCGGGCTTCCCGGAGCGGCGGCCCTGGCCTTTCTCAGTTCGGTCTTTCTGAACATCTATTCGGCCATCGCGGTCATTCAGACCCTGCGCCTTTCCGGCAGGGAGGTGGTTATCCTGGCCGTCATGTGCCTTATCGCCCATAACTTTTTCGTTGAATGTGCGGTGATGAAAAAAACCGGCTCTTCCCTGTTCAAGATGGTGCTGCTGCGGCTCGTCTTTGCCTTCCTGAGCGCCTGGATCCTGCACTTTATCCTGCCTCCGGCGGTGGGCGCCGGCACGGCGGGGACGGAGCCCCTTTCCCCGCCGGCCCTGGGGCTCAATCTGGGCACGCTGCCGGGGATATTTAGAAACTGGGTACAGGATTCGGGGCTGCTTATCATAAAAATTATACTTATCATCTTTGTCCTGATGTTCATCCAGAAGGTGATGGACGCCTTCGGCATTATGAAACTGCTTGCGGGGCTCTTTGCCCCCCTTATGAGGATCTTCGGCCTCTCCTCCAATATGGGCTATTCCTGGATCGTCGCCTATGTGGCGGGGATAGTGTACGGTTCGGCTGTTTTAATAGAACAGGTCCGTTCCGGCGCGGTTACCCGGCGGGAGGCGGATCTTTTTAACCACCATGCGGGAATAAGCCATTCCCATATCGAGGATACCCTGCTCTTTGTTACTATCCTGGGCGTACCCCTGGTCTGGGCAACGCTGCCCCGGCTGATTGCGGCCTTTATTGCGGTGTGGCTGGAACGGGCCCGCCGGGCCTGGATCCGCAGATCCTACCGGGTCAGGATCATGCCCTAGGCGCCGCGGCATACGGCGGAGCGCCGTAAAGCGCTAGGACCGGGAGAGGGCAAGCATGCGCAGAAAGGCGGAGTTCTCCTTTTTCAGTTCCCGGGAGCCCCTGGTTATTCTGCAGAGGGACAGCCCCAGATCCCTGGCTATTTTCCGCTGGGGGACCTTCTTTTCCAGCGCCTTAACCAGGGCCCAGCGGGCGGCGATGTCCGCAATCTCCGCCGGCGTCAGGAGGCAGCGGAGAAAGGCCTCGATCAGCTCTCCGTCGCCGGTTTTGGCCACGGTACGGGACAGCTCTTCCAGGTTCATGGCAACCCGGGGATCGTCAATATCCATAAGAAGAGTATAACGCCAAAGCGGCGGATCAATACAGCTCCCCGCCCTGAAGGCGGGGCGTCAGGCCCCGCCGTGCATAAGGTCCAGAAGCTCTCCGGGGCTGTCGATGATCCGGTCCGCCCCGGCCCGCCGCAGCAGTTCCCGCCCCCGGAAACCCCAGCTTACCCCCAGGGCATAGCAGGAGGCCGCCCGGGCGGTTTCTATGTCCACCTCGGAGTCCCCCATAAAGACCGTTTCCCCGGGGACGGCGTCCAGTTCCGTCAGCAGATCCCAGGCGGCGGCGGGATCGGGCTTCCGGGGGCGGCCCGGAAGATCCCCGCAGATCCGGTCGAAGCTTCCCGGAGGGAAAAGGCCGTCCACCACCAGCCGGGCCACCGGGTCCGGCTTGTTGGTAAGGACCGCGGTCTTTATCTTTCGTCTTTTCAGTTCCGCCGCCAGTCCGGGAATCCCCGGATAGGGCCGGGAATGGACCACCGGCCGTTCGGCATATATCCGGACCGCCCCGGCGGCCACGGCGTCCACGGTCTTGTCGTCCCGGGAAGCGGCGGGCAGGGACAGATAGGCAAGCTTCCGTATGCCCCAGCCCACCTTTTCCGTAAAATCCCCCTGGTCCAGCACGGGAAAACCATGGGCCGCCAGGGAACTGTTCATGGCCCCGGCAATATCGGCGATGGTGTCTACCAGCGTGCCGTCCAGATCAAAGATGACGCAGCGGAATTGAATCTTCATGCCCCCAGTGTACCGGGAAGGGCGGCGCTCAACAAGACGGCCGGTTTCCCCGGAAACGGCCCGCGGCCCCCTCCAAAGCCCCCGCAGGCCCGCCGCCTCTCCGCCCGGATCCGGACCCGCCGTTCCGGGGGCCGGACGGCTCATTCTGGAGACCGGACGGCTCATTCTGAGGACTGGACGGCTCATTCTGAAGACCGGATGAACCATTCTGGAGACCGGATGGACCATTCTGGAGACCGGATGCCTCATTCTGAGGACCGGATAGGCCATTCTGAGGACCGGATGGCTCATTCTGGAGACCGGATGCTTCATTCTGAGGACCGGATACCTCAGGTTGAGGACGAGCCGTGCCGGAGAGTGCGGCGGCCTGAACCGGGGCAATGCGCGGGGCGTCCTGCCCCGGCCGCCGCCGGATACGGCGGAAGGCGGACATAAGGAGCAATGACCGTGACCAAACCGGATCTTTCCAGCGTTTACCGGGACTACACCGCCTGTCTGAACCGGCAGGATTGGCCGAAGCCGGAAGGCTTTGTGGCCGCTCATGTGCAGTACAATGACCGGGAGATCGGCCTGCCGGCTTACCGTAAGATGCCGGAGCGGGATTTTTATGCAATCCCGGACCTGCATTTCAACGTTCAACTGCTGATTTCCGGTGCGCCCTGTATAGCGGCCCGGCTGTCCTTCGCCTGTTCGCCCAAGGGGGAATTCCTTGGCCTTGCGGTAAACGGAAAAAAGGTTTTCTTTACCGAAAATGTGTTCTATAAATTCCGGGAGGAAAAGATAACGGCGGTATGGCCGCTTATCGATAAGGCGGCCGTTGAAGCTCAGGCGTGCCCGGGCGCACATGACGGGAACCGCTAAAAACCGCGGTTTTTGGACCGGCTTCCCCGGACCGGGCCTGTCCAACACCGGACGGGCTCCGGACGGGGCCGGCATGAGCATTGGGCAGCGTCTGTCCGCAAGGCCGGTTACTTTGCGGACAGACCGCGGGCTTTAGTCCGGCGCATTTTCGCAGCCTTAGATTTATGGGGAAAAGCGGACTTTAGGCCGCTTTTTCAAGAGCATTTCACAAAACTAACCGGGTTTTGGGAAATGCTCCGTGAAGAAACAATTTTTGGGTGGTTTTACCATGCGGAGGAACCGTGTTAATCCGGCGGCGGAGCGCAGGGCGCGGCGGATTGCCCTGGCCGCGCTGATCCTGGCGGCGGCCTGCGGGAAGGCCGGGGCGCAGCCTAATCCCCGGGACGATTTTACCGTCGTCTTCGGCGGGAACCGCGGGTCCGTTACCATCACCGGGTATAGGGGCGCGCCGGCGGAGGTGGTAATCCCCGCCGAATACGGCGGCATACCGGTCCGGGCAATCGCCAAGGGGGCCTTTAGAAACAACGGGAGCATCGTCTCGGTCCTTATTCCGGAGGGCGTTACGTCCATCGGCGGCTATGCCTTTGAGGGCTGCGGCAGCCTGAGATCGATTACCCTGCCGGAGAGCCTTAGGTCTATCGGCGACGGCGCATTTTGGGGCTGCGGCAGCCTTACGGCCGCCGCTTTACCGGAGGGCCTTAAGTCTGTCGGCGGCGGCGCATTTTGGGGCTGCGGCAGCCTTAGTTCCATTACCCTGCCCAAGGGCCTGACATCTATCGGCGGCGGCGCATTCAGCGGCTGCAGCAGCCTTGTCTCCGTTACCCTGCCCAAGGGCCTTAGGTCTATCGGCAGCGGCGCTTTCAGCGGCTGCAGCAGCCTCGGCTCAATCACCCTGCCCAAGGGCCTGACCTCTATCGGTTACGGCGCGTTCAGCCGCTGCATCAGCCTTAGCTCAATCATCCTGCCCAAGGGCCTGAGATCTATCGGCGACAATGCGTTCACCGGCTGCAGCGGCCTTAGATCCATTACCCTGCCCAAGGGCCTGACATCCATCGGCGGGTATGTGTTTTGGGGCTGCAACAGCCTTGCCGCGATTACCCTGCCGGAGGGCCTTGCGTCCATCGGGTATGGCGCATTTTGGGGCTGCAGCGGCCTGGCCGCAGTGGCTTTGCCGGAGGGCCTTAGGTCTATCGATTGGGATGCGTTTAGGGACTGCCGCGGCCTTAGTTCGATTATCCTGCCGGAGGGCCTGGCCTCTATCGGCATGAATGCGTTTGAGGGCTGCAGCGGCCTTACATCAATCGCCCTGCCGAAGAGCCTGACCTCCGTCGGCCATGAAGCGTTCAAGGGCTGCGGCAGCCTTGCCTCCCTTACCATAGGGGACGGGGCCCGGATAACGTTTGGCCGTACTGTTTTTGGGCCGCATTCGCTGAGCGCCGCATCCCGGGCCGCCCTTAAAAAGGCGGGCTATACCGGGACTTTCTAGCGGCGAAGCGAAAACGGATGACTAAAGCCGGGAAAGCGGCTATAGTTCTATAACCATGAGAGCAGGGGTATCCTTCCGTTACATGCAGGCGGCGCTGCTCGTGCTGTCGCTCTGTTCCTGCGGCGCTTCCGGGGACGGTATTGTCCCGCCGCTTACGTCCCCCCTGTCCCGTTCGCTGATAGGCTACGGCGTGGTTACCGTCTCCTATATCAATGTGGTGGACGAGCCGAATCCGGCGGGGGGGGTCTCCCTGGGGATACTCCGCAGGGGTACGGTGGCGCCGGTGCTGGAACGGCGGCGGATCAATGTCCGGGGGAAGCTCGAATCCTGGTTACTGGTGGGGGGATATTATCAGGGCTGGCTCAGGGAGGAGGCGCTGGAGGTTTTTGAAAACGAAGCCCAGGCGAGAACCGCCGCCGGCGCCGTCTCCGAATGAGGGCCTTCCTTCCCTGGATCATCCCGCCCCTGGCGGGGGCCCTTATCGGCTATGTAACCAACGCCATTGCCATCAGGATGCTCTTCAGGCCCCTCAAGGCGCTACGGGTCTTCGGCCTGCGCCTGCCCTTTACGCCGGGCATACTGCCCCGGTACCGGCGCCGGCTGGCGGAGAACATTGGGGCCATGGTGGAGCGGGAGCTCCTGACCCCGGAGATCCTCAGCGCCCGGTTCCGGCGGGAGGATGTCCGGGAACGTATAGCCGCGGCCCTGGCGGAAGCTACGGAAAAGATCTTCGCCATGCCCCTGAAAAAAGCGGCCCCCCTTATCATCCCCCATCTGAAAAACCTGCTCCGTTCTCCTGCGGCGGATTCCCTGCTGGAGGAGCTGCTGCCGGATCTTTCCGGCCTGGCGAATCCCCTGTCCCGTGTGCTTGAAGACCGCCTTCCCGGCGCCGCCGCTTCCCTTGCCGGCTTTCTAAAGACCGGAGAGGTCCGGAGCATCCTGGAGTATCAGGGCCGGATCTTTCTTAACAATGCAATCTTCAAGCTGAATGCCTTCCAGCGTTTCCTTGTTTCCGCGGTCCAGTACGACAGGACCCTTAGTGAACAGATGCCCGCCATCATAGATGATCTGATTCTCCAGCTGGAGAACCTGCTGGCCCGGGAGGAGACCCGGCGGCAGCTTTTGATTCTGGCGAACGCCTCCCTGCGGAGCATCCTTGCGGCGGAAGAGACCCGGATGCAGATCCGGAAGCTGCTCCGCCTGCGTTTGCCGGCATTGACGGAGGAAGCTTCCCTGGAGGGCTTCTTTGAAAAGCACCGGGATCTCCGCCTGGGGGATCTCTTCGGCGGCGGTAAGCGGCAGCTCGATGCCCTGCTATGCGATAAGCTCTTTGCCCTGGAGGATGCGCAGCTGGCCGCCCTGCTTAAGACCGTCAATGTGCGGACCCTGGTTTCGGAGCGGATCGACAGTTTGGATATGCTCGATGTGGAACGGATAGTCCTGGACCTTATGGCCAATCAGTTTAAGTGGATCAATCTTTTCGGCGGTATCCTGGGGGGCCTTATTGGGGGTTTACAGGTTTTGCTTTCCCGGCTTCAGGGTTAATTAGAGTTGTTCAGAAACCGCAGTTTCTGAACAACAACCGCTTAAAAACAACAAAAAACACGGATTTTGCCAAAAGTGCCAGTTCCAAAACCCTGTTGGTTTTTCCACTGGCTATGGAGTTTCTCAGTCTTAAATCCTTGTGTAACAAGGATTTAAGACTTGTGCAACATCCTAAATCTAAGGAAGCTGTTCCAAAAACTGAAGTTTTGGAACAGCCTCAAAAATCCGTGTTTTTTGGGAGACTTGTGAGATAACCAACCGGGTTATCGAACAAGTCCATTGAAAGGCGGGGTCCATGCCCCGCCGCGGTCCGGGTCTGCCCCGAAGTTTTCCGTTTCCGGCCGGGCCGTTCCCAGCTGGCCGCAGGCGCCGGCGATTCCCCGGCCCTTGCGGTAACGGCGGGTTACTTTCAGGCCCAGCCTGCCCAGTTCCCGGGCAAAACCCGCGGCTTCCTCCTCCTCCGGTTCTCTGAGGGGCCTTCCCTCGAAACAGAGCCCCTCCACGGGGTTCCAGGGGATGAGGTTTACCACCGTTTCCAGCCCCCGGGCAAAGCGGGCCATGGCTTCCGCATCCTCCCTGCGGGTGTTGATCCCCCCCAGGAGGACCGCCTCCAGGGTAATCCGCCGCCGCCTGATCCGCTGGTAGCAGCGGAGGGCCTCTTTTACTTCTCCCAGGGGGTTGCTCCGGGTGATGGGCATGAGCCGTTTCCGCAGATCCTCTTCGGCGGTGGTCAGGGAAAGGGCAAGCCTGAGATCGGGCCCCCCGCCTGCCAGATCCCGGATCCCTCCGGCAATGCCGCAGGTGGAAAGGGTGATGCGCCGCCGGGAGATCCCCAGGCCTTCGGGACTGGTCAAAACCGTCAGGGCCTTCCGCAGCGCCCCCAGATTGAAAAGGGGTTCCCCCATCCCCATGATGACGATATTGTCTATCCCCGGACAGAGGGAGCGGATATGGAGAAATTGTTCTACGATTTCGGCGGAATTGAGGTTCCGGGCCAGGGATAGAGCGCCGGTTTTGCAGAAAACGCATCCCGCAGGACAGCCCGCCTGGGTGGAGAGGCAGGCCGTCCGCCGGCCCCCTCCCTCCGGGCCGTCCTTCCCCCTGATACTGCCGGGGGATACCAGCAGCACCGCCTCAATTTTGAGGCCGTCTTCCAGGAGGATCTGCAGTTTTACCGTACCGTCCCGGTCTTCCAGCCGGGCGGACACGGCGCTTGACCTGAGACGGAACCGGGAATTCAGCTCCTGCCGCAGGGTCAGGGGGAGGGAATGTATCTCCCCAAAAGACAGAGCTCCCCGGGCCAGGGCGGTGAAGATCTGCTTTGAACGGAAGGAGGGCAGGGCGGGAAACGAAGAGCGGAGAAGCTCTCCCAGCTCTTCCAGGGGTAATCCTGAAAGCGCCATTCCCGCCGCCGGGGATTCCGGATCGGCGGCCATCAGTTTTTAAGTTTATCGATAAATTCCATCACCGCATTGTTCCGTATTCCCAGTTTCTGGAAGTCCCCCAGCACCTCCAGGGCCTGGTTTTTGTCCCGTTTTTTTAACCAGCAGTCCGCCAGCTCGATGTAGATCCGGTAATTCCGGGGATCCTGCTGGATCAGCCTGCGGAGGGATTCGATGGATTCATCGTATCTGCCCCGGGATTTGGCCACCACCGCCAAACCCAGTACGGCGTAGGTATCGAATTCAATGTTCAGCGCCCGCTGGTAATAATCCACCGCATTGTCGTATTCGCTGAGGTTACGGTAGGCGTCCCCCGCCCGGGTCAGGATAACCTTGTTCCGGGGGTCCTGTTCCAGAATGCGGTTCCAGTATTCCAGGGAACGGTACTGCTGGTTCATGCCCCGGTAACAATCCGCCAAACCGAAGAGGGCGTAAAAATTATAGGGGTCCCGCCGGAGGGCCTGCTCAAAAAAAACAATGCCCTTTTCAAAGGTTTTAAGCTTCCGGTGGCAGTTTCCCAAAGAGGTCAGAACCCGGATATCTACGCCGTCCTTATAGGTTTCCAGCATTTTTTCCCAGTAGAACAGGGCTTCCCGGTATTCCTTAAAGTCATAGTGAAGGTGTCCCAGGCCGATGATCGCATAGGGATTCTGTTCCTCCATCTCCAGGACCCGCAGATATACCGCCTTGGAATGTTTAAAGTCCCGGACCTTGCGGTAGGCATCGGCGACCCTGGTCAGGACGGTGATGTTTTTATCGTCATGGCGCAGATACTGTTCCCAAATATCTATGGCCTTATGGTACTGATTCAGGGCCTTGTAACAGTCGGCCAGGCCGAACAGGGCATAGTTGTTCCCCGGATGGTGATTCAGGCAACGCTGATAGAATTCCACCGCCTCCCGGAAGCTTCCCCGCTTGCGGGTGGCGTCCCCCATACCCACCAGGGCATAGTTGTTAATTTCATCCACCAGGAGTATGCGGCTGAAACACTCCATGGCCTCGCCTATTCTGTTTTCTTTTAGGAGCTGATATCCCCGTTTTGACAGCTCCGATACCTCAGAGAATTCCTGTTTTTCCCCATTTTGCCCGGTAGCGGACAGGATACCCTCTGATTCCAAAGATTTTATTTCATCACTCATGCCGGACTATCCTCTTCATGTATCAAATTTTGTATCAATGCGGATAATTCCATAATAATCGGTTTTGATCGTTTGCGGTCCGGGGCTATCCAGTACATCCTGAGGGCATCCAGTTTTCTCCCCTGGGACTTATAGAAATCGCCAATCCGTACAAGGCCGTCGGAATAACCGGTGGTTAGGAAGATCCTTCTGGCCCCTTCAATGTCTCCTTCGTTATAGAGTACATTACCCCTGCGATTAAGAGCTGCCCGTTGAGCATCATTTATTGAAGGCCGTTTAACCGTTTTTAGGAACACATTTTGGCCGGCAAAACGATCAAAAACTTTTTTATAATCCATTTTTTAGCCAACGCCATTGTACTTATTATTCTGCATATTCTAAAAAAAGACAAGAATTATTTTTCAAAAAAATCAACTACCGACCGGCCGTATTCCCGGCGATCCCTTAAGATCAGGTTCGGAATGACGCCGGCGTTCCGTACCGGGGCCGGCCGGGCCTGGTCCCCGGGGGCGGCGGCCCTTTCCCTGGGCCGGTGGATGAGAAGCCGGGAACCGGAAACCATCAGGGGCGAGGAGGCGATGGCGGCGGCCAGTTCCCGTTTATACTGATAGGGAAAGGGGGGATCGCAGAAGATGATGTCAAAGCCTTTTTTGGCCCGCTTTACATAGAGTTCCGCCGCCATAAAGCGGCAGTTGATCCGTACCGGCGCCATGGAAACGTTTTCCAGCAGGGTTTTACGCTTCAGCTTGTCCATCTCCACCGCTTCCACCGGTTCCGCCCCCCGGGAAGCGGCTTCCAGGGCGATAATGCCGGACCCGGAGAAGAGGTCGAGAAAGGAAAGCCCCCTCAGATCCCCCAAAACGGCAAATACCGATTCCCGCATACGATCCATGGCGGGACGGATAATGCCTTCGGGGACCATAACCTGCCGTCCGCAGAGGACGCCTCCGGTAATTCTCATACTTTAGAAGTCTTTTAGAAGTTCGCTCAGTTCGTCACTGCTGACAACCATAGGATCAATAGGGGTTTTACTGGTCTTCGTGATGAAATCTTCGATGGTTTTGCGGCGCCGTATGGTATTTTCGCGGACTTGGGCTATCCTGTCGCAGATTACCGGAAAACGGGAGCCGGAAATGGCGCCTTGACCGAATTCCAGCCCGGAGAGGATCTCCGCAAACTGCCGTTCGGTTTCAAAAAGATGATGAAACTGTTCGTTCCGTTCTATAAAACGTTCATTTTCTATAAGATTTCCCAGGAGTATCCCCAGATTAGTATTGATAAAATCAACGTCATCCATGATTTTTTCAAGAAAAAGTTCCGGGTCCGTATCCAGGATGAGGGAATCCGCAATAATCCGTATTCTGAGGTTCAAAACAAAGATATTATCTTCAAAATTGATATGTTTATTCATAATCTATAGTATATCATATCGGTCTAATCCGTTCCGGTATTGACCAAAAGCGCCGAGAAAGCGTATGATTAGTCTACCTCTTTGTCCGTTTCAGGCGGACCATTATCCTTTCGGAAGTTTACGAACCGTCTTAGCCGGCGGCGGGGCGGGTTTTGCCCGGAAACGGCCGTTGGATGGAAACTATGTCCATAAAGAGGAGGAATTTAATGAACCCCCAGAGTGCAGGGTATTAAGTCCTCCTGATTATTTGTATAGGAGGATACATGCGTCTTTATGAATTGATGGTCATCTTCCCTCTGGAAGAGGATCAGTATCAGGCGGGCCGGGAGTTGCTGCTGTCGGACCTCAATGCAAACGGGGCGGGGATCGAAAAAACCGACGAAATCGGGGACCGGGATCTCGCCTATGAGGTAAAAAAAAGAAGAAGGGGACGTTATGTCCTCTTTACCCTCAAACTTGATCCGGCGGCTGTAACGGCCCTTGACCGGATTTTTAAATTGAACGCCAATCTTCTTAAGTATCTCTTTGTCAGAGTAGAAGGATAGGATATGGCCGATTTAAACCATGTGGTGCTTATAGGCAGATTGACCAGGGATGCGGAGCTTAAGTATACCGCCAATGGTCAGGCGGTTTGTAAGTTCTCCATCGCAGTTAACCGCCGGAAGAAGAGCGGGGACCAGTGGGTAGATGAGGCGAATTTCTTCGACATCGTCCTTTGGGGCCGTCAGGGGGAGTCCCTCAACCAGTATCTGGTTAAAGGTAAACTGGTGGGTGTGGACGGCGAACTTCGTCAAGACCGCTGGGAACAGGATGGCCAGAACCGTTCCAAGGTGGAGGTGGTGGCCAACAACATACAGCTCCTGGGCGGCGGAAGCGGCGGCGCATCCTACAACAGCGGAACTTCCGGCGGAACCCGGGAGAGCGCAGGCGGCGTTCAGAATCCGCCGCCCCAGGGCGGAGACGACGGTTTTACCGACGATATTCCCTTTTAATTTTTATACGGAGAAAAGTATGTCTGACGAAAAATATACCGAAAACGAAAGGCCCCCCCGGCAGGACCGGGGCATGGATACCCAGATGGATGGCCGGGACGGAGATGATAAAACAGGCCGGGGCAAGGGTAAGATCTACTTCAAAAAGAAGGTCTGCAGATTCTGTACCCAGAAGCTGAAGGCCGATTATAAAGATGCGGATGTGCTCCGCCGTTTTATCACGGAACGGGGCAAAATACTGCCCCGGCGGATAACCGGTACCTGTGCAAAACATCAGCGGGTTCTGGCTCTGGCCATTAAGCGGGCCAGGATCATCGCCCTGCTTCCTTTTGTGGCGGAATAGGCATAAACCGGCTCATGTTTCCCCGGCGTGAAGGGCTTCCCCAAAGGCCGGCCCCTCTGCCCGCTCTGGCAGGGGCCCTGATCTGTCTTGTTCTGGTCAAAAGCGGTTTTCTTGCGCCGTTATTTTTGGTTCCCCTTGGAGTTTTAGCCTATAGCTGGAATTCGGGAACTGCCTGGGTTTCGGCGGCTTTTGTCCTCCTGGGCAACGGCATCTATACTTTAGGGACGGGCCTCTTTTGGAGGCGGGATTCCGGGTTTCCGGCGGTCTCTTCTCCGGGGGAACTGCCGGCGGCGTTTTTGCAGACCCTGCCGGAATGGCTCTACCTTACCGTGATGGTCCTGGGTTTTACCTGGCTTACGGCGCCGTTGCTGCGGAAGGGCCGGGGGCGGCGGATTCCCGCAGTCTACCGTTTGACTGCGGCCTCCGTTGCGGGGGCCCTGGCGGTGGTTCCGGTCTTGCGGGCGCTAAAGAACGACAACGGAATATACCAGCTTCTCCGGTCTCAGGCTGAGGCTGCGGTTTCACTCTATGCGTCCTCCCCGGATGCGGCGGTCCAGTCCCTTCTGGAGCGGATAAGCCCGGAGTGGATTCTGGAAACCCTGGGTTCTATTGCCCTCAGGGGAGGAGCGGCGGCTTCCTGTATGGCGCTGTTCTATTTTAACCGCCAGGCGGCGCTGATCCTTACCTGGTTTATCCGGAAGACCAGGCCGGGGGGCGGTATTGTCCGTTTCCATACCGATTTTTGGTTAATTTGGGTTTTTTCCTTTGCCTTTTTGGGGGTCCTGGGAGGAACGGTATGGCGGATTCCTCCGCTGGAAATCGGGGCATGGAATATTCTGGTCCTCTGTGCTATCCTCTATCTGGCCCAGGGCGCGGGAATTCTGCTCTATTTTTTAAGCAGGCTGGCGATGCCGCCTTTTCTGCGGTTTTTGGTTCATTTTCTGATCATTCTGGTGTTGTTCAGCCCCAAGGTTAATGTATTTGCCCTGGGCGCTCTGGCGCTTTTGGGTGTTGCTGAAAATTGGGTGCCCTTTAGGGCGCTCCACCCAAACGGATCATCCTCTACTCCGGGGACGTAAGGGCAGACCCGGGTTTGCCGTCCGTTTAAAAATCTTAACCATAAATGACCGGAGGGCCGTTTATGAAGGAGCTTGTGCATGAAGGTTATTCTCAATAAAGATCTTAATCCCCTGGGAGAAGAGGGGGATGTAAAAGATGTGGCCAAGGGGTATGCCAGAAATTATCTGTTTCCCCGGGGCATAGCCCTTCCCTATACGGAACGGACCGTAAAACTCTTTGAGGCCCGGCGGGAGGAAATTGAAGCCCGTAAGGCAGTAAAGCGGCAGGACGCCGCGGGATTCAAGGAAAAACTTGAGTCCCTGGAGTTGAACATAACCATGCCCGCCGGGGCCAATGGGAGGCTCTACGGCGCAGTAACCAATCAAACCGTGGCGGATGAACTTGCCAAAGCCGGATTTCAGATTGAGCGAAAACGGATTGAACTGCCCGGCAACAGCTTCAAAAGTGTGGGCAAATATAAAGTGACGGTAAAGCTCTACGAAAGCGCCGCGGCGGAGTTGACTATTGCCGTTCAGGCCCAGGTGATAAAGACCGAAGAGAGGGTTTCGCCGGCCCGGAAGGAACGGCGTCCCAGGGATGTTCCGTCTACCGCTGCGGCGGCTGCGGGCGAAGCTCCCGCCGCTTCCGGGGAGGCGCCATCCGTTGAAGCGCCCGCCGGGCCGGCTGCGCCGGAAGCGGTTTCACCCGGCGGGAAGGCCGTTCCGGCCGATACCGCCCAGGAAACTTCCTCAACCGAAACGGCTGCGGCGGAATAATCCTTTCCATGGCCTCCGCCTTGAAAGACAAGGTACCTCCTCACAGCGACGAAGCCGAGCAGGCGGTACTGGGGGCCATGCTTTTGGACAACGGCGCCATAGATGCGGTACTGCCCTCTGTCAAGGCCGGCGATTTTTATTCGGGCGCAAACCGCCGTATCTTTGAAGCCGTACTTAACCTGAATCAGAACCGCCGCGAGGCGGACTACCGGACCGTCATCGCCGAACTCCGCCTTGCGGGGGAGCTTGACGGGGCGGGAGGGCCCGCTTATGTGGCGTCCCTGCCCGATGTGGTTCCTTCCAGCGCCAACATTGAATATTACGCCGGCATTGTCCGGGACTGTTCCCTCAAACGGGCCCTCTTAAAAGTATCCGCGGAGATTAGCGCCAAATGCTTCGACGAATCCCTGGAGGCCCGGATCCTCCTTGAGGAGATCCAGCAGCGGATCTTTGAGCTCAGCGAGGGGAGGCAGACCGCAAGCTATAAAAAGGCCGGAGAGTGGGTCAATCCGGCTATTGAGTTTATCCAGGATTTTTACGGTTCCACCGAGCGGTATACCGGCGTCCCCTCGGGTTTTGATTCGTTGGATGCGTTGACTTCGGGTTTCCAGGCCTCGGAATTTATCATTATCGGCGCCCGGCCTTCAGTGGGAAAAACGGCTCTGGCCCTGTCCATGGCGGCGAATATGTCCGTTCATAACAAGAAACCCATCGGCTTTTTTACTTTGGAGATGTCCGGGCTCTCCCTGATTCTGCGGATGATATCCAGCGAGTCCGGGGTGGAGTCGGAAAAGATCCGTACCAAGCTTTTGAAACCCAGTGATTTTCAGAGCCTTATGGATGCGGCGGGGAGAATTTACGATGCGCCCTTCTACATTGTGGATATGCCCGGTATGACCTTGATGGATCTTCGTACCCAGGCCCGGCGGCTCCGTTCCCAGGAGAAGGTGGAGATCATCTTTATAGATTATCTGGGTCTTATCGTTTCCGAAAACAGCCGGCTTCCCCGGTATGAACAGTTCGCCGAAATTTCCCGGTCCCTCAAAAGTCTTGCCCGGGAGCTGGGCGTTCCTGTGGTGGCCCTTTCCCAGCTCCGCCGGGATGCCGAAGGGAAACAGCCCACCCTGGCGGACATCAGGGAATCGGGTTCCATTGAACAGGATGCGGACGTTATTCTCTTTCTGCACCGGGACCGGGAATCGGACAAAAGGGCCGACAGTGCGAATAAGGGGAACGATGTCAAAACGGAGCTTATCGTAGCCAAACAGCGAAACGGTCCCGTGGGAATTGTGGACATTGCCTTTGTGCCGAGTTTCGCCAGATTTGCGAACCTCTCCAAATCTTCTTAACGGTTTGTCCGCCGGCAGCGGACGGTGAAGGATTTGCAATTCTCCTTGGTTTGGTATAGGTTTTTAGAACCAGGGAAGTTTCGGAGATTCCCGGGGTTTCCGGGCCTCTCCGGGCAGGAAAGTTCCGGAAGGCTGATTCGGAAATTTCCGCAGGTAAAAACAGAAGGAGGGCAGTATGGTTTTTACCGACGAGTACGATTTTGATCTTCTGGTTAATGAGGCGGAAAAAAAAATCATCGCCGAACTGGAACAGCAGCTTAACGCCCACGAAGGGGATATTTGCCGCTGCAGTGAATGTGTCCTTGATATGGCGGCCATGGCTCTGAATGCAGTTAAGCCCATGTACCGGGTGTCCCTTCTGGGAAGCCTCTATGCCGCCGAGGCTATAAATGAAGAATCCTATACCAAGAGCGTCCGGAATGCGGTGGCCCGTTCCATAGAAAAGGTGAGGAAGAATCCCGCCCACGATTAGGCCCGGGTTCCGGCGAATTCCGGTTTTCCAATAGACTTGTCCGGAAACTCCGGTTTCTGAACAAGTCCAATTATTCCACGATGGCTCCCCTGATGATTCTTTCCCCGGTTTCAAGGATCCATTCATTTTCGCAGATGCTGAAACGGGCGGCGGCTTTCCCCGAAGGATCGTGCCAGTTTAGGGCGCCGTCGCCGTCCAGGACAATAACGGCGCCGCCCCCCTCGATTAGCTGCACGGGGAGGCCCGGAGTCCGCTGGAAGAGGACGGCGCCCCCCTGCCCGTAAAAGGCCGCCCCCTCTCCTCCCAGGGATGCGGCGGGGACCCCCCGGACTTCGGCGATGCCGCAGCCGGAATCCTCCCCCGGATACTCCGCCAGGGATCTAAGTTCCCCGGAAAGATCGATCTTGACCAGGGCGCTTACCTTATCTGTTTTTCCCGTTACGGTTACTCCGTAGAGGGCGCCGCTTCCGCTCCGGTACACCCTGGTTCCAAGGGCGGGGGAGGGGAGGGGGACAGTTTCTCCGGTGGCGGCGTTGATCTTTAAAAAGGGGGCGTTCCCCGTACTCTGCGCCAGGACAAGGATTTGGGGACCGGCAAAGGCGGCATCCAGGGAACCAGAGGAAACGGAGGAAAAGAGCAGCTCCCCCGACTCCAGGGAGGCGACTTTGATGCTGCCCCCGGAATCAAGGAACAAGCCCTGGTTCCCCAGGACCGAAACTGCCCGCAGAGGATGCCTGCCGGACAGCCTGCTCAGCGGCGTTCCTTCTTCACCCCGGCCTATGCCGGCGGCGCTTCTTACCACCGGAGGCCGGCGGGTGTTGTTGGATTGCCAGAGTACGAAGACGCCGCTTTCCGGGGCCGCGCTGATACGGTTATAGAATTCCGCCTTTTCCAGGGTCAGGATCATCCCCTCCTGAAGTTCCCGGTAATCCAGGGGAATCGTCCCCAGGCCGGATCCTTCGCAGAGAAAGACCAGGCTGTTTCCGGCGGCGGCCGCTTCCTCTATGCTCCGCCGGTTCAGCGCCGGCAGGGGAACCGCCTCTTCTCCTTCCAGGGCCAGAAGGGTTCCGCCGGAACAGCCCAAAACTATCCGGTATTCTGCGCTGACCGCGGAGACCGCCGGGACGGAAAGATTCAGTCGGTCCTTGATTTCCAGCTTTCCCGCAAAGTCCAGGGTAAGCCGGTATAGGACAGGATTATTCCCTGCGCCGAGACACCAGAATTCGGGAAGATCTCCCCGGGAAAGAAACAATTTTCCCCGGCGTATGCTCCGTTCCCTGGCGATGGTACTTCCCGATACCGCATTCAGCACCAGGATACCCTGGGAATCAATCCCCGCAAGAAAACGGTTACCGCTGAAGAGGATGGGGCTTCCCAAATTGGCGGGAACTCTGAAGCGGCGGATCTCTTCCCCCGTTTCCAGTTCCCAGTAGGAGAGAGTCCCCGAGGCCGTATAGGCGATCATTGAACGTTCCGAGATCCCCGTGGCGGCAAAAGCCGCCGCCCCCGAAAGCTGTGCCGGGGACTCCAGGATTTCTCCGGTTTCGGGGTGGATAAAAAGGACCGAAGCGGCCCGGCTGTTCCGTCCGGCCATGATGAAACCGCCCGAGGCGGAGTAACCGATACAGCTCAGAGGGTCCCTGAAACTGAGAACGAAAAACCGCTCTTTCTTCTCATAATCCCAGGCGGAAATCCGGTATACCCCAAGGCCGTTACTCTCGATTACGGCAATCTGGGACCTGCCGGGCCTCTTGGCCATGGCGGCGATGGGGTAGGGGCTCAACTGGTAACGGTCTACCGCGGCCCGGTCCGCGGGGCTCCAAATGCCGAGAAAACCGTCCGCCCCGGCGCTGAGAACGCGGCCCTGGTCATCTGAAACAAGAGCGTTTACTGCGCCCCGGTGCGCCCCGGCGGTCTGGGCCGGCAGAACTTCCCAGGCCGCCAGAAACAGTGCCGCCGCGAGACCTGCAAGTAAAACAAGCTTCATTTTTAACGTCCGTCGAAACGCCTCATGTTTTGTACCGAAAGATAAGAGCCCGACCGCAGGGATTTGAAGAGCTCCCCCTTGGGATTCTTCTTGTAATCCTGGACTGTTTTTTCATATACCGTCATGGGTACCTTGGTTACTGCGATCTCGTCCTTGTTAAACCCGTGGAGATGGAGTTCAAGAAAACCGGGACTTTGGTTCTGATACCAGATATTGACCTCCTTGTCGGGATAGCTTTCCTCCGCCCTGAGGAGAAGATAGTACTTAATAGCCTCGATTACCAGCGGGTCCAGATTATCCCGGAATACGGCGATACGATCCGTCATCTCCGGATAGCCGATGACGGTTTCGGTCTTTCCCTGGCCGCCCTTTTTCCGGTAGAATTCCCCCCGGTCAAGTTCAGGAATTACCTCAAGGCGCATGCCCCTGCTGGGCCATGCCACGGTGATGGGAAATTCAGGTTTATGTTTTTTGCCGCAGCTTGCACAGGTGAAGTTCATAAAGGAACCGTCCATGATTTCGTCAAGATATCCGGGCCGGGCGTCCAGATCTATTTCTTCAGGATATTCTACGGTGAAGGTATTATCGCAATAACAGGGAATTTTTCGTTTCAAGATAAACTCCTTTAGCTGCGAAAACCGGCCCGCTAACGCCGGACCAGAAAAAGTATATCCCCAAAGACTGCAAAAATCATCAGGCCGAAAATAAGCGCCCCCCCCACAGTCTGGAAGGCGCTTATCATCCTGGGATGAAGGGGCCCCCGCTTGATAAGCTCAACGATGAAGAGCAGGATCATCCCCCCGTCGAGCACCGGAAGGGGGAGGAGGTTCATAATGCAGAGGGCTATGGAGATAAGGGCCAGAAAGTTGGCCATGGTACTCAATCCCATACCGAAGCTTTGTCCGAAGCCTTCCGCCGCAACCTCTCCTACCATGTAGGTTATCCTCACCGGGCCGGATACCGCCTGGGTCAGATCGATTCCCCTAAAGAGAAGGGCCAGGCTGCGTACCGACAGGGTAAAGGTTTTCCAGGTTTCCATCGTCCCCGCCGCCAAGGCCTGCAGGGGGTTAAGGGAAGGGGTATGGTACCGGATGGCCTCGTAACTGATACCCAGCTCCGCATCTCCGGCGGCGGAATAGGAAACCACCAGATCCGTCTCTATCTCCCGGCCGGAACGTTCCAGCGTCAGGGACAGAACCGGAGGCTGGGATTTGAGGATTCCGTTGAATTTTGCCGTATAGGGCAGTTCCTCTCCGTTCACCCTGAGAATCCGGTCCCCCGCCCGGACTCCCGCTATCCATGCGGGGCTTCCCTCGGCCACGGAATACACCAGGGGCTCGGTCCAGGCATAGACTCCTATCTTACCTGCGGCGGTACTCTTGTCCAGGATGGGACGTATCGAGAGATCCACCGTTCCGCCGTTTCGTTCGACCCGCATGGACAGGGTTTTTTCCGGGTTGGTGGCAACGGCCTCCAATATGTCGTGGTAGTTGGCGATGGGCCTGCCGTCAATGGCAACTATCCGGTCCCCCGATACAAGCCCCGCCTCATCCGCCGGATACCGCATTCCCCCTTCGGTGTCGGAGAGAAGCACGATACGGTTATCCAGGGTGGTAATTTCAAAGCCGGCGCCCCAGATGCAGGAAAGCACCAGCACCGCAAAGAGGAGGTTAAAAAGGGGACCCGCAAAACAGACGACGATCCGCTTTAGAGGATGGGTCCCCAGGAAGGTCCCCTTAATCCGGGGCATCTCCTTCAGCTTATTTTCATAGGCTTCCTGGAATTCGTTTTCTCCCCGCATTTTACAGTAACCCCCGATGGGAAACATGCCCAACCGGTATTCAACGGCGCCGATCTTCTTTTTGAACAGGGGATTACCCCAGCCTATGGAGAAGGCCTCTACATCGATCCCCACAAGCCGGGCGGCAAGGAAGTGGCCTAATTCATGGATAATAACCACCACCCCCAGGCCGATTAATCCCAGGATTATCTTTATCGCTATCATAATTTCTCCGTCCGGATATGTGTTTCCGCAAATGCCCGGGCCTTCCGGTCTCCCTCAAGGATCCCCTCCAGATCCCCCGGGGAAGCCGTCCAGTCCCTGCTTAAAACATACTCAACAATCCGGGGTATATCAAGAAAAGAAAGTTCCCCCTTAAGAAAGGCCGCCACCGCCGTCTCGTTAGCGGCGTTATACGCCGCGGGGTAGAGGCATCCCCTCCGGGCCGCTTCGTAGGCCAGGGGAAGCAGCGGGAAGCGTCCGCCGTCGGGCCTGCCGAATTCCAGGGTCAGGCTCTCGAAGTTGAGATGTTCCACGGCCCGGTCCCCGGTACATTCGGGCCAATAGAGGGCGTCTTGAATGGGAAGGCGCATATCGGGCCGGGAAAGCTGGGCGTAGACCGCCCCGTTTTTGAGGCGGATCATTGAATGGACCACGCTCTGGGGATGGATAACCACGCTTATCTTTTCCGGGGGAAGTTTGAAGAGCTGAACCGCCTCAATTACCTCAAGGCCCTTGTTCCCCAGGGTGGCCGAATCAATGGTTATCTTGGGACCCATCTTCCAGGTAGGATGGACCAAAGCGTCGCCGGGACGGACCCTTTTAAGCTGTTCCAGGGTATAGCTGCGGAAGGGTCCTCCCGAGGCGGTGAGGAGCACCTCTTCCAGATTTTCCACGCCATGGACAGTCAGCAGATTGAAGATTGCCGAATGTTCCGAATCCACCGGAATGATGTGGACCTTTTTTTCCGCGGCCCTGGCAAAGGCTAACGGACCCGCCATGACCAGGGTTTCCTTATTTGCCAGGGCCAAATCCGCCCCCGCCTCCAGGGCAGCCAGGGAAGGCTCCAGCCCCGCCGCTCCGGCGACGCCATTGATCACAATATCCGCCCCGGATGCGGCAATGGCATCGAGGAGGCCCTTTTTGCCGTAATAGGCAATGCCGCCCCCGGAGTCCGCGGCGCTTCCCGAAAGGGCAAGCCGGGCGGCGGGGAATTCCCGGCCCAGGCTGCAAAGGCCCTCTCTATCGCTGTGAGCGCTGAGGAGCACCGTATTGAAATCGGCCTTTTCCCGCCGGAGTATATCCAGGGCGCTTTTCCCAATGGAACCTGTGGCGCCCAGCAGGGCAATCCGTTTCTTTTTCCTCATAGATATACGTCAGACCCGGAAGAGAATCCAGTAGAGGATGTAGTAGACCGGGGCGGCCATGGCTATGGAATCAATGGTGTCCAGTACTCCCCCCCGGCCGGGGATAATGGTTCCTGAGTCCTTGATATCGGAACTCCGCTTCATCGCCGACTCCGCCAGATCCCCCAGGGTGGCCGCCAGCCCCGCCGCCAGCCCGATGATGATCCCCGAAACCGGCCGGGGAAACCGGACAGGGTTGAATGCAGCGGGTACAAAGTATACTGCGGCCAGGCCTGCCAGGGTGGCGGCGGCCAGCCCTCCTATAAAACCGGCGGCGCTCTTGTTAGGGCTGGCGGGGATAAGGCCCCGGTTATTTTTACCGAAGATCATTCCCGCAGCCCAGGCAATAGAATCGTTGGCAAAGACCGTGAGGAGGAACAGGAGAATCACCTTTTCCGCCTGGGGAAAAAGGGTCATTCTGATAATCCAAAGTATAAAAATTCCGGGGTAGAACATCACCGCAAAACCCGCGGTAACCCGGCCAATCGCTCCGTCAAGCCGGTTCGCAGGAGAAAAAATATTGGATATTAAACACCAGGAAGCTCCCAGGATAAAAGCCGCGGGAAAGATATAGGCCACCGCCTTAAAGCTGACCGATAGGGTCATCGCCGCGGGACCGAGTATGCCTAGAAGAATCACCTCCACAGGATAAAGAAAACAGCCCGGCGCATCTTCCGAAGAGGGAGGCTTCTTTTTCAGCATATTTGCAAATTCAAGGGCCCCCAGGGCGCTCAAGATGACCACAATGACGTTAACCGCCAGGTGGTTTTTTTGGGGAAGGAGTACCACCAGGACAACCAGGGGAACTCCGATAAAAAACATTAAAAGCCGTTGTATAAGTTTTTTCATGTATCCGATCCGGTTTTTATGCCGCCGAAACGGCGGTCCCGTTTTTGAAAATCCGTTATGGCCTCCCGGAGATCTTCTTCCGTCCAGTCAGGCCATAGTTTATCCGAAACATACAATTCCGCATAGGCCGATTCCCAAAGCAGAAAATTGCTGGTCCTCATTTCTCCGGCGGTTCTGATGATAAGATCCGGATCGGGAATGTCCGGGTTATCCAGATATTTTGCCAGATCCTTCCCGGTGATCCTTCCCGCATTTTCCGCTTTTAGACGGTTGACGGCACGGACTATCTCGTCCCTGCCCCCGTAATTTAGGGCCAGAATCACCTGCATCCCCCCGAAAGAGCGGGTGTCGCCGCAGGCTTCCCGAATCTCCGCGGCAATATCCGGGGGGAGCCCCTCCGCGTCTCCCGCATGACGGAGCCGGAGCCGGTTTTCCCGGTAAAAATCAAGCTCCCCCCGGAGGTGCTTTTTTACCAGCCCCATGATAAACCCCACCTCTTCGGCAGTTCGTTTCCAATTCTCCGTGGAAAAGGTATAGAGGGTAAGATACCTTATTCCCATGTCGCTGGCGGCCTTGACCACCCGCTTTGCCGCTTTAAGTCCCTCCAGATGGCCCTGGGTACGGATCTGATTCCGCCTCCGGGCCCATCTGCCGTTTCCGTCCATTATAATGCCCACATGGATAGGGATGCGGTCAGTACCGATAACCGGGCTGTTTTTTTGAACGGACAATTAGACTTCCAGTATTTCCTTTTCCTTTTCTTCCAGAATCTGATCGATCTGTTTGATATAGGAATCGGTTAGTTTCTGCAGTTCCTCCGAGGTCCGGTTTTCCTCATCCTCGGTTAACTCCTTGTCCTTGAGGGCCTTCTTCAATTCGTCGTTGCCGTCCCGGCGTATATTCCGTACCGCCACCCGGCTCTGTTCCGCCTGGTTCTTGGCATGCTTGGCCAGCTCCTTCCGGCGTTCCTCCGTCAAAGGAGGAATGGCGATACGGATCACCTTGCCATCGTTGGAAGGGTTAAGGGAAAGCTCCGAGGAACGGACGGCCTTTTCGATCTCTCCGATAAGGCCCTTGTCCCAAGGCTGGATCACGATGAGCCGCGCCTCGGGGATAGAGATATTGGCTATCTGATTCAGGGGCGATTTATCCCCGTAGCAGTCAACCCGTATCTTGTCAAAAAGGCTGGCCGAGGCCCGGCCGGTTCTCAGGGAGGCAAAACCGTCTTTAAGGCTTGTTACGGTCTTTTTCATCCGGTCTTCCGAACTTTGTATTGTTTTATGCATATCCCCTCCAGTTTTTATTTGAGAGTCTTGGTTTAATACCCCATCGAACCTCCGGTTCACGCTCTGTTCCGGTCCAAATAACGCAACGCTTACAAAACCGGCATTAAACCGGACCGAAGGTCCGCAATTTCCTCTCGAACGATCCTCTATTGAAACAAAACGCCGCTAGGAGTTTGTTGCGCTTCGCGCCCAAACCCCTTAAAAATCGCCGATTAGGCGATTTTTTACCTTGCAAACTCCGAAGGCAGCCCGATAATCGTGGTTTTTCTGGCCTTTTCAACGAAAAGGCCAGAAAAACCAACAAGTACAACAGGCTGCTAGAGATACTGCGGAACCCTGCTCCGCGGAGGCTCATTCGGGACGGGTCCAATACCCGTCCCTCTGCGGCGGTCTCTTGATTCGCAGGCGGGGTTCATAACCAGGGGCTTGTTCCCGGGTTCTTCATTCGGGAGATACCCCGCCGTTCCAAAGGAACGGAACCGTTCTCCTACTCTCCGACCTTAAAGTAAATATAATCGTTAATAGTAAGTTTTGCTCCAAGTTTCTTTCCGCATTCCGCCAAGGCCTGGGTAACGGTTAACTTTTCGTCCTTTACATAACCCTGTTCCAGGAGACAAATATCGGCAAGGTACTTGCTTATCTTTCCCTTGAGAATATTTTCGATGACATTGGCGGGTTTTCCCTTGACCTTCTCGTCCTGTTCCATCTGTTTGCGGAAGATCTCCTCCTGCTCTTTGAGGTAGGCGGGATCGATTTTACTGCGGTCCAGCGCCATGGGGTTAAAGGCGGCCACATGGAGGGCGATGCTGAAGGCGAAGCTTTTGGCCTCCTCATTTTCGAAGACCTCCGGCTTGTCTGCACCCAGCTTTACCACCACTCCGATAGCCCCGTCCCCGTGGATGTACTGGGCCAGGTATTCGCCTGCGCCGGCCTTTATTGTCTTGATCCGTTTAAGGCTCATATTTTCCCGGATCTTTGTGGCCAGATCGGTAACCATACCGTTTAGCTCATCGTTGATTTCGGTGATGCCCTCGTCCAGAACCCGGCCGGCAATGACCCCGCCCAGGGCGGTAAAATCCGGGTTCCGGGCTACAAAATCAGTTTCCGTGGCCAGTTCCACCAGCGCCGCGGCACCGTCCTTTGTTTTAACAAAGATCTTTCCCTCGTTGGTCGCCCGGCCGGACCGCTTTTCCACCGCGGCAAGCCCCTTTTCCTTTAAAAGTTTTTCCGCCTTGTCAAAATCGCCGCCGGCGCTTACCAGAGCGTTTTTACATTCCAGCATTCCCGCCCCGGTCTTTTCCCGAAGCTTTTTTACATCCGCCGCAGTTATATCAGCCATTTATACAAACTCCTTTCATGGTATTTAATTAAGTCCGCCGGGTACTTCAACCCGGACATGCGCCGATGTCCGGCTGCGAAAACGGTTAGTCCTCCGGAATTATTCTTCTCCGTAGACCTTGTCCATATCCACCGGCAGATCCTCCTCGTCCTCTTCGGATGCGGGCCCGGCCTGAGATTCGGTCTCCGCCGTCTTTGAATAGGATTCAATATCGATTTCCCGATCCTCTTCCTTGACGGAGGCGTCGGTAACGACCTCTTCCGTCTCGTCTTCATCTCCCAGGGTTTCGATGATCTTAAGCCCCGCCTCGTTATCCGCTTCCACCACCGCATTGGCAACGATCTGGGTAAAGAGGGTGATGGCCCGGATGGCGTCGTCGTTGCCCGGAATGGGGAAGTCGATACCGTCGGGGTTGCAGTTGGTATCCACCACCGCCACGATGGGAATACCCATGCGCTGAGCTTCGGTTACGGCAATGGCCTCCTTGCGGGTATCGATGATGAAGAGAATGCCCGGCAGCTCTTTCATCTCCTTAATGCCCCCCAGGTTCTTCTGGAGTTTGCTCCGTTCCTTTCCCAGGGCGGCGATTTCTTTTTTGGTAAGATTCTCAAAGGTTCCGTCCACTTCCATCTTTTCCAGTTTTTTAAGACGGAGCAGGGATTTTTTGATGGTAACAAAATTGGTAAGCATGCCGCCGAGCCAGCGGTTGTTTACAAAAAACATGCCGCAGCGTTCGGCTTCTTTTTGAATTGCCTGCTGAGCCTGCTTCTTGGTCCCTACAAAGAGGACCGTCTTGCCCGAAGCTACGGTTTTGCGGACCGCATCGTAGGCGTCTTTGATAGCCTGGATAGTTTTTTGGAGATCGATGATGTGGATCCCGTTCCGTTCCGCGAAGATGTATTTCTTCATCCTCGGATCCCAGCGCTTTACCTGATGACCGAAGTGGACCCCCGATTCAAGCAGGCTTTTCATGGTAACTACAGCCAAAATTTCCTCCCCTGCGCCGCCGGAATCCCCGGATCAGACCCGTTGTCAGAGAACAACCCGGGCCTTATCGGCACCTTCTCTGTATCTCATTGTCCCGAAACCTGGACGGCGGGGACAATGGAAGATAGGTAAAAGCCCGGGCCTTTACCTTCGGGTTCCGCTATGCGAAAACCCTGAAATGCAAAACAATCGTCTTTCCGTTAACCCGTATAGGAATAACCATTGTCCTTAAGCATGACATAAAATTCATGTACCGGCAAGCCCACCACGGCGCTGTAGGACCCCTTGATATGGGATACAAAACAGCCCGCCAGCCCCTGGATTTTGTAGGCGCCGGCTACCCCCTGCCATTCTCCGGTATTGAGATACCATTCTATCTCGGCCTCCGAGAGGGGGGCGAAACTTACGATACTTTCCACGGAACGGCAGTCTATGGATTTTTCCCGGCCCTTAAAGAGGGCCACCGCGGTAATCACCTTATGATCCCGGCCCTGCAGCCAGGTGAGCATCTTTTTAGCATCTTCCCGGTCGGCGGGTTTGCCGAAGATATCTCCGTTTGCCGAAACAACCGTATCGGCTCCGCAGATCCAGGGCGGGATCCGTCCCTGGAGTACCTCTATAATTTTTTTAATCTTCCGGATTGACAGGTCCTCGGCAAATTCCTTGGGATGCAGATTTTTTTTCGGACTTTCGTTAATCATTGAAGGCATAATACTGAAGGGGAGCCCCATCAGCCGGAAATACTCCTGCCTGCGAAGAGAACCGGAGGCTAAAATAATAGGTTCCATTTTGAGAGACGCGGGACTCGAACCCACCACCTTCAGCTCCGGAGGCTGACGCTCTATCCAGATGAGCTAGTCTCTCATGCCCGTTAAACGTAATGAAAACGGAATCCGCTGTCAAGCCGGCGCAGGTCTATCTTTACAGTTTTATCACCCTTATCTTCCCCGGATCCATGGTAACCGGATAGCCCCCCCTTTGCAGTTCCTCTGCGGAAAGCCGGAGCCAGTACCCAAAGGAACCGGGTTCCCTGCCGTCGGGATTCATCGAGGTATAGCGGCGGTTTCCCGCAGCCTGGGCGGCGGGCATAAGAACGTTTTTGCCGGCCCAATAGTCCAAAGCCACCGGATCCGTGGAGGCGGCGATCATATTCTTCTGTACCGCCCGGGAATAGGGGGCATTGGGCCCGCCGTCGGGGGTGATCCAGATCATGTCCAGGATGGTGATGACCGGAAACCGGGTCATTGCCATCTGGGTCCCCATACCGCCCCGGCCCACACTCTGGTGGGGGGACATGCTGGTCAGGGAATTGGAGGGGGTTCCCATATAAGACTTCATGGCCCCCGTAACCTGATACTGTCCGTGGGATTTTAACACCGGGGCGTTGATAACCTTTAGCCGGTCCCCTTCGTAGCGCCGGGCCGCATTGATCCAGACTCCCTTTTTAAAACTTACGGAGGTTCCGTACCTGGTGGTGAATTTGGCGTAGCTTACCACAAGCCCCGTGGGATGGACCGTATCCTCCACCACAAAACCATCGGCCATGTCGCCGGTTTCGAATTCTTCCACTCTGGTCCGGGTCAGCCTGTCCCAGAGCAGCCCCGAAACATGGTAGCCCCGGCTGTCGAACCAGTCCGCCACATCCTGGGCGGATTGGGTACGGTTTTTACTGTTGGTATTATCCCAGTCCAGGCTGCCCCCGGACCGCTGAGAACCGAACATGGATTGGCCGTTATCGGCGATGATCACCTCGCCCCTAAAACCCGCCGGGTGGTCCACGATATACCGGATCAGGCTTTTGAGCAGGTCCGTATTGGTCCCGCCCCGTTCCGCCCACTGGGAGTTGATTTTGATAATAATAACGTCTTCGGGCCCTATAAGGCCGGGGCGGTTTCCCTGTTTATAAAAGGGAGGCTCCAGCCTGTTCAGCAGCCGGGCAAGGCCGTCGCCGGAACCATCGGTGTTTTCTTTAACGAATATGAAAGCTTCCCCGGCGGCGGGGGCGCCGGAAAATACATCCCTTTCGGAAACGCCCTGTGTCTCCGAAGCTGCCAGAGGCTGTTCCGGCGCCTCCCCGGACATCTGCGGCGGAACCCTGGCTCCGCCGCAGGACAGGAGACCCAGGATACATGCTCCTAAAAGCCGCCTCCCCCTGGTCATTGCAGCTTTATCTTCCCTGGTTTTGGGAGTTTTGGATGTTGTATTTACGGAGATTTTGCAAGACTTGTTCTGCCCGATCTCTGACAGGTTTGATGTAGGGGCCGCTGGCAATACGGATCAACATCCGTATGGCATTGGGGTCCTTGATGCCGTTGTTTTTCGCGGCGATCCTGTCAAAGGCGTCGACCGCCGAAAGGGCCAGCAGATTGTCGGGGTTGAGCACGTCGAAACGGGTTACAATCCAGGCAATGGCGGCGACGGTTTCTTCGTTGTCGTTGAGCCCTATCTTACCCAGGGACTTAACCGCCTCCTGGAGCACCATGGGCTCGGGATCGGCGATGCAGATCCTAATCAGCGTATCCTTTGCTTCGGGAGTTCCCAGTTCGCCCAGTAATGCAGCCGCGTCCTTCCGCACGTCAGGGTAGTTGTTGACCAGCCTGCCGTTTTCCCTGGCCTTGCTCATCACCCCTTCCATGGAAAGGTACTCCAGGGCGCCCCGGACTTCTTCTCCGGTATTGCCCCGCTTAATGGCGTCGCCAAGATATCTAATAGCTATCTGCTTTTGATCCCGGTTGTCGGAACGGCTGGTTTCCCTGATTATCATCAACTCCACCGATTCCTGCAGATATGATTCTTCTACCGACAGTTCCTGGCCGGAACCGCCCTCCTGTCCTGCCGCCAGGGACAGCGCCGCAATAAAAAGCGCCGCCGCAATAACGGTCTTTCTAAAATTCAGCATTTATCGTCCTCCAAAAAACGCCATATTACATTATCGGCTCCCCACGGGGGGTCAATTAATGATCTTCCATCCGTCGCTGGAACGTTCCAGGTCGTAAAGCCGCAGCCGCTGACCCTTTTCGGTAATGGTAAAGGCCTTGACCCGCCGCTGGGTAATAAATTCAATGTCGTCAACCCGGCTGTTGGCCCGGGAGGGAACTACCACATAGTTAAAGTAATCTTCCGGGGCCTTTAAGACGATTTTCTGGGATTTCATGGCGGCGCTGTCGGAAATACGCTGGAGATACTCGGAAGAAGAAATATCCGCCAAATAGTCCTCGTCCAGATAGGATCTCCAGGCATTGTAATTCTTGGCTCTGATGATACCGTTTAACTCTTCAATAAGATGCTGGACATCGGACTTGGTAGAATCGTATACATCCTGGCTTATACTGCTGGGATCAAAGGTATCCGGATCATCATCCCCGGCTTCAATGGGAGCGGTCGTCCGGGCCGCAGGAACGGGTTCCGAAGGAGCCTGAGTTACAGGTCCGCCGCCGCAGGAAAAAACTATCATTGTCAAGAATAAAATGAATGCGTTTTTCATAACCCCACCGTGATTAAAGTTCTGCAAGTAGTATACTCTTTCTCCGTACAAAAAACTAGCCCCCGCATTGCCTAATAATTATTCCAGCCGAAAAGGAGCGGTTGCCCAGTAATAAAATCCAGCCGAAATCAGGCCGCGGGGGCCTGATCTCCTCCTCCCTGACCGGGAGGATTTCCAAGGTAACCCTTTTCCCGATTGAGCTTCAACAGCTTCTCC
>JAISMC010000181.1 GCA_031276965.1 Treponema sp.
CATCTTTCTTGTCAAAACCTACGGCGATGTCTCTACTCCGCCTGTTGTTTGTGGTAATGTTAGCCCATGAATCAGGCCGAAGCCCTGGAAAAAATTATCAGGAGCCCCGAATTTGCCCCTCATATCGTCATGGAACGTCTTCTGGAAGCCACGGAGGGGAGCTATGTTCCTTTTCCCGGGGATTTAGATGAACGGCTCGCTGGCGCCTTACGCCGGAGGGGCATAGAACGGATATACGTCCACCAGGGAGAGGTGTGGGAAAAGGCCAGGGGGGGAAAGAACGTGGTGGTGGTAACCCCCACCGCCTCCGGGAAAACCCTCTGTTACAACCTGCCCTGCCTCCAGGCCCTGCTGGAGGACGAAAAGGCCCGCTGCCTCTACCTTTTTCCTACCAAGGCCCTGTCCCAGGATCAGCAGTCCGAGCTGAACGAACTGGCCGGGGGCGGAACGGGCGCCTCTCCGGGGGCCGTTCCAATTAAGGTCGCCACCTACGACGGGGATACCCCGGACTCCCTGCGGGTCGCCGCCAGGGACGGGGGGCGGATCGTCATCACCAACCCCGATATGCTCCACCAGGGGATACTCCCCAACCACCCCAAGTGGATAAAGTTCTTTTCTTCATTAAAATACGTGGTTGTCGATGAGGCCCACGCCTACCGGGGTGTCCTGGGGAGCCATGTGGCCAATGTGATCCGCCGGCTCCGGCGCATTGCCGTCTTTTACGGCTCTTCCCCCCGGTTCATCCTCTGTTCCGCCACCATCGCCAATCCTCTGGAACTGGCCCAAACCCTTATCGGCGCCGGGGCGGTTCTGGTAGACAAAAACGGCGCTCCCCGGGGGGAGAAGCGGGTGATCCTCTATAACCCGCCCCTGGTGGACGCTGTCCAGGGGATACGCCGCAGCGTGATCACCGAAAGCCGCCGCTGGATGCTGGCCTTCCTCAAGGCGGGCATCAAGACCATCCTCTTTGCCCATTCCCGGATAAAAACCGAGGTGGCCGCCTCCTATGTCAACGAGGATCTGGCCAATCTCTATACGGATAATTCCCGGATCAGGGTTGAGGCCTACCGGGGCGGGTTCCTGCCCAACGAGCGGCGGGAGATAGAGCGGGGGCTCCGGGAGGGGCTTATCCAGGGGGTGGTATCCACCAACGCCCTGGAGCTGGGTATCGACATAGGCGGCCTGGACGCTTCGGTGGTGGCGGGTTTCCCCGGTTCTTTTAACAGCTTCTGGCAGCAGTCGGGCAGGGCGGGCCGCCGGGGGGGGACTTCGGTATCGGTTTTCGTCGCCTCCGCTTCACCCATTGATCAGTTCATTATGAATGATCCCGAATGGTTTTTTCACAAGGGGGTGGAGGAGGCCCGGCTTGATCCGGACAATCCCTATATTCTGACGGATCATATAAAGTGCGCCTGTTTTGAGCTTCCCTTCAGGGATGAATGTCTGGGCCCCGGACGGCCCGGAGCCTTGTCCCGGGAGGATCCCGGCCCTCCGCCGGAGGAAACCGATCCCTTTGGGGAAAACGCGGTCCCC
This sequence comes from Treponema sp., assembly GCA_031276965.1. Classification (GTDB taxonomy): domain Bacteria; phylum Spirochaetota; class Spirochaetia; order Treponematales; family Breznakiellaceae; genus JAISMC01. The sequence continues at coordinate 1,534 of JAISMC010000181.1, forward strand.
GTTTTAGAGTACCTTGAGGAGGGGGGCGTAATCCGGCATACCGGCGGCGGACCCGGCGGCCGCTGGCACTGGGCGGACCGTTCCTTTCCTGCGGAGGGTATCAGCCTCCGTTCCGCTACGGCGGACAATGTGGTGATTGTGGATCTTACCGGCGGCCGTAACGCCGTAATCGGCGAGATGGACCGGCCCAGCGCCAAGGAGATGATCTTCGAAAACGCCGTATATATACACCGGGGCCGTCAGTACCTGGTGGAATCCCTGGACATTGAAAACAGGAAGTGCCTGGTCCGGGAGGCGGAGGTAAATTATTTTACCGACGGTCTGGTAAAGACCGATATCAAAGTTCTTACCGAGGATGAGCGTCTTGTCTATGGCGGCAAAGTTCCCCTGGCCCAGGGTATTGTAGGGGATGTGCTGGTCCGGTCCCAGACGGCCAAGTTCAAAAAGATACGTTTCCACACCCACGAAAATATCGGATACGGGGAGATAAATCTGCCGGAGGAGGAAATGCAGACCCGGGCGCTGATTCTTCTCTTTCCCCCGGAGTCCCGGGGCGGAGAGAACCTTTCGGCCTTTGACGAACAGGGAGCCGCCTCGGCGCTTGCCGGAGCCGGGACTCTGATAAAACGCATAGCCCCGGTCTTTCTCCTCTGCGATCCCCGGGACATAGGCGTCGCCGAGCGGGTCCGGGACCCCCACTTCGGCCTTCCCGCCCTCTTTGTCTACGACAAATATCCCGGCGGTACGGGTCTCGCCGAAGCGCTGTCCCGCCGGGCCGGGGATCTTTTCCGTTCCATAAGCCGGATAGTGGAACGCTGCCCCTGTAAAGGGGGCTGTCCTTCCTGTGTCGGTCCCGGAGGCAATAAGGATGGAACCGGGGCCTTCCTCGGGGCCCTGATCTAGGGCGGTCTTTATGGGAGGGAATCTTAGGGCCCGGCTGCAGCGTATCCGGGAGGCGGGATCGGCGGCAGGGCCGGCTGAAGCCGGGACGGCGGAGGGGTCCCAGCCGGCGGGGTCTTTACTTTCCGGGAGCGGGATTCCGCCGGGATTTTCCGGCTGGGTTCCCTCCGGCTTTAAGGTGCTTGAACGTTCGGCGCTGCTGGATCTGCCCGCCGTCCCCGTATATCCCCTGCCGCCTTCCCTCTCCATTCTGATACCGGATCTGCTCCGCTATGCCGCGGCGCCGGAAACCGGTTCTGCTGCAAAACCGGTTTCCGTATCCCCTAACCCTCAAAGGCTTTCCCCGGAGGATCTGCTGTTCTTCGACCTTGAAACTACGGGCCTTTCCGGGGGCGCCGGTACGGTGGCGTTTCTCGCCGCCTTCGGCCGTTTTGTGGAGGGGTCTAAGCGTTCCGGGCCGGACCGGGATTACCGGCTTCAAGTTAAACAATATCTACTCTTGGACTATCCCGGCGAGAATGATTTTCTGAAGGCGGCGCTGGCGGAATTTTCACCCTCCCCGGTTCCTTCCGGCCCGGCGCAGCCCCCCCTGACGGTTACCTATAACGGTAAGAGCTTCGACTCTCAGATTCTTAAAACCCGCTGCCTTATGAACGGTATGACTTCCCCTGTGTTTTACCATGCGGATCTGCTCTATCCCAGCCGCCGTCTTTGGAAACGGGTGCTCCCCTCCTGTTCCCAGGGAACGATAGAAACCGGGATTTTGGGACTGGACCGGACCGGAGATATACCTGGTTCGATGGCCCCGGATATCTGGTTCTCCTACCTGCGTTCCGGGGGAGAACCTTCGGCGGAGGCCGCCCTTTTGGGGATCTGCGGGCATAACCTCCGGGACATCCTGGGGCTGGCCGTCCTCTTTACCGTCCTGGCCCGGATCGCCGCCGATCCTCTGGGGGCCGGGGTTTACCGTGTCGATAAGGCCGCCCTGGCCCTGTGCTGGCGGGAGGCGGCCCGGCGCAGGAGCGGAGGCGCCGCTTTTCCCGGGGGGCCGGACGGTCCGGGGGAGGATGCGGCGGAACTTGGGGAGACCGCCCGGCGGCTTATGGAGGCAGCGGAAAAGGATTCCCCCTTGGCAGGTTATATCCTGAGCCTGGATCTGATCCGGGGCGGCCGTACCGAAGAGGGGAGACGGCGTCTCCGGTCCCTGTTGAAGCGGAACCTTTCTTCGGCTCTGCGGGCCGCGGCCTGCAGGACATTGGCGATAGATGCGGAATGGCGGCTTCGGGACCGGCAGGCCGCCTTGAACTACACCGAGGCGGCCCTTGGCATAGACGGGACCAGGCCGGTGATGCGGGAAGATCTCCGTTCCCGGCGGGAACGGCTTTTGAGGATGCTAAACCGGGTGGAGGGTCAACCGGAAACCGGGTTTACCGGTCCGCCGAAACTTTAGTTTAACTTCATCTGTCTGCGGTGAGAATTGCGTTAGCCTCGGAAAAATCATTATAGTAACATTATGATGGTGGTATCGGTAAAAACCGGAACGGATCCCGAAACGGAGCGGGTCGAATTGTCCGGCGGCTGTATCCTCGCCTACCGGAAGAGTTATCTGCCTCCTTCCTGCCGGGGGGAGGCTCTTCCCCGTCCCGGCGCGGAACTTCCGCCCGGCGGTGAAGAGGCCCTTTGCTTTGCCGCCGCCTGTTTCCGGGCGGAACAGGCGGCGCTGCGGCTTATTTCCAGGGCGGAACAGACGGTCTTCGGCATTTCCCGGAAATTGGAGCGCCGGGGACACGCTCCGGGACCGGTACAGGCGGCGGTTTCCCGGCTGGCGGATCTGGATCTCCTCAACGATAAACGCTACGCCTTCCGCTGGGTTCAGTCCCGGTTGAGCCGCGGGACCGAAGGCCCCCTCAAGCTGCTCCAGGGGCTCTGCGGACGGGGCATAGACCGGGATGACGCCGCCTCCGCCATTAGGACGGCGCTGGACTTTGAGGGGGAGATGGGGCTGCTGCGCCGGTATTTGGCGAAAAAGTTCCCCGGTTTTAACGGACGGGACGGGGAAGAGTACCATGTTAAGCAAAAATTAAGATTTGCCGGTTTTTCCGGTTCTGTCATCAGGGCCTTCTGGGAGGAACTGTGAAACCCGGCGTCCGGGAATCCCCGTCCCGGGGGGAGATTTCAAATCCGCCGCAGGCCCTTTTCGCCCTGATCCGGGGCAGGGTTCAGGGTGTGGGCTTCCGGTATTCCGCCTATCATGAGGCCCGCCGGCTGGGTCTTTCCGGCTGGGTGCGGAATACGCCGGAGGGGGAGGTGGAACTCTGGGCCGAAGGGTCCGGGGAAAGGCTGAATGCCCTGCTCCGGTGGCTTCACCGGGGACCGCCTGGGGCCAGGGTAGAATCGGTCCGGAACAGTTCTCAAATACCCAGAGGATACCGGAGTTTTTCTATAGAGTATTGACAAAAGTCCCCGCCCTAGAGGATTGTGTATTAAGCCATGCTGGTACGAATGGAAGCGTTTAAAAATTTTCTTGAAAACCCCATTTTTTTATCGTCTATCTCCAGTTGGCTTCTTGCTCAGATCATCAAGGCGGCGGTGGCCCTGCTTCGGTCCCACAAGAGTACCATTCGGGAAATACTGTCTACCGTAGCCTGGCGGACCGGAGGGATGCCCTCAAGCCATGCGGCTCTGGTCAGCGCCATGGCGGCTTCGGCGGCCATCCACGAAGGACCGGGGTCCGATCTTTTTATAGTTTCTCTGCTCTTTGCCGTTGTCGTTATGAGGGACGCCATGGGGGTGCGCCGTTCCTCCGGCATCCAGGCCAGAACCCTCAATATTCTGGGCCGGCAGCTGGCGGATAAGGCTTTGGTTGATTATCATCCGGTAAAGGAAGTCCACGGCCATGCTCCCCTGGAGGTTGTTGTGGGGGCCCTGCTGGGGATTTTTATTGCCGCCGCTTACGCGTATCTATAGCCCCATGTCTTTTCAAAAAGCAGTTCTGATGACGGTAATGCTCTCCCTGGGACTTGCTTTGGCGATCATCCTTTTGATACGGTTCTTTATCCCCGCCGCCGGAGCCTATGGGGTCCTTGGGGTGGACGCAGACTGTTCCGATAAAGAGACAGGGGCCCTGTTAAGGGATCTTTCCATCGGTGGTTATATCTCCGAGTCCACCCAATTGGTTTACCTGGACGATTTTGATTCCCTCCGGCCCATTCCCCTGGACGAATATCAGGACCGGGTGGAGGATTTTGATCCCCGGAATGACGGCTATGCGGAAAAGCTGCGGTCCTTTTTTGTAAGGGGAGGGAAACGCTACTTTTATATACCCCTCTCTGGTAAATGTACTTCCCGGAACCTTGCGGGAAAGCTGGCTCCGGTAACGGGGGATCTGCCGGGCTATTCTCTTGAAATACTGGGGTCCCCCCGGTCCTTCTTCCCCCAGGGCATCCTCTTTATCCCCGCGGCGGCGGGGCTGATCCTGCTGCTGCGGCCCTCCCTGCCGGCCTTCTCGCTCCTGCCCCTTCTGGGAGCGGCGGTTTTTCTGGGTCCGCCGGGTTTTGCCCTGGGGGCTGTCATCTCGGCTCTGTTCTCCCTGTTCCTTGAGCCCCTGCGGGGATGGTTTGTATCCCGGCGCTATGCCTGCCGGCCCCATGTGGCGGGGCGGGATTTTTCCCCCTGGGACAGGAAACCCTTTTGGAGAAAAGTTCTCCTTAGGGAGGAAAATTTCCGGCCCCGGTTCCTCTCCGGGGGGATCCTTTTGGCGGCCTACGGTCTCATCTGTTTTTCCGGCAATGTCCCCTCCGTTCCGGCTCTGGTTCTGCCGGCGGGTTTTTTCATCATCCTGGGCTTTTCCGTCTGGGCGGAATCCATACGGGGGCTCGAACAGGGACATATACGCTTTTTCCCGGTGCCCATCGCCGGTTCTTTTAGGGGGTCCCTTTTCCCCGCTGCGGTCCTGCCTTTCGCCCTGGGGGCGATCCTTTCCCTGTTCCTTTCGGCCCTTCCCTCAGGCGTCCGTAAGGCTCCGGTCTCCGCCGGCGGGGATTTTCTCCAGAATCTGCCTGTGATTCGCGAGGAGGATTACCAGAATCATCTGGCCTTTCAGTCGTCTTTTTCCGTTACCCCCCTGGGCGAAGGGGAGGATTTTGCTTATAGGTCCTACTATTTGGGGGAAGACGGCCTTATTGCGGGGGTTTTGGAGGATTCCGGCGGGAACCGTTTCCCCGAAGCCGGCCCCCTGCCCGGAGACGGGGATTTCCCCCCCTTTCCCCTGGCGGATTTAACGGCTTTTCTTGAAAGAGGCGATCCTCGTCCGGGGACCGGAGAAGACCGGATACCCGCAATTCTGGGGGGGCTGCTCTGCGTTCCCGTTCTCCTTCGGGCTGCTTTTAGGTATAGAAAAAAGAAGAAAATGCTGGTATATAGTGATAAGCGGATTGCGGCATAAAGGATTACATGAAGGTTTTTTCGTTTCCCAGGGGGGGAATACTATTTGAAGATCCCACGGTTCCTCCAAAAGATTCCTGCGTAACGGCCTTTCTTCCGGGGCTTTCGGTAATTCCCCTGGTTCAGCATACCGGAGGCCGGGCCTATCCCATCGTATCGGTGGGGGACTATGTCCGGGAGGGAATGCTTATAGGCCGGGGCCAGGGGCTTGGTTCCGCCAATATCCACGCCGCCGTGCCCGGCCGGGTTATCCGGATGGTGTCCTGGAAAGCCGCCGGCGGCAGTCCCAACGAGGCCCTGGTTATCCGTATGGAGGGAAGTTTTGAAAAGCTGGGAAAGCGGGTAGAACATTTTCCCTGGCAGGGCCTGTCCATCTATGAACTTCAGCGGATTGTCTCGGAATACGGCATTGTGGAGATGGACGGTCCCGGCCGGCCCGTATCGGATATGCTCTCCTCCCTCCGTTCCCTCAAGGAGCCCCTGACGCTGGTGGTCCGCTGTGTCTTTGACGATCCCTGGCTGGTGGCGGATTATGTGCTCTGCCGGGAACGGATCAAGGCGGTGGTGGAGGGAAGCTGCATTGCGGCCCGGGCCAGCCGGGCGGTGAGGATCATCTTTGCCGTTTCCCACGGCGAGAAGGATCTGGGCAGAATGCTGCTGGCGGAGGCCGAATCCTTTGACATCCCCGTTTCCATGATTCTGGTAAGTTCCCGGTATCCCCAGCGAAACCAGCGGGAACTGGATCTGGTTCTAAGGATGTATGGCAAAAAAGAGGGCATTGAGCTGGGCTACATCCTTTCCTTTGGCCCCGCTACCCTGGCGGCGATTTTCGATGCGGTCAAACTGAAGAAGCCCATACTGGAACGTTATGTCGCCGTGGGGGGCTCCGCGGTAAAGAAGGCCCAGGTGATGAAGGTTCGTATCGGAACCAGGATAGGCGAGATCTTTGCGGAGTGCGGCGGCTTTATCGACAAGCCCAAACGCATTGCCGCCGGTTCCCCCCTTTTGGGCCGGACCGTGGTGGATTTGGATGAACCGGTGATCAAGACTACCTATGCGGTCTTTGCGGTTCTGGGCGGACAGGCGGGAAACGCGCTTCCCGGTTCCTGCATCAGCTGCGGGGAATGCCGGGCCGTATGTCCTGTGGGGCTTGATCCCGAAGAACTGTATAAAAAGGCGGCCATCACGGACAGCCGGGAACCGGACTCCGGCAGGGCCCCGGAATGTCATGGCTGCGGCTGTTGTGATGTAGTTTGTCCCTCCAGGCTTCTCCTCAGTTCTTCAATTGTGAATTCCGCATACCGGGGGTACTGATGGCGAGGAATATGCTACGGGAAAGGGACGCTTCCCGGCAGGCGCTGTTTCAAAAACCTCAGATATACTTTACCTGTTCCACCGCAGCCAGAATGTGGCTGGTAAGTGTCTGCGCAGCCCTGGCGGTACTCCAGTCCGCCCTGGGCGATTCCTTTGCTTCACTGGCCGTCGCCCTGGCGGCGGCGGCGGCGGCGCTGATAACGGAACTGCTTATCGGCCTTAAAAAGGGCATTCCCCTCCTAAAGGACGGAAGCGCCCTGGTTACGGCCCTGGTCTTGACCCTGTTGCTGCCCAACGGCATCCATCCGGTTTTTGCCGCCCTGGGGGTGGTCTTTGCCATTGCGGTGGTTAAGCACAGCTTTGGCGGGCTGGGGACCAACTGGCTTAATCCTGCCCTGGGGGGCTGGTTTTTTGTTTATTTTTCCTGGCCCCTGGCCTTTAACCGGGCCCTTGAGAATTCCCCCCTGGCCGTTTTAACCGGCAGTCTGGGCAAGGGCATTTCCGACCCCCAGGGTTCGCCTCTGGGGATACTTAAAATAAACGGCTGGACCGGCGGTCCCTTCGATAAGATGTTCAGTTCCTTTCTTAACCAAACGATCTTTTCTTTCAGCAGGACCGAACTGCCTGATGGGTATGTGGACCTTTTCGGATCCTCCGGGCCGGGAATTATCGCCGACCGGGGCCTCTTTGTACTGCTCCTGGGGACCATTGTTATTACCGCAGTACGGGTCAGCCGCTGCTGGGTTCCGGCGGTATTTATCGGGACCTATGCCCTTCTGGTCAGGATCTTCGGCGCCCTGCCCTTGGGGGGGTCCCTGGGCGGCGGAGATGTACTTTTCGGCCTCTGTTCCGGGGGGGTCATGGCGGCGGCCTTTTTCCTTTTAGGCGATCCCGCTACAGGTCCCAAGTCCGGCGCCGGCGCCCTGACAGCGGCCTGTCTTGCGGGGACCGCCGCCTTTGTTTTCCGTTATGCAGGGCTTGAACCTTACGGCGCTTTTTTTGCCGCCGCCCTTATCAATGCCCTGACTCCCCTGATCCGGGGCCTGGAAAGCCGTATTTTCTATTCCCATAAGAGGAGGTCCCCATGAAGGGAAAATTCCGGACTCCGCTTTTCCGGCTTAGGGACGGGGGAATACTGTTCGGCTGGATAATAGGAATTCTGGCCGCCGGCGGCCTGATCTGGTTTTTTACCCAGCCTCTGCGGACCAGGGCCTTAATGCGCGCCGTAAACGGCGTCCTATTGAGCGCAGGAGACCCCCGGCGGCTGGCGGCTTATCTGCCTTCCCCTGCGGAACCGGAGCGCCCCCTGGGACTTTGGTACACCCGCAGTGATTCCGCCGGCAAAGCGGTGGTTTTTACCATGATGGACCATGGAATCCAGGCTTCCTTTGCGGCGATGCTCTCTCCCAAAGGAGACTTGGAGGCGTTGATCCCCCTGAGCAGCCATGCGGAACGCATCCAGGAACGCCTCGTTCCGGAATTCGTACAGCTCTATCTGCGGCGTATTGTAACGGGGGAACAACCATGAGTCAGCGTTATCAGTCCCATGCCTTCCTGGGGTCCCATGCGCCCCTCTCTACTTTGGCCTGCGCCGGTCTTTTGATCATGGGGTCCGGCCGTACCGCCTATGCCCTGCTGATTGCTGGGGCCCTGGTCTGGGTGTATGCCCTAACCGTTCTGGTATTAACTGCGGCCAAACCGCTGCTCCCGGTCCGGGGGAAAGGAACGCTGGAAATTTTTACAGCCTCCTTTTTCGGCGCCTTCTTTCTGCTTCTCTTTTCCTTCTTTAATCCCTTTCTTTCCATGGAGCTTACCCTGCTTGTCCTTCTGGCGCCGGTATCCTGCGTTGCCTCCAAGGTATGCTCCCGTACCGGAAATCTTGATTCCGGCCCGGCAGTGGGCCGGGCGCTGCTGGAGGGACTGCTCCTGGGGCTGCTTATTCTGGGCCTGGCCCTGATCCGGGAGCCCCTGGGTTTTGGTTCCCTTTCGGTTCCCGGCGGTCCCCGGGGAATAACGCTCTTCTTCAACTATGAGGGCCTTTATTTTCCTGTTAAGACAGCCGCCGTTTCTTCGGGGGCCCTTATCCTTCTGGGGTACGCCGTGGTTCTCTTCCGCCGCTGCAGGGGCCGGTACGTCCATTCGGAGGATGCGGAATGATCATTTCCCTGGGGATCTTCGCCGGCATGGCGGTCAATCTGATAATTCATCTGGGGCTTGGGCTTGGCGAAATAGGATCGGCGCAGTACCGTTTCCGCCATCATGTATGGGTTCAGTGGGCGGTTCTTTTTATAACTGTTTTAAGCCTCTGGTTTTTTTTCACCTATATTATTGCCCCCCTTTCCCTGGGTTTTTTGAACTATATGCTGATCTTTCCCCTATGCGCTCTGGTCTGTATGGGCCTTGAGGCCTGCGCCTTCAGGCTCTTTTTCAAAAAGGAGAAGCTTTCTCCCCTGTTCAGCGCCGCTTCCGCTTACAACGGCCTGGCGGTAAGCGCCCTGTTCCTGACCATGCACTTGGCCGCTTCCCCGGTGGAGGCGGCGGTCCTCTCCCTGTCCTTTACCGGCGGCGCCCTGCTGGCGGCGTTTATCCTCTGCGAAATAAAACGCCGGGCCTCCGTCGAAAAGGTTCCTCCCTTCTTTCGGGGCGCCCCTCTGATGTTGATCTCCGCGGGTCTCCTCTCGCTGATCTTCTCTTCCGCCGCGGTTTTCCTGCTCAGGGCCCTGCAGTAACCCGGACGGCGCCGTACACAGGACGGTCTGGGCGGCGGACCATTTCCGGCTTTTCATGGAGGGAAAAGTAGTTTAGAATAACAGCCTCATGAGCCGGAGTATCAGTTTGATCCTGGGCTCCCACGAACACCTTCCCCATGGAGCGGGAATCGATGAATTTGAGGAGCTCTACAGGGTACGGTTAAAGCCCTTTATCTCAACCCTTTACAGGTATCCCAAAATTCCGGCGGTCCTCCACTATTCGGGGGCGCTCCTTAACTGGCTGGAGCGGAACCATCCTGAATTTTTTCTTATCCTGGAGGACATGATATCCCCGAAGCAGGTGGAGCGATTGGGAGGCGGTTGCTATGAGCCCATGATGGCCCTAATCTCCCCGCAGGACAGGATAAGCCAGATTGAAATGTTTACCACCTATTTGAGAAAGCAATTCGGCAAACGGCCCCAGGGATGCTGGCTCCCCGGTCTGGCCTGGGAACAGGCTATGGTGGGAACCCTGAACTCCTGCGGTATGGTCTATACCTTTTTGGAGGATGAGACCTTCCGTTCCGCAGGGCTTGGGACGGAATCGCCGGTAATCAGCGAGGACCAGGGGAAGCTGGTTACGGTTTTTCCCCTCGCAGGAAAGCTCCGGGGGGCGTTTGCCGTGGAAAGGGCCCTTCCGGTGCTGGAAAAGTTTCGGGACCGCTCCGGGGAGGGGGTAACTGCGGTTTTTCCGGGGCGCTTCTTTGGGGACGGGGAAAGCCCGGAGCTGAGGATACATCAGTTTTTTGAGGATCTTGCCCGTTCCGAATCGTTTATCAATTTTACCAGCCCCTCCCGGTATCTTAAAAATGCGAAGCTCCCGGTCAAGGCCTATTTTCCCGCCTCGCCGGTGCTGGGATACGGGAACAAAAAGGCCGGTCCGGAAGACGATCTCCCGCAGCGGAAGCCCGGACTTCTGCCCCGGCAGTTTCTGATCATCTATCCCGAGGCTAACGGCATCTATTCCAAAATGATCTTTACCCATTCCCTTATCAACCAGCTCCGGGGCGATAAGTCCCGCAAGCGTACCGCCCAGGAGGAACTGCTCAGGGCCCAAAGTTTTGACGCGTTCTGCTATCTGGGGGACGGCGGCATCTACCGGAATATGTTGAGGAAAGCTGCCTACCGGGCCCTCCTGGGGGCGGAGAAAATAACCCGGGAGAAGGGTATATTTATCCCCTCTCTTTTGACCTTCGATTTTGATTTGGACGGCGAGGAGGAGTATCTTTTTCAGGATACGCACATGAATTGTTATGTCAAAACCAGCGGCGCAGGGATCTTTGAACTCGACTATCTCCCCAAGAACTGGAACTATCTGGATACTATGGCCCGGCGGCGGGAGCCGGATCAAGGGGAGGAACAGCCGGTGGACGGTTACCGCCGGGGCGCTTTTTTAGACCGTCTGGTTCCCTCCGCTCTTTCCCTGGAGGATGCCCGGGCGGGCCGTTTCGAGGGCTCCCGTTTCTGCGCGCTGGAGACCTTCAAGCCGGTCCTTGTAGACCGGGTCCACGAAAAGGTCCGGTTCCGGCTTGCCCCCAAAAATCCCGCCCCCGGCGGAGATGCGGAGGGACTGCTCTTTCCGGAGGAGACGCCGCCGCCCGAGCCCTTCGGCGGAGCGGGGCTGGAAAAAACCTACTGCCTGAACAGAAATATCCTTACGGTTCAATATACCCTTACCAACGGGGGGGAGCTTCCCCTGGATTGTACCTTTATTCCGGAGATCGATCTTTCTTTTTTTGATGATGGGGAGGCTTTTCTCCGCATCCTTGCCCTGCGGAAGGGCGTCAAAGAAAATGCCGGCGGGGCCGAAATTACCGCGGCGGAGGGCCTGGAATTTCTGGATATAAAAAACGAGGATATTATCAGCCTCAGCATGGACCGGAGCTGCGACGTATGGCTCATCCCTATCAAAACCCGGTGCCGGATCAGGGACCGGATCACCGACCGGTATCAGTCCACCTGTATTATGCCCCGTTTCCCCCTGTCCCTGGAGCCGGGGGCATCCTGGAACGCCGAATTCAAACTGAAAATATACCATTAGACCAAGTGGAGGACGCCGCTCCATATAGGAGCCCGCGTCCCCGGTTTTGGGCGATACGGCGAAATCTCCGGAACGCCACAGGGATCCCCCGGCGGTCCAGGAGAACTTCCGAAAGATCCGGAAACTGCCGGAAACTGCCCATATACGCGGTAGTATGTAACATCTAAAACGCTAAATGTTACGAAAAGAATTTTTTACCGCAAGGGCGAAACAGGCAAATAAGGAAAGCGAAAATACAGAAATAAGGGAGGCTTTCCCAAAACTTCAATTTTTGGGAAAGCTACCTGAGATTTATATAAAAAAACGGGTTTTTTACCGATTTGTCGTAAGCTTTTCACGAAACTAACCGGGTTTTGGGAAAAGCTCTATGTTGAGCTAATTTCAAAATTTGACATTTTGAAATCGCCTCTGTTGATTCGCGGCCCGCCCTTATAGTAAGGTGTAGGCATGAAACGGAGACTTATTACCTCGGCGCTTCCCTATGTAAATAATGTGCCCCATCTGGGGAATTTGATTCAGGTATTGTCCGCCGATGCCTTCGCCCGGTTCTGCCGGCTCCGGGGTTACGATACCCTCTATGTGTGCGGTACCGACGAATACGGAACCGCTACGGAGAACCGGGCCGCCGAGGAGGGGATAAGTCCCCGGGAATTATGCGACCGCTACTACGCCATCCATGCCGAAATTTACCGCTGGTTTAATATCAACTTTGATAAATTCGGCAGAACTTCTACCCCCATCCAGACCGAGGTTACCCAGGATATCTTTAAAAAACTGGACGCCCGGAGTTTTATCACCGGGCACACCATAGAGCAGCTCCACTGCGCCCACTGCGGACGCTTTCTGGCGGACCGCTATGTCCGGGGTTTCTGTCCCCACTGCGGATACGCCGGCGCCCGGGGGGACCAGTGCGAGGCCTGCGGAAAGCTGCTGGACCCCACGGAACTGAAGGAGCCCCGCTGTTCAAGCTGCGGCGCCGCCCCCTCCCTGCGGGAGACCAGGCACCTTTACATCGATTTGCCCAGACTCCGGAACCGTCTTGAGGCATGGATAAAGGACGCTTCGGTTAGGGGATTCTGGGCCAACAACGCCGTTCAGATGACCGCCGCCTGGATTCGGGACGGCCTGCGGGAACGGGCCATCACCAGGGATCTTAAATGGGGAATCCCCGTTCCCAAGCCGGGCTTTGAGGACAAGGTTTTTTATGTCTGGTTCGACGCTCCCATAGGTTATATCTCCATCACCGGGAACCTGGGGGACGAACTGGCAAAAAAGACCGGGGGCTTCTCCTGGGGAGGGTCCGGCAGGACCTTCCGGGACTGGCGTGAATTTGTTGATTACTGGTGGAAGAGCCCCGGCGAGGTGGAACTCTTCCAGTTTGTCGGCAAGGATAACATTCCCTTTCATACGGTGATCTTCCCCTCCAGCCTGCTGGGCTCTTCCGGTTCGGCGGAAAGTTCCGCCGCCGGGCCGGAAGGATGTGAGTGGACTATGCTGCACCACATGTCCAGTACCGAATACCTTAATTATGAAAGCGGTAAATTTTCCAAATCCAAGGGCATCGGCGTTTTCGGTACCGATGTCATGGAGACGGGGATTCCCGCGGATGTGTGGCGTTTTTACATTTTTTATAACCGTCCCGAAAAGGCGGACGCCCTTTTTACCTGGAAGGATTTTCAGGAAAAGGTGAATGGCGAGCTTATCGGCAACCTGGGGAATCTGGTAAACCGGACCCTGTCCTTTGTAACCCGCTACTATGACGGAAAGATTCCCTGTCCGGAGGGATCTTCGCCTGATTTTTGGGCCGGGGTAAAGAGGTACGAGGATGAGATAGCCGCCAAACTTGAACGGGCGGATCTGCGGGATGCCTTTAGGCAGATCTTCGACTTGTCCTCCTTTGCCAACAAGACCTTTCAGGATGCGGAACCCTGGCGGATGAGGAAGGAGGACCCTCCCAAGGCGGAGGCCGTGATTCGGGATCTCTGTTATGTAGTGCGGGATTTGGCAGTTCTTATCGAACCCTACATGCCCGCCGCCGCGGCAAAGACGGCCTCCTTTTTCGGCCTGGTCCTGGGCAGGGATCTTTCCTGGAAGGATATAGGCCAGGAGGGCGGCCTCAAGCCCGGCATAAAGATACGGAGCGAAGTACTCTTTTCCAAGCTTGAGGATGAGCTGGTGGAGGACCTGCGGGAGCGTTATTCCGGCAGCCAGAAGGAGCGGAGCGGGGCGGCGGCAGCCGCTGCGGATAAGACCGGTACGGCGGAGATCAGGGCTGTCCCGGCTTCGCCGCCGGAAAAACCGGCGCCGAAGGGCCCCGAAGAAATTGCCGCTTCCTTTGCCGCCACCCTGGATCTCCGGGTTGCGGAGATTGTAAAGATCGAGCGGCATCCCAAGGCGGATAAGCTTTACATCGAAACCCTGGAGACGGCGGCGGGAGTTACCGGCGTCCCCGAGGAGCGGGTTATCGTTTCCGGCCTGGTTCCCTTCTACAAGGAAGAGGAACTCCTGGGCAAACGGATCATAGTGGCCTATAATCTCAAGCCGGCAAAACTCCGGGGTGTGGAAAGCCGGGGCATGCTCCTGGCCGCCTCGGATTATGGGGGCGAAGGCGGGGCCGGGCGGGTGGAAGTACTGGACGCCGCCGGCGTTCCCACGGGTACGCCGGTAAAACTGGCCGGGGCCGCCGCCGGCCAGCCTCCCGGAGAGATTGATATTGACACCTTCTTTGCCATTCCCATCGCCGTGCGGGATCATCAGGTTGAGGCCGGAGGCCGGGCGTTGACCCTCCTGGGAGATCCCATCCGTACTAAGACGGTGGCCTCCGGCGAGGTCCGCTGATGGTTCCCGCCGGAACCTTGACTGGGAATTGGGCCGAAGGTCCCGTTGCGGTTTCCGCCGGACCGGGGGCCGGAACCGCCGGGGTCCGCCGTGTCCGGGGTATAGTTCCCGCAGATCTGGCTGTCTGTAACGGGTCCGCCTCTTTCTTGCAGTCCGGTTTTTGGGGAAGCTTTAAGGCCCGGTTCGGCTGGAACGCCCGGGCCTTTTTAGTTGACTGGGGGGAGGGGAGGACCATGCCCCTTCTTGCGGTACGCCGCCGCCTGGGGCCGGGCGTTTCCTTTGCCTACATTCCCTGGGGGCCGGAGCTGCCTCCGGACTTTTCCGCCGCCGAACGCCAGGCGGCCCTGGAGGATCTTGCCCGCGCCCTCCGGCGGCTGTTCCCCAGGGACACCGCCTTTGTCCGCTTTGATCCCCCCTGGTATACCCAGGGGGCCGAATTTCCCCCGCCCCTGAAGGAGCCCCTCTTCCGGGCCGCCGCGGACATTCAGCCCCCGGATTCGGTGATCATCGATCTGGATAAGAGCGAGGAAGCGATCCTCCGGGAAATGAAGCCCAAATGGCGCTACAATATACGGCTGGCGGAAAGGAAGGGCGTTTCCGTGCGCCGGGCGGAGGCGGGGGAGCTTCCGGTTTTTTACAGGCTCTACCAGGAAACCGCCCGGCGGGACGGTATAGCAATCCACAGCCCGGATTACTATGCCGCCCTCTTTGCCCATAGCAGGGAATGGGAAGGCCGGAAAGGAAATGCCTGCATTGGGCTCTATACAGCGGAATACGAGGGGGAGACCCTTGCCGCAATTATCACCCTCTTCCGGGGCGGGGAAGCGGTCTACCTCTACGGCGCATCCTCGGACCGCAGGCGGAACCTCATGGCCCCCTATGCGTTGCAGTGGAGAGCCATGAGAGATGCCAGGGCCGCAGGCTGCCTCAGCTACGACCTTTACGGCATACCTCCGGATGAAGATCCCTCCCATCCCATGGCGGGACTCTACCTTTTTAAGACCGGTTTCGGGGGGCGGATCATTCACCGTCCGGGAAGCTGGGACTACACTTACCGGCCGCTGGTGATGAAGCTTTTCCGTACCGCCGAGGGCCTGCGGAAGCTGCGAAAAACTTTGCGGAAACTGCGGAAGGGCAGGACATCATCTCCGGCGGGCTTTAAAAAAACCACTCCGGCCGTTATACTCTAGCTACATGAATCTTGAAGCCTTCATCCTCGGCTGCGGCGGCATGATGCCCCTGCCGAACCGTCATCTTACATCAGTACTACTCCGGCGGGAGGGGGAACTTTTTCTCTTTGACGGCGGAGAGGGTACCCAGGTATCCCTCCGCAGACTGAATCTGCGGTGGAAAAAAATTTCCGCCATCTTCGTCAGCCATACCCATGCGGATCATGTTACGGGCATTCCGGGGCTCCTCATGCTCTCTTCCCAAGTGGACCGGAACGATCCGCTTTACATCTTTGGTCCTCCCCGTATTGCCGAGTATGTCGATACCAGCCGCCGGGTGCTGGATATGTATATCAACTACGATATCGTCGTAAAGGAGATAAACGAACCGGGGATAGTCTATGAGGGGGAGGGGTTTCATGTGCGCTGCTTTTCCCTGCGGCACACCAAGCCCTGTTTCGGTTATACCCTGGAGGAGGCGATGCGGCCCGGCGAATTCCATCCCGGCAGCGCCCTGGACCTGGGGGTGCCTCGGGGCCCTCTCTGGTCCAGGCTGCAATCCGGGGAGACGGTGAAGCTTGAAGACGGAAGGGAGATAAGGCCCGCCGACGTGATGGGGGCGCCCCGGACGGGGAGAAAATTTTCGTATGTTACCGACACTCTTTATTTTCCCGGCATTGCCGGGGAGGTAAAGGACTCGGATCTTTTTATCTGCGAAGGAATGTTTGAAAAGGAAATGGAAGAGAACGCCCGGGAAAAGAAGCATATGACCGCGGAACAGGCCGCCCGGATTGCCGCCGAAGCGGGGGGCGTTAAAAAGCTCGCCCTTATCCACTACAGTCCCCGGTACACGGAATTCCATCTCAAGCAGCTTATAAAGGAAGCCCAGCGGATTTTCCCCCAGGCCGTCCTCTCCAGGGACCGGATGGTTTTCCCCATTGAATATGCAGATTAGCCCGCCGGGGTTCCCGGTTTTGAAAGGAGTTAGGAGTGTATTGTGATTGAGGTACATAATCTTACCAAGCGTTATGGTCAGGTAGAGGCGGTGAAGGATGTTTCCTTTTCCGTCGGAAAGGGGCAGGTACTGGGTTTTCTGGGCCCTAACGGCGCCGGGAAGACTACCATAATGAAGATCCTTACGGGTTTCCACTTCCCCACGGAAGGGGAGGCCCTGGTGGACGGTATCCCGGTCCAGGAAGATCCGGTGGAGGTAAAACGGCGCATAGGTTATTTACCGGAAAGCGTTCCCCTCTACACCGATTTAACCGCCGGTGAATACCTGGCCTTTGCCGCCGGCGCCCGGCTGCTTAGGGGCGGCGAAAAGGCCAAAGCGATTAAGGCCGGCATTGAAGCCTGCGGCCTTGAAGCGGTACGGGGCAGGAAGATCGAGACCCTCTCCAAGGGTTACAAACAGCGGCTCGGTCTGGCCCAGGCCATACTCCACGATCCACCCATACTGATTCTGGATGAGCCCACCTCGGGGCTTGATCCAAATCAGATCATCGAGATCCGCTCGCTCATCAAAGATCTGGGGAAACGGAAAACGGTGATCCTCTCCACCCATATACTGCAGGAGGTAGAGGCGGTCTGTTCCCAGGTCCTTATCCTCAATGAGGGCCGTATCGCCGCCCAGGGCAGGCCCGAAGATATAGCGGGAACCATGAAGGGGGGCGACACCTGGGAGCTTATCCTGAAGGGGGCGGATGTCTCCGGCATTGAGGCCCGTCTTGCCCGGCTGGGACCCCTGAGCCTGGAAAGCAGCGGCAGCGGAGATTCCGGTACGGTAAGGGTCAGCTTTTTTCTGCCCGCCGGCAGCGCCGCCGGCAGCGCCGCCGGCGGCGAGGAGATCTTCGACTGGGCCGTGGCGGAGGGTTTCAAGATACTCGGCATGAACCGGCGGAAACTCAGCCTGGAGGATATATTTGTGAAATTAACCGGCGAGGAACGGCATGGCCGCCAGTCTGCCGGTGATGAAGAAACCGGCGGGCCGCCGGCAGGCGGCGAAGGAGGCGCCCTGTGAAACTACCCCTGAGAGCCCTTGCCTTGGCCCGGAAAGAACTCTACTCCTGCAGCATTTCTCCCGCTTTTTACGGCGTGGCGGTTTTCTTTCTTCTTTTTACCTCTGTATGGCTCTTTTATTTTCAGCGTTTTTTTTCCATGGATACCGCCACGCTTAGGCCCTTCTTCGCCGCCTTTCCCCTGGCCTTTATTCTGGTCGTCCCCGCATTAACCATGAAGAGCTGGGCGGAGGAGCGGAAAACGGGAACGGTGGAACTGCTCCTTACTATGCCCTTCTCCGAGTGGGATCTGGTGCTGGGGAAGTTTATTTCCTCCCTGGGGATGCTGGCGGGGATAATGGCCCTGACCATTCCCCTTCCCCTGAGCCTCCTTCCCTTGGGCCGTTTTGACGGCGGGGTAATTGTCAGCGAATATCTGGGGGCCCTGCTCCTGGGATCCGCCGCCGCCGCCCTGGGGCTGTTCCTCTCTTCCCTCTCCAAAAATCAGGCGGGAGCCTTTTTGGGAAGCGCGGTGGTCCTCCTCATCATCATGCTGATCAATCAGCTTACATCCGTCATGAATCTGCCCGCCGCTGCGGCGGAGGGGATCAACTTTTTTTCCCTCTCCTTTCACTTTGAAAGTTTCTCCAGGGGAATCATCGATACCCGGGACCTGGCCTTCTTCGTGCTTACCACGGCGCTGTTCCTCTTTCTCAATACCCGGGTGCTGCTCTTTAGGAAGTGGAGGTAGGGAATGACAAAAAGACAGGCGATTATCCTTTCCGTATTAACTACGGCGGCCTTTGTACTTGCCCTGCTGATAAGCCGGCGGTTCTGGCTCAGGCTGGACCTGACCAGAAACAAGGCCTATACCATCTCCGCCGTATCCCGGAGCCTCTATGGGGAGATTCCCGATCAGGTGCGGATTACCTACTATGTATCGGACCGGCTCGGCGGCCTCTACCCCGAACCGGGGGAGATAATGGATCTGCTCCGGGAATACGCCGCATCCTCCAAGGGCAGGATCCGCTGCATACGGCGGGATCCCGGCAAGGCGGGGCTTGCCCAGACCATGGAACAACTGGGGGTCATTGGCCGCCAGATCCAAACGGTGGAACAGGACGAGGCGAATTTCGCCACCGTCTATTCGGGCATTGTTATTGAGTATCTGGATCGCTCCGAGGTACTGCCCTGGGTTTTTTCTCTGGATACCCTGGAATACGATTTGACCTCCCGAATCCGTTCCCTGGTACGGGGGACCGGCCATGAGATAGGGATACTGCTGGGGGCCTCCGGCAAGCAGTGGTCCGGCGATTACGGCTACCTCAATCAGGTTTTTGAACAGTCCGGCTTCCGGGTCCGCCAGATTACTCCCGGCGCGGAGATCCCCGATGCCCTGCCGGCGCTGTTTGTGCTGGGAGGGACCGAGGAACTGGACGATTGGGCCCTCTACCGTATCGACCGGTATATCCAGGGCGGCGGGAAGGTTCTCTTTGCCGTGGAAAGTATTTTTGTAGATCTGCGGAGCGGCCTTGAGGCCCGGCTTATGACGGACAGGGGGCTCCTGGCCATGGTGTCCTACTACGGCGCCACTATCAGGCCCGAACTGGTTATGGATCGCAGTGCCCTGGTCATTCCCTTCCAGAACCGGCTGATCCGTTATCCCCACTGGATTGCAGTGGCGGAACAGGCCGGGAATCCGGAGAATCCCATTACAGCGGGATTTGCCGGGGTAGATATGTTCTGGCCCAATCCCATTGAGCTTAACCCTCCCGGACAAGTCCGGGGGGAGGCGCTCTTTTCCAGCAGCTCCGAAGCCTGGCTTATGACAAAGAACTTCAACATCAACCCCGGCATGGCCTATCTCTTTGAAGCCGAGGAACCCGATACCAGGGGGACAAAAATTCTGGGGGCGGCCCTGTCGGGAAAATTCCCCAGCTGGTTCGAGGGACTGCCCAAGCCGGTACGGGAAGGTTCCGGAGAGGAACTGCCCGATATGCCCCCGGAGCCCCGGGATTCCCGGATCGTAGTAACGGGGGATGCCGATTTGGGAACAACCCTCATACAAATTACCCAGTCTCAGCGCAATCTGGACTTTCTGCTCCAGGCGGCGGACTGGCTTGGCAATGACGACGATATTATCAGTATCAGAAACAGGCTGCCCCAGACGGGCCGGCTTGACCGGATCACCGATCCCGTTGAGCGGGCAAAGGCCATGATCTTTGCCCGTTTCCTCAATGTGGTGCTTATTCCCCTGGCAGTGATAGCCCTGGGACTTGTCCGGGCCTGGAGACGGCGTCCCGTTAAGGGCGGCACAAAAGGAAAGGAAATCGCCGATGGTGTATAAGAAAAAACTGATCCTGCTTTCGGGGCTGACCGCCCTGCTTGCCCTGATCTACGCCGCTGCGCTGATCTTTGATCCCGAGCGGGTTAATGCACGGAACGCCGCCTTTGTCTGGCTTGACGCCGAAGGGGCGGACCGGGCGGACAGCATTGTCATTTCCCGGCAGGGAGAGGAGATTGTTGTTCTGACCCGGAAGAACGGTCTTTGGTTTGTCCCCGCCGAAGGGATCGATCTTCCTGCAAAACAAGCCCGGGTGGAGGACCTCTTCCGCATACTTTCCAGCCGGGGCGCTTATCCTTTGCGGGCATCTTCCGCCGCTTCCCACGAGCGGCTGGGCCTGACGGAAGAAGCAGCGTCCCGAATTATCATCCGGGGCGGAGCGGGGGCCTATCCCCTGCTGGATCTGCTGGCGGGGGACCAGGATACGGCGGGCCGGGAAATTTATCTGAGGAAGCAGGGAGAGAACGATGTCCGTTCCGGGGATACCCGCATAGCATCGTATGTCAACGGCGCGGCTAATTCCTGGTACGATCTCAGGCTGTTCCCCGAAAACTCCGGGGGAACGGTTGACGCCGGTATGGTACAGCGCCTTAGCGTCGATTATCCCGGCGGGACGGCGGAGCCCATGACCCTGTCCCGCAGCGGGACGGGCTGGACCGTGGGCTCCCTTCCGGCGGATACCCAGCGGGTTGAATCGTATATCAGAGCCGTTCTGGATGCCGAGGGGGAGAACTTTCTTCCGGCCCAGGATAGTCCGGTTTTTAACGAAGGCCGGATTAGTCTGGAACTGGGGGACGGGACAAACCGGATCATCCGCTGCGGCCCCCTGGACGAGGAAGGCAAGCGCCGGAGCGCCCAGGTTACGGGATCGCCCTATGTGTATCAACTGGCGGAGTGGACCCTGAGCCGGCTTTTTAGGGAAGCTTCCTACTTTGCCGCCGGGGGAAACTAAGGCGGGACTACTGCCTGTTCTTTATAAAGGCCCGGTATTTTTCAAGGTCGCTCTTAAAGGCCACAATGGGAGACGCCGGGTCCCGCAGAGCCCGGTCCAGGGCCTGGGAAGCCTCCATCAGGATACGGTCCGCATCGATAAGCCTTCCTGACCGGGAACTGAGGCCGATGCAGAGATCCGTGGGGGTAGTCAGGGACATGGTGCTGAGAATACGGTTGTGGAATTCTTCGGATTTGACAAAACCCGTTTCCAGATCGATATTGGGATAGATCAAGGTGATGCCCCGTTCCCCTTTTTCAAAGATCAGATCCCGAATGGTAAAGAACTGTACCGCCGTATCGGTAAACTGCTTATAGGCAAGATCGTCCAGATCTTCCTTAAATTCCATGATAATGAGGACCAGATCCTGATCAAAGGAGGCGCAGCGGTGAAGCTCCGCCTCGAGCCGTTCCTTGGTATAGGCCTCCCAGCCTATATTACCGTGGGGAGAGTAGAGCCCCTGGGGGCCGCCGGCTGAATCCCCGCCGCCGGTTTCTTCCGTTCCGGCTGTTTGCGCCGCATCGTCCCCGGCAAAATTGTCTATACCGGGCAGAGCCTCCGCCTGGAAATCTTCAAAGGGAATCTTAAAGGGGTCGTCCATTTCCCCGGCTTCCGCCTGCCCGGCGGGCTCTTTCTCTGCGGATCCGGACTCTTCCTGCCTTGCCGGTTCTTCGGCCGCCGGGGCCGTCTGACCGGGCGTATCCTCAAAGACTCCGAAGGCTTCTTCGGCATCATAGGATTCCGATGGGGGCTCTTCGGCCCTTCGGGAAGGTTCTTTCCGCCGGACGGCCCTTCGGGACCGGGGACTGTCCCGGAATTCAAGGGCGGCAGTATCCCTGCCCAGGGTTAATTCCATTATCAAGGCAAAAAAGGCAATGGACAGGGCCGCAATAACTGCAAAAAGAGTGTACTTTAGGATATCGAGGAAAAGGCCGTATTCAACATAGCTGGACATCCCCCTGACGGCGGCGTTTCTAACGCCGTTGGGGAGGCTTCTAAAGTGATTCGGGTTAAGGCCAAAGCGGACCGCAAAGCGGGGCGAGCTGTCCGGCCAGATGACGGCGTTTCCCTGTACCCGTTCAAAGGCCGTTTCCCTGTCCTGGGGACCGGAAACGATGATGCCCTCCAGGGTCTTGGAATCGGCCAGCATATTTCGGAGCTTTCCCTGAAAGGATTCGCTCATAAAATCTGAAGGATTGGCGGCGGAAGCGAAGTCCGCCAGCGCGTTAAATTCTTTGTTGGCCAGACTGCGGCGTTCGCCGATACTGGTATACATACGCCAGCCCGCAAAGCCCAGGGCGGTAATATATACAAGTATGCAAATCAGCGCTATTACTGAAGAAATTCTATTTCGCATGGACTTATTATACATGCTTTTTTCTTTCCATGCTATAATTATCGTATGATTTTAAGAAAACCGTACCTTTCCGGTTCCTGGTATCCCGCTTCGGCGGAAAAAATAACATCTTTTTTGGATAAATCCGCGGGAAAAGGCCCTTCTACGGGAGCTTTGGCGGCTATAGCCCCCCATGCGGGCTGGTTCTATTCGGGGGTCCTGGCGGCGCAGGCGGTATTTTCTCTTACCGGGGGGGATTCTCCGGATACGGTGGCCGTTATCGGGGGCCATCTTCCCCCCGGCGCGCCGCCTCTCTTTGCCGAAGAGGACGGGGTCTCCACCCCCCTGGGGGATATGTTGATGGACGGCGAACTGCGGGACCGGCTGAAACGGGCGCTCTCCGGCGCTCCCGACTGTTACCGGGACAATACGGTGGAGGTCCAGCTTCCCATGGTGAAATATTTTTTTCCCCATGCGAAGCTGCTCTGGCTCAGGCTGCCTGCGGAGATATCTTCCTTTGAGGCGGGAAAGATCCTTGCCTCCTTGGCAGGGGAACTTCCCCGGAAACTTGCGGTGCTGGCCTCCACGGACCTGACCCACTATGGGGAAAATTACGGCTTTATGCCCCAGGGCGGGGGGGAAAAGGCCCTGGACTGGGTTAGGAAAAGCAATGATGCGGGTTTTATTGCCGCGGTGGAAGCCGGGGAGGCCGCCCTTATCCTGGAACGGGCCGAGACGGGCCGGGCGGCCTGCTCAGCCGGAGCGGTTCTGGGGGCGCTGGGTTTTGCCTGTTCCATGGGGGCCGCCGGGGCGAAACTGCTGGGGTATGCTACCAGCGCCGATGCGGACGGCGGCGGGGTCCCTCCCCCTTCTTTTGTGGGTTACGCCGCCATGGCATGGTATTAGGCGCAGATTCCGGCGGGTTTTTTGTTATGCCGTGCCGGAAACATCCCCGTATACATTGGGTAAGGTCTTGGGAGGGTAAATATAGCCTCCGATGGGCAGCATGGAGTTGTAGACTTTGTCCACGGCAAAGGCCGAACCCTTGAAGCGTCCCTTTTTCTCCAGGTTAAACCAGCGGCCCTGGAGGAGCAGGGTTTCCAGATCCAGATTCGCCATGTATACCGCAGCCTTGGCTCCCTGGGGTATCTGCGCCAGCAGATTGCCATAGGGTTTCGGAGAAAAGACCAGGGTTCCGGTATCCGCGGGCCTCCCCTGGAGGGCGGGGATAATCCGGGGATAGCCGTCGCCGTCTACATAGGCGGCGAATTTGAGGCAGGTCAGCTTGGATCCCATCTCAAAACCGTAGGGAGGCAGTTTTTCGATTCCGGCCTCTCCGGCTTTTCCCGGGGCGGCCTTTGCCAGAGAGCTTTTCCGCAGCGCCGATGCAATGCTCCCCAGGGCGGTCGTGAGCAGGGGGATCTTCTCGCCGGCGCTTACATCCACCAGGTCCCCGTAGTGGACCGCCCCGAAACCGCAGTAGGAATTGTACCGGAACAGGGGCTTGTTGTTGAAATACTCATAGTCCTCTCCCTTGAGGGCCGTTCCGGTGTGAAGGGCCTTGCCGGTCCACCAGTACTGATCCGGGGAAACCACGAGAAAGCCCGTCTTGGGATTGTCTTTAAGACAGGCCTTGGAAAGCCCCTGGGAGAACTGTCCCCACATGAGGACCTTGGGAGACTTGACGCTGATAGAGGAGATCAGCGCTATATGGGGATAGCCGTCACCGGCTACTGAGGCGAGGAGTCCTATCTTGCTGTCGCTTTCAAATTTTTTGACGCAGGCCTCTTCAAACTCTTTTCCGTACCTTATCATTGTTTCCCCCTGTTTACGCCGTGGTCCCGCTGTACACTGCGGACGGCACATAGCGCCTGGCTAACTCCGTCAGCTTTTCAAGCCTTTCCTTTTTCGTGGGCCCCGCATCCTTATAGGCCCAGTCCCGGTCCAGCCGTTTGTATTTATCCCGGCAGAGATTATTGAAGCTGCACAGCTCCCACCTTTCCGGAAGTCCCGTTTCGCTGATAAAACCGCCGATGGCGGCGATATTTTTTTCGCTGCCGGTGGCCCCTTCAATAACGGGGGTCCGCACCCATACCCGGATTCCCCGCTCCATAAGCCGGCGGTAATTCTCCAGGATGAGCCGGTTATCCGCTCCGATGATCCGGCGGTGTTCCGCCGGGTCAAAGATCTTAAGGTCGTAGAGGACCAGATCTATGAAGGGCAGCAGAGCCTCCAATACCCGGAACTCGTAACATCCCGCAGTGTCGATTGCTGCGGAGACCCCTGCCTCTTTGAGAAGCCCCGCGAGGGCCAGGGCGGCCCCAGGCTGCATCATCACTTCTCCACCGGAAAGGGTAACGCCCCCTTCCGCGCCAAAGTAGGCCCGGTCTTTGATAAGTTCTCCGCAAAGCTTATCCACCGCCATGGGTCTTCCCTTTAGCTCAATGGCTCCGTTGGGACATTCTTCGGCGCAGCGGCCGCAGGCCAGACATTGGGGGCGGTTGAAACGAATCCCCCCCTCATCCCGGCTGATTCCTCCCCGGGGGCATACGGTTCTGCAAATATCGCAGCCCATACATTTTTGACCGAACCAGTTGAGGTCCGGTTTCCGGGCGATACTTTCGGGGTTGTGGCACCAGGGACAGGCCAGATTGCAGCCCTTGAAGAAAACCGTGGTCCGCAGCCCCGGCCCGTCCTCGGTGGACATCCGCTGAATGTCGAGGATCAGCGCTTCGGTTGTATCAGTATCGTTTCCGCTGTAAACCATTGTCGATACAGTCATGGGTTCGGGGCTTATCATCTCAGAAGCGGCCGTGGGATTCCCGCTCGATGATCTCGTTCTGAAGCTCCCGGCCTATGCTGGTAAAATATGCATTGTACCCCGTTACCCGGACCAGAAGATGACGGTACTCCCCGGGGTTCTTCTGGGCGTCCTTGAGGGTCTCCACGTCCAGCACATTGATCTGCAGGGCGGTGCCTCCGTTTTCAATATATCCCCGGAGAAAGGCCTTAAATTTGGTCCGGTGTTCATCGTCCCGCATTAGGGAAGGACTCATGGTGATAGTATGGCTTGCCCCGTTGGGAAGGTAGTTGATGTAGCCGCCCCATTCATCCCGGCCCCCCAGGGCATTCCCCACGGAGTTGCTGTTGGCGGTGGGACCGTTGCTGTCCGCCCCGTTAGAGGGACAGATGGCGTTGGAAAGAAACTGTCCGCGCTTTCTGCCGTCGGGGCTGGCGAAGAGGATGTAGCCGTCACTGACCCAGTAATTCCAGGAAAGCATCCCGGCCCGGTAAGAGTGGCCCGTGGAAGTTTTATACTTGGCTGCCTCCCCCGACCAGAATTCCATAAAACGCCGGGCCAGTCCGTCCGCTTCGGAATCGTCCCTGCCGTATTTGGGGGCCTTGTTCTTCGCCTTGGCCCTGAGCACCTCGCAGCCCTCCCAATTGCAGGCCAGGGCCCGGATCAGCTCGTCCATAGTACAGGTCCTGGTATCGTAGACCAGGTACTTGACAGCCAGAAGGCTGTCTATGGTGGTGGCGAAGGTAACCCCTTCGACGGTAACGAATTTAATCTCCGCGCCCCCCTGGGTAATATCCTTACCTTGTTCTGCGCAGCCCTTTACCAGACACGAGAGGTAGGGGGTGGGGAGGAATTCCGCCCGTACCGCATTGCCCTCGTTGTAGAGATCCGTGATCTTTTTGATAATGAACCGGACCTGTTCCGTAAAGGCTGCGTAGAATTCCTCAAAATTTTTAAAATTCCGGGGGTCCCCGGTTTTGGGACCCATCTGTATATTTTTGTAGGGTCTTCCCCAGATCTGGTCCCTGTACCCGGCGATGTCCTTGCCGTTGCCCAGGGTCAACTCCACGGCCTTGAGGAAATTGAGGTTCACATCCACCGTGGAGGACCGGTCATTTCCCACCATGGAATTTTCCAGGCACCCCACTGCGGCATAATCGTAGACATTGTCCTCGTTTATAAGATGTTCCAGCCCCGCATCCCTGGCTTCCCGCAGAAGCCCCGCCATGGAACGTTCATCGAAGTTGAGGAGGAAGGGCGCCCCCTGGCTTCCGGCGATCATACCGGCCACCTTGTCCAGAAGCTTTTCCGGGCTGTTCCGGTGGAGCCGGACATTGGGCTTGGGTTCCAGGATGGGAGACATCTCGTCTATCACTTCGAGGATGGCGTAGGTAAGATCGTTGGTCATGTCCTTTCCGTCTTTTCCCATGCCCGACAGCATCATAAGCTGGCCATAGCCCGCGGTGATCCCCTGGTTCATCCCCACCTTGATCATGGCGTCGTAGGCGGTGTTGCAGTGAATCCACAGGCACTTGAGGATGTCCTTGAGGAATTCCCGGTCCTCTCCTTTTTCGATTGATTTTTGATAGTAGGGATAGAGGTCCTGATCGACCCGGCCAAAGGAGATCCCCGGTCCTGGGTAGTTTTCGTCCGCCATGACCAGCATGTGGGTGAACCAAAGGGCCTGAACCGCCTGCCAGAAATCCTCCGCCCCCTCCCAGGGGACGGTCCGCATATTGACGGCCATCCGTTTCAGTTCCGCCCCCCGGAGGGGATCCTGCTCTTTGGCGGCGAGCCTTTCGCAGAGACCGGCGTACTTTGCCGCCAGTTCCGGGGGCATCCGGGCCGCTTCCATCATGGCCCTAAGCTGGCCCCCCTGCGGCCCCTTCCGCTCCGTTTCGGAGAGGGCCTTGTACTTCGCTTCGATATCTGCGTATATAGACTTGAACCCGTACTTCACCGCCCTTTCGTAGCCGGGGATGATGTGGCCCGAGGTAGGGCCGCAGTTACCGAAACCCCGGTCATGGAATTCGATGGTCCGTTTGGTAAGTCCCCGTTTTCCGCAGATCTTCTCGTCCTTGCGGCGGCTCTCCTCTTCGGAAAGGCAGTGGCTTGCCGCCAGGTTAAAGACCGCCCCGCAGAGCAGATCCCCCGGCAGTATCTCCTGGGGCACATAGTCCACCATGGCTTTTTTGATGAACCAGGCCTTCCGCTCGGCGATGGTCCGCCGGTAGAAATCCGGCGGGGTGGGAATTTTTACCGCCCCCTGCAGGCAGCTTTGATTGAAGGTTTTGAAGAAGGTATAGGTTTCGGGGACCACATAGTAGGTCATCTCATTGTAGTTGCGGTCCCACCTGGTTCCGGTGGTAAAGGGCCGGAACTCGTTGTTCCATTCCCGGTCCACCCCCTGAAAATAAAAGTCCCTCAGCCACTTGATTCGCGGCGACAGGTTTACCGGTTCTTTAATCTTTCCCATAATGACCCCCCGGCTATTTTACAATGGGGGAAGGGGGAAGTCAAAATAAATTTACTCCGCCGCTTTTTAAATCCGGGTCTTTGACAAGGTCCTGCTATTAACGGCAAAATGCTCCCGCCGCCCGGCCGCTTTGCCGGAGAGGAGGGCTCCTATAGTTTCAGTTCCTCCGCTCCGACAGGCCGGATGCTAAGAGCCGTTACCGAGGCTTCGCCGAAGATCCGCTCGATCTTCGCCTTATAATCTTCAAAACGATCCTGGGGGATGTAGGCCTGAATAGTTCCGGCAAAACCGCCGCCGTGAACCCGGCAGGCGCCGGAACCCCGGAGGAATTTCCGGCTCAGCGCCAGGGCTAGGGGAATCCCCTGTTCCCTGGGATTGCGGAGGGAATAGACGTTTTGCAGCAGATCCCACGAAGAGGCCCCCGACTCGTTAACCAGATCCAAATACTGCCCGAAGATCCGCCGCTTTTCTCCGGAGTCCGGGACGGCGTTCATCTTTTCCAGCACATCCTGCATGGCCTCTACCCGCCGGTTCTCCTCAAAGAAGTGGATGGCCCGCAGAAGCGCCCGGTCTCCCACGGCCTTCCGCAGCTCTACGGCACGGACTAAAAGCTCCTCCAGTTCAAGCTCCCGAAGCGCCTGTTTACCGAAGAAGCGGGCCGCCGCCTTCATCTCTTCGGCGACGGCGGCGTAATCCGGGGTCAGGTCCGCATGGCTCCCCCGGGTATCCACCACGCAGAGGATATAGCCCGCTGCGGAAAGGTTAAAGTCAAAACGTTTTACCAGCGGGCGGGCTGTGTCGGCAAAGTCGATGGCCACCGCCCCGCCTGAAGCGCAGGCGGTCTGATCCATCAGACCTGAGGGTTTTCCGAAGTAGTCGTTTTCAGCCCGCTGTCCTATCTGGGCTATCTCCA
Organism: Treponema sp.; assembly: GCA_031276965.1. GTDB lineage: Bacteria > Spirochaetota > Spirochaetia > Treponematales > Breznakiellaceae > JAISMC01. Next base: position 29,846 of record JAISMC010000181.1, read on the forward strand.
AGGCGCTGCGCCCGCCGCCGCCGTAGAAGTTGTCGAAGATGCGGCCAAAGAGCACCTCCACCGCCGCCGAGGAGGAAAGTCCCGATCCGGTCAGTACCGTGGAAGCGGCGTTGGAGGTAAAGCCTCCCACGGCAACTCCCCGTTTGGCAAATTCCGCGGCTACCCCCCGGATTAGGGCTTCGGTGGTTTCCCTTTCTTCGGGCCGGGGGGCAAGGTCCGAAAGATCTACCACCACATCGGGGTATCCGGTGGACCGGAAAATAACGGTCTTGTCTTTCCGGGGGGCCGCCGCCGCCGCCTGATCCATCTGGATGGAGGCGGCCAGGACCTTGCCCTGGTTGTGGTCCGTATGGTTGCCCCCCAGCTCGGTACGGCCCGCGGCGGTAAAAAGCCGTATATCCCCCTCCAGTTCGGGAAAATCAAAGGGGTGATCGTCCTTAATCTTCCCGATATTCTCTATCAGGCCGGCGTAACGGCGCCGGGCGTTTTCGACCCCGCCGGGGCCGTAGAGGGTTTCAAAAATCCCGCCGGCTTCGGGGCCTTTAAGCTTTTCCAGTAAAACTCTTCCGGTCATTGCTGTTCTCCGCCGCCGGAATTGTTCTGTAAAATAGTACGGCCCCGGAGATGCCGCACCTCCGGGGTTTCAAGCTGTTCTTCTTCAAACTTAACCAGCAAATAGGGAACTTCCCCGCTGAAACTTGCCCGGTACCGTTCACCGCCATAATTGACGGCGCCGCTTGCCTCGTCGTAGATCAGGGAAAAGCGCTGTTCCTGCGGATTCTCCCTGAAGAAGAGGGTGTATCTGTCGTTGGCTTCGTCAAAGATAATCTCAAGGACCAGAAAGCCGCCGGCGTCGCGGTAGGTGTTTTTTAGAATTCCCCCGGTTTCTTTGCCGATGATGATCCTGCTCTGGGTGGTGATTTCCTGGTACAGGCCCTCGCCCTGGGGATTAATATCTATCTGCTGTACGACACTTTCAATTTCCAGGGTAAGCTGATCGGAAATATAGTATTGTAAATTTTTGATGGAATTGCCGCCGTTGGAAACCTGGGATACAATTTCCCGGGTAATGGGCCGCAGCCCGGAGGATTCCCGGGTCAGGGGTTCGGCGTATTCCATTACAGGCGGCGGCGGGGGGGACGCTTCGGGAGCGTTTTGGCTGGCGCAGCTCCAGAAAAAACCGGCTATAACCGGAAGCAATAAACCCATACCTTTCATTGGCGCCTCCTTTACAGGCTGTTGTCAGTTTATTCGACATCGGGGAAAATTGAAAGGCCGGAAAGCCTCCATCTGCGGGATTTGGGGTATGGACCCCGCCTTCAAATGAAATTATAACTATAACAAAGATACTACGGCCCGGATCCTTTGGGCTTGGAGGAAGGAACTTATCGAATGTGGAGAAGTTTTGAGCCCGAACCGGGAAAATGGTACCGCTGGGACCTCCACGGCGCCGCCGCCTGGCTGAAAAAGGAGACGCGTCCCGGGGGCTTTCTCTGGCATACTGCCTTTGAGACGGTTTCCCTGGAGAAAGCCTGGACCGCGGCGGCAAACCGCGGCGGTCCCCGGAAGGAGGAAGCGCCGGAGGGCCTGTCCTGTACGGTAAGCTGCGGAGGGGGGCCGGCGGTCCGGCTTCGTCCCTGTCCCGGTACCAAGCCCTGTCTGGCAATACTGGGGGACAAGGTGAATCTGCTTCCGGGGGCGGAGGCCCGCTTTACCCTGTACCTGCCTCCGGCCTTCCGCTTTGAAACTGGAGATGACTGTCTGGATTCGGTCCTGCCCTTTATCCACAGCGAAGCCTGGTTTGGGGACGCCATGCTGGGGCTGCTCTGTTTGTACCTGCCCCCGCCGCTGGTTTTTCCCGCTCCGGGGCCGCCGGGTCCCGCCGCCTTTATCCGCTGCGATCTCTCCGTCAGGAACCGGTCCAAGACGGCGGCGGACATAAGCAGGCAGCTTATTTATACCGAATCCCTGGGGATCTATGAGGCCGAAGGAGGGCTCTGTTCCGGCATGATTGCCGTGGAGATCCTCCCGGGGGGAGATCTGAAGATAACTGCGGCCCCCCCGGAGGGGAAGCATGCCAGAATAGGCCCCGTTCCCCGGAACGGAGTGGGGGATATTTTGATCCGCCGGGGGACAGATTTTATCAAGGATATTTTAAGGACCTAGCATGGATACCAGTGCCATTACCGGCATTTTTGCCGAACTGTTCCGGGAAACGGACCCGGTAAATTTGCTTTTCCGCCTCATCAGAACCGGGGCGGCGGTGTTTGTCATCATTATCATCTTTAACCTGATCCAGCTTGCGGCGGGGAGTTTCCTCAAGGGCCGGCTCAGCGGCCAGAGGGTCTTTGTGGTGCGGAAGGGTATCAAGTATACCGGGATGATCATGGCCCTGCTTTTTGTATTCAAAGCCATGGGGGTGGATACCGCCGCCCTGCTGGGGGCCGCGGGGGTGGCGGGGATAGTCTTCGGTTTTGCCGCCCAGACTTCCATGTCCAGTTTTATTTCCGGCCTCTTCCTCCTTTCGGAAAAGCCCTTCCAGGTAGGGGATACCATCAAAGTGGAGGATACCTCCGGGGTGGTGTTGTCGGTGGATCTCCTCTCGGTAAAGCTGCGGACCTTCGACAATCTCTTTGTCCGCATCCCTAACGAGACCATCATCAAAACCAAGGTAACGACGATAACCCGCTTTCCCATCAGGCGGCTGGATCTTTCCCTTTCGGCGGCTTACAAGGAGGATCTGGAACGGATCCGTTCGGTACTGATGGAACTTGCCTTGGAGAATCCCTACTGTCTGGCGGACCCGCCGCCCTTTTTCGGCATTGATAAGTTTGACAGTTCCGGAATAGCCCTGCTTTTCTGCCTCTGGTTTGAAAAAAGTAATTTCTGGAACCTTAAAAATTCGATTATTATAGCGATAAAGAGGCGTTTTGAGGCGGAGGATATTGAAATCCCCTACCAAAAGATTGATATTAGTATTGACGGCGCGGCCTACAACAGCAAGGAGTGATTGCATGGATGATCCGGGACATTTCCGGAAGGATAAAAAGAAAGGTAAAAATCAGGAGCAGTTTCCCTTCGGCGGTCCCCCAAAAGATCAGGACCCCCGTTTTTTCAGATGGCGTTTTTCCATCTTCTATGTGATCATCCTCATCGCAGGGATGAGTCTTTTCAACTATGTTTTTATGAGAAAGACAAATCCCACCATTGATTTTTCCGATTTTAAAGAGAAGATCGCCTCCGGGGAGATCAAGCGGGTGGAGTTGACCGATTCCTACTTCACCGGATACACCTCGGAGAAAAAACCCGCTCCTGTACAAAACAATCTTTTCCCTTTCAATCTTCCCGCCGATCCCAGGGCCAATACCTGGTCCGCCGGGGAAAAGATCTACCGTACCGTGCCTATTAACGACGAGAACTTTATCAAGCTGATGGACGAAAAGGGAGCGGCCTACTACGCCGTTTCCAGGGAGGGAAGCGCCATCCTTAACATTGTCTTTAGCTGGGTTCTGCCCATCGCTTTTTTCTTCTTTATCTGGCGTTTCCTTATGAAGCGGCTGGGTAATTTTGGGGGGAACGTCCTCTCGGTGGGGCAGAACAAGGCGGTGATTGTCGCCGAGGGGGATATCGTTACCCGCTTCTCCGATGTCGCCGGAGTGGACGAAGCCAAGGACGAACTGGTGGAGGTGGTGGACTTTCTCAGATCCCCCAAGAAGTACACCGATATCGGGGGCAAGATTCCCAAGGGGGTGCTCCTGGTGGGTCCCCCGGGTACGGGAAAAACCCTCCTGGCCAGGGCCGTGGCGGGGGAGGCGGGGGTTTCCTTTTTCAGGATGAGCGGCGCCGACTTTGTGGAGATGTTCGTGGGGGTGGGGGCCGCCAGGGTGCGGGACCTCTTTAAGCAGGCCCGGGAGAAGGCCCCCTGTATTATCTTTATTGATGAGCTTGACGCTATAGGCAAGAGCCGGATCAACAATATCGCCGGGGGCAACGACGAGCGGGAGCAGACCCTGAACCAGCTTCTGGTGGAGATGGACGGCTTTGATGCGACTTCGGGGCTTATTATTCTGGCGGCCACCAACCGGCCCGACGTGCTGGATCCGGCCCTGCTCAGGCCGGGCCGTTTCGACCGCCAGGTGCTGGTGGACCGTCCCGACCTCAAGGGCCGGGAGGCTATACTGCGGATTCATTCCAAGGCGGTAAAGCTTTCCCCTGCGGTGGATCTTACGGCTGTGGCCAGGGTAACCTCCGGTTTTTCCGGGGCGGATCTGGCCAATATTGTTAACGAGGCGGCCCTGCTGGCGGTGCGGGGGAACAGGCGGCTGGTGGAACAGCAGGACTTTAACGAGGCCATCGAAAAAACCGTGGCGGGTCTTCAGAAAAAGACCAGGGTTCTCAAGCCGGAGGAACGGAAACTTACCGCATACCACGAAGCGGGACATGCCCTGGTGGCGGCCTTTACTCCCAACGCCGATCCGGTCCAGAAGATTTCAATTATTCCCCGGGGTTTTGCCCTGGGATATACCTTGCAGATGCCTGTGGAGGACCGGTACACCGTTACCCGCTCGGACCTGCTGGGGAAGATAGACATACTCCTGGGGGGCCGTATTGCGGAGGAGATGATCTCCGGGGAATACTCCACCGGTGCCGCCAACGACATTACCAAGGCCGCCGACATTGCCCGGAAGATGATCACCGACTACGGCATGAGCGATCGTTTTCGCAATGTAGCCCTGACCTCCCGGGGAGCCGGCATGACGGGGGAACGGCAGGAACCGGTATTTCAGCGGGAATATGCGGAGAGTACCCAGCAGTATGTGGACGAGGAGATCGCCCGGATCGTGGATACGGAGTATACCAAGACCCGGGACATTCTGGCGCAGCGCCGGGGCATTCTGGACCAGGTAGCCCTAGCCCTGCTGGAAAAGGAATCCCTGGACGAAAAGGAATTTAAGGCTTTAATTACGGAAATGCCCGGCGCTGATTAAGGTCTATCCAGCCCGCAGGTTTTGCATTTATCCGCCGGGGGTAATATTGTTGAGAAGCAGTATTTCCGGGCGGTATTCAAAGTGCATAGTATCGAAGAACAGCCACTTGCCTCCCCAGATAAACCCCTGATCCTCAAAAGCCTTAATAACCTCCTCCGGCGGATGAAGCCGCCCTGCATAAGGAACGGCCCACCAGTCGCTCCTATGGTTCGAGGTCCAAAGCCAGTAGGTTTCAAGTCCCCCGGCGGAAGCAGGAAGCAGATCCAGGGCGGCTCCATAGGCATGAAAACTGCGGCTCCGGGTATCGGCGATACTCCGCCAGTTCCATCCCGACAGGGAACCTATGTTGTTTATCCACTGCCGGATATGGGCGCTGGTTTTCGCTTCGGTGAGGATCTTCTCTTCTACCAGGGCAAGCTCTTCCATAATAGAATAGTGAATCAGTACGGAACGGCCCAAAAACCGGATGGATTTGACCCGGTCATAGGATTCTTCCCGGCTGGAAGCTCTCCAGAGGGCGTCGTAGAAATGCTGGGACCGCTTCGGCGGATTTAGCCGCCGTCTTCCGGCGGCGTTCCGCATCCTTTCCTCATCCTCTCCGCTGGGGGGCTTCCAAGGAGGCAGTTCCGCGGGATAAGAGTAGAAGGGCTGGGGATCGTAGTCCTCCATCCGGTCCCGCAGTTCCTCCGGCAGCAGCCTGCCTTCGGCCCAGTAATAGAAAACGCCCCCCACCGGCACAGCCCAGTCGCCGTTGACAAAACGGGCTTCCCCCACCCGGCCCGGGTACACCGCAGCCAGGGTCCGCATCACCTGTTCCCCCCGGTTCACCGGCCGGGGAATCCCGGTTTCCGTTTCCGGCGGGCTCCCTCCCTCGTAGGAGGCCAGCAGAGCTTCCCCGGCCTGCCCCTTCCGTCCGGCCCCCATGACGGGACCGGTGCAGAGGCAGGCCAGCGCCAGAAGCATTCCCCTGCGGGCCGCCCGCACCATCCCTGGGGATTTTGAATTCAACAGAAACATAAAAAAAGAGTATACCATGGGCGGGAACAAAGCAAGAATATTCCGGTATCCTGCAATGCGGGCCCTTGTTTTTTTACGCCGTCCCGGTTATTATAAAAAGTATTGTCAATGGAGGCTGTTTCAAAGCCAACCGGGTTTTGAGACCAGCTTAATGGAAAAGGCTTTTATTATGAAAATTTTTATTGAAAAAGGGCGGTCCTTGTTTTTTTGCCTGCTCTTTGCGGGTATTTCTTTCCTGTCCGCCCAGGAGATTGTAACCGCCGAGCGGTACCTGGCGTCGGTGGCCGAACGGTATGCCGCTGTCAGGGACTATGAAGCCCGGATAATCATCCATTCCGGAAGTACCGAAATGTACGGGACCGTCAGCCACCGGGTTCCCTCGTTTCTGCGCATCGATTTTTCCAGTCCTGCGGAGCAGGTTATCGCCTTTAACGGGGAAACCTTGACGGTGTATCTTCCCGGATACCGGGCTATACTGAACCAGAACGTGCAGCGCCGGGCCGGAGGGGCCTCCCTGGCCACCGCCCAGGGACTTTCCCTGCTAAGGCGGAACTATGTGTCCGCCTTTGTTACCGGGCCCAATCCGGTTGCTCTGGAAAGCGGTTCTCCGGAAAGGGTGGTAAAGCTGCGCCTGACCCGGCGTACCAATTCCGAAGGTTTCCGGGAGATCCTGCTGGACATCAATCCCGAAACCCGGCTTATCCGCCGCATCGAGGGCAGGACCCTGACGGACAGTGTGGTCCGTTTTGATTTTTCAAATATTCTGATCAATCAGGGCATTCCCGAAAACCGGTTTATCTATGACGCTCCGGCTTCGGCGAATTTGTACAATAACTTTTTATTCAGCGATACCGATTAATGCCCGGGTTTTGAAAACCCCGCTATACTATCAGGGCCGGAGGAAGATCTGTGGAGTCTCTAGGTGAAAAGTTAAAGGCCGCCCGGGAGAGTAAAAAGCTAAGCCACGATCAGATTGGGCGGGAGACCAATATCGCCATCCGTTACCTTGAAGCTTTAGAGGCGGAGGAATTCTCCAAATTCCCCGGAGAACCCTATGTGATTGGGTTTATCCGGAATTACGGCGAATACCTGGGCCTGGATGTCCAGGAACTGCTCTCCCTTTACCGGTCCCTGAAAATTCAGGAACAGGCGGTTCCGGTGGAGCAGCTGCTCAAGGCGCCGCCCCCTTCGCCCAAGCCCTTTATCATTGCCGCGGCGATCATCCTGGGCCTGGGACTTGCCGCCGCCGGGGCCTTCTTTTTTCTGAAGTTTCCCCGGTCCGCCGCCGTCCGGAAAACCGCCGTCAGAACTCCCGAAGAGTATACCCTGAACGGAAGCCCCCTGGAGCGGCGTTTTTACCAGGGGGATGTAATCCTTGTCACCGTAGGTTCCAGTCAGTATAAGATGGAGCTTTCCAAACTGGGAGAGACCGTTACCCTCAGCACCCCGGCGGGGCCGGTGATAATGGATCTCAGCCAGGATGTGTTTGTGGATCTGAATAACGACGGCCTTGAGGATCTGCGGATTACCGTAGCCGATTTTGTAGTGAACGATCCCTCCGTGGGGGCGCTGCTCCGCCTTGAGCCGGAGATAAACAGTTATGCCGCCGCCGGGGTTCCGGCGGTTCAGCCCGCGCCGGAAACGTCCGCCGTACCGGAGGCCGCCGCTGCCGTTTCGGCTCCGGTGATCTTCAATTCTTCCAGCGCCTATCCCTTTACCATCCAGGTGATTTTTCAGGGTTACTGTATGTTCCGGTGGGACAGCGACCGCCGGGTACGGAACGAACAGTATTTCGTCAAGACCGACGAGCTTAACATCCAGGCCCAGAACGGCGTCCGCATCTGGGTATCCAACGCCGCCGCGGTCAAGATGCAGATTACCGGCGGCGGCCGGACGGTTCCCCTGGAAATCGGCTCCGCCGGCGAGGTGGTGGTGGCGGATATACGCTGGGTCAGGGACGACGACGGCAGGTTCCGCCTGATCCTGAGCCGGCTCGAACAGGCCTAATCCCCCGGCGGGGTTCTCTTTCCCATGATCTTCTATCTTGATCCCTTCGGATGCGCGAAAAATCAGGTTGATGCCGAAAACATCATGGCCCTGCTGGAAAAGGCCGGCTGGACTGCGGCGGAAGATCCCGCAAGGGCGGAGCTCATCATTGTCAACTCCTGCGGTTTTATCGAAAGCGCCAAGCGGGAGTCCATCAACGCCGTCCTGGCGTGGCGCAGGCATTATCCCGGCAAAAAGATACTCCTGGCGGGCTGCCTGGCCCGGCGCTACGGGGCGGAGCTGGCGGAATCCCTTCCCGAAGCGGACGGCATCTTTGGCGGCGGGGACCTTGGGGGAATCGCCGCGGCGGCGGAGGCGGCCCTGGGCGGGGTTCCGGCGCTTTCCGCTTTAGAGGCCCCTGCCGCCGGGCCCGCCGCCGAACCCGGCCGGCGGCCCCTCCTCTCCCTGCCCGGTTCCGCCTATGTAAAGATCGCCGAAGGCTGCGACAACCGCTGTTCCTTCTGCGCCATCCCCCTGATCCGGGGGGGCCGGAAGAGCCGGCCCGCCGCCGAAATACTGGATGAATGCCGGATCCTTCTGGACCGGGGGATCCGGGAGCTTTGCCTTGTCGGCCAGGACCTGGCTTCCTACGGCGGGGATCTGGTTCCCCCGGCCGGCCTTCCCCTGCTGATGGAAGCCCTCTCCGCGCTGGAGGGGGATTTCTGGATACGGCTCCTCTATATCCACCCCGATAATTTCCCCCCGGCCCTGCCGGATCTCTGCCGCCGGGACCGCCGCTTTCTTCCCTACTTTGACCTTCCCTTCCAGCACGGCTCCGCCCCGCTGCTGCGCAGCATGAACCGCCGGGGAAACGCCGAAACCTATTTGGCTTTAATCGGGCGGATAAGGGCGGCCCTTCCCGGTGCGGTGATCCGTTCCACCTTTATGACCGGCTTTCCCGGCGAAACCGAAGAAGACTTTACCGCCCTGCTGGATTTCCAGGAGAAGGCCCGCCTCGACTGGCTGGGGGTTTTTGCCTATTCCCGGGAGGAGAACACCGCCGCCTTTAAGCTGAAGAACCGGGTTCCCGGGAAGCTGGCGGCGGAGCGGAAACGCCTTGTGGAAGAACGGCAGATCCCCATCACCGAAAAGAACATGGACCGCTTTACCGGCGGCGTCTATGACGTACTGGTGGAAGAGCGGATTGAAGGGGAGGAGGGCCTCTGCCTGGGCCGCCTCTACTGTCAGGCCCCGGAGGTGGACGGCGCCGCAGTGATCCACTGCGGAGACCGCCGCCCCCCGGCGCCGGGAACCTTTGTCAAAGGCAGGGTCTCCCGCCGGACGGGTTTTGATCTACAGGTTTATACCCTTCCTTAGGGATCCGCCCTCCCGCCGGGAACGCCCGGTACAAAACCTTGTACCGGGCCTTTGCGCCGCAAAAAACGGTTAGGGTACAAAAGAGATGGAAACCGTTTCTTCGTTGGGGGGAGTGCCGGCGGGGAATGAGACGTTTGGTTTAAAGTCGATAGGAGGAGGATTCGCGCCATTAGCGTCTATAAGATACACGTTATACGCACCGGAACCGGTCCACGCGACTTTTAAGCCGCCGTAAGGCGGAATCCCCGAAACATAGAGGCCCGCGGTTATGATATAAGTACCCGGCCCACCAGAGGCAAACGTCATATCGCCAAGCCTGCTGCTAATCGATCCGGCGACAAAGCCCTTCTTCCGTAGTTCATGTTCCGTGATTGGCGCTTGAGTTAGAAGATGTGTCAGTACGTCGAGTAAATCTTCATCAGGTGTTCCGGTTTCAAAGACTCCGATTACAACGTGCTTCCCTGCTGCCGGTTCCCCGACAGAACTGGTAATTTCCAGGGTCTTTGGTACCGTAGCTGTAGCGATGTTCACGGCCGCCGCCCCGCCGGCGAAGTCTACCCCGGGAATCGTGTACGTCCCCCTGTTGTCCAGATCGCTTGTCCCCGCGAAGTCTCGCGTTTCCTTGATGATCAGATAAATGGTTATGTCCGGATTATTCCCGCTGTACGGCCCGTTTATGGTGCCGCCTCCTGTGGTATTTCCCAGATAGACCGGAATAGTTACCGAACCGCCGCTGATTTGGACGCCCGTTAGGTTGGAACCTGCGAAGCCGCCGGCGCCAATCAGGTAAGCGTCTCCCGTTGGCGGGGTACTTTCTGAGGAACGGAACACCGCGTATTGGCCGTTATAAACGGAAGCAATATTGGTGAACTTAACGGCTGCGCGCCATTTGGCGTGGAAGGCCTTGTCCCCGGTACTGCCCGCGGGAATTTTGGTAACGGCGGCGCCGGTAAAGCCCGCGTCTGTGTACCAGCCCTCAAAGATATGGTTCGTGCGGGTGGGTATGGGAAGCGTGATGTCGGCGGATTCTATCGTGTACGTGGCGGGCGGAGAACCGGGGTTGGTCCCGCCGTACAGGGTATACGCGATGGCATAAGTCTTAACCCCCCACTTGGCGTAGAGCGTCATGCCGGCAGATACGGTGTCCGTATCAAAATCCCACACAGTGGCAAAGGTATCCTCTTTATACCAGCCGCCAAAATCATATCCGGGCTTTGTTATGGTGGTTGTGGTTACCGGTCCAGTTATCTTCTGCCCGGACGCTACAAGCTCGTCGTTCAGAGCGGGGGCCCCGCCGCCGGTCTCGAAGCTTACGACAAGCTTGCCCTCAGTGTCCACCCATTTGGCGTAGAGCCTCATGCTAAAATTTACGGGGTTCGTCCAAATCCACGGGGTGCTAAGGGCCGAATCGCTGTACCAGCCGCCGAAGGCGTATCCGGCTTTGGACATGGAGGAAGGCGGCGTTACCGTTCCGTCATCGGCTATGGATTGATTCCCCGGTGCGGGGCTTCCCCCATTGGGCTCAAAGCTTACGGTCCATTTTAACGGGCCGTTCCAGCCGCCTCCCCCGCCGCCGCCGCAGGAACTGAGGATACCGGCGGCAAACACGGCAAATACGACAAGGGCCGCAAAGGCCGCCAATAAAACGGCCGCCGCCGGGGATGCGCCGGACAACTTTTTCGTAAAAACACTCATTGTACTCCTCCTTGCAGTGGAATACACTTAAAGCGGCCCCCCCGTTCAAAGCGCGCCGGACAACGTCCGGTAGATCGTCACATCTGTCTTTGACTCGGGGGCCGCCTTACTGCTTACTCATCTATGCTCTCGTTCTCCTCTCTCCTTTTTTAACCACGCCGGACCTTTGGTCCGCCCGCACAATCCACAATCCCGCCCCA
>JAISMC010000142.1 GCA_031276965.1 Treponema sp.
AGGGGAAGGCCCAGACGGGCCGCGGCGGCAAAGGGCAGCATGCTGTTTACCCCGCCGGCTTCTATGGGCATAAAGGCGAATATCTTCCGGTTGTAGAACTGGGATACCATATCGTAGAGAGTCCTGTATTCGTTTCCCCCAAGGGCCTTTTCCGCAAGTACCGTGGGAGCCCCCATCATGGCAATGGGAACAATAAAAGCATCGTCGGGAATTTCATCCACACTCAAGAGATCCACCGGCCCGTGTTCCTTAATCGCCCCTATGGCGACAAGCTTCCCCACATAGGGATCTCCGCCGCCCCCCGAACCAAGCAATGCCGCTCCGAGGGCAATGTCTTCAATTTCCGGTATTCCAATTTTCCTCACACTCATGCCTCCTCGTATTTTCAAGGACCGGCGCAAAAATAACATGACCCTGAGGCCGTAGTATTTCTGCGCCGGTTCTAACAGTTTTCTGCGCCTTGCGCATAAAATCTACCAATACAACCACAACAGGCTTCCGGGTTATTCGAAAGTCTTGTTTAATACTCCGTCGAACCTTCGGTTCGCGCTTGCCCCGCGGAGGCTCATTCGACTTTGCGGGCCGCTTCCCCGCTCCACCACAGCCGGTCCTTTTTCGGGGGCGGCATGTAGGTAATTTTACTGTGATGCCAGCCCATGCGGATAAAGGTTTCAATCATTATCAGCGATGCCTGGGCGGCTTCGATAACCGTTATGTTGTAACCGTCGTCCCTGAGGCCCTTTTCCACCGCCTCTTTAACGCCGACCATGGCGGTACAGCCCAGGACAATGGTCCCCGCCCGGTCCTCATCAATGGCCTTTTTGCTTTCAACGATTAATGCGGCAATAAGCTTATCCAGACCGGACAGATCGAGTACCGGAATGCTGACATACCGCAGCGAAGGGATCCGGGATTCAAGCCCCTCCCGCCGGATCAGTCCGTTGAGCATGGACACTACTTCCGGCAGAACCGTAACGATGCCTATTTTATCGCTTATGCCCAGGGCGTAAAAGACCGCCGGTTCAAAGCCGCCGAAGACGGGAATATTCACCGCTTCCCTGGCCGCCCGTACCCCCGGATCGCCAAAGCAGTTTATGAACACCCCGTCAAAGCCCTCCTGCTCCGCCTGCCTGCATAAAAACAACACCTCAGGCATGGCAAGGACTTCGTCGTATTCACATTCAATGCTGGCAGGCCCATGGGCAAGAATTTTGGTGACAACCTTTGTATCCGGAAGCAGATACTTGGTCACGTATTTGTCCATTTCATCCGTCCAGAGATCGCTGGTGATGGGAAGTATGTTAAGAATTTTCATGACGCATCCCCGCTTGTTTTTACCGGGATAACCCGTATCAAAAGTACATACACGATAATCGATATGACAATACCGTTAATCGGCGCCACAAAGAAGGGGATAACATTCGCCGTAATAAAGGCCCCGGCGGCGCCCAATACAAAGGCGATCATCCCCGCCCAATTTATACCGGGGACAATTGTAAAGTTTTCCTTCTTTCCTTTCCCGACTATCCAATAGGCGGCGATAACCACCCCGGCCACCGGCGGAATAAAGGAGGTAATGATGCTCAGGAAGGTAGTAAACCTGTCGATGATCCCTACCGCGCCAAGCACCGTGCCGATAACCCCCGCAATCCCGGTGGTAATCTTGAATCTGTCTTCCCCAAAGCCAAGCACCTTGGAGACCGCAATGCCGCCGGAATAGGCGTTGGTAACATTGGTGGTCCAGGTGGCCAGAATAAGGGCGATAAGGCCGAAGGCGGGGAGCCCAAGCCCGGTGAGTATTTTTGTGATATCGTATTCCCCCGCAGCGATACTGCAGGCCGCCCCAATGAGGATGACTATCAGGCCGCTGGGGAGTACGCCGATGATGCTTGATTTGACCACGTCTTTCCGGTTTTTTGCGTACCGTGAAAAATCGCCGGAGATAACCCCGCCCACCGCGAAGGTGGCGACCGCCATGTTGATGCCGGCAACCAGAGTCATTGGCTGGGTAGGCCGGTAGGCCAGTACCACCGGAATGCCGTTGTCCCGGATGAGGGCGGCGTACAGGGCATAGATCAAAACCAGGATCAGGGCGGGTACGGCAACGTAGTTCAGGTATTTTACCGCATTGTATCCGAACATGGCGGTGAGGAGCATCACGATCCCCCAGAAGATCGAACTAGCCACATTGGGAATGACGATGCCCGTTGCGGTCGCTACCATGCTGCTGAAGGAACTGCCGCAGACCGAGGCCTGCACGCCGAACCATCCGATACAGGCAACGGCGAGGAGCAGGCTGATTAAAAACCTGGCGCCGATTTCTCCCAGGGCGTTGCCGGCCATAACCACCGTCGGGACGCCGGTATCGCAGCCCTGCATGCCCATGAAGCACATATAGGCGCAAATAATTCCATAACCGATGATGCAGCTTACCAGGATCCCTGAAATGGAGAAACCCATGGAAAGATACCCGCCGATCATTAAACAGGGAACACAGACCATGGTACCAATCCAAACCGCGGCAAGACTTATCCAGCTTTGCCGCTGATCCTCCGGGATCTTGAATCCCTTTATTCGCTCATCCATCATAACACCTCCTGTTACAGTCTTTTAAGCCATTTGACTCTTCAAGTCGTGACTTTTGAGGTATTATAAAATGAAATTAATAATGTTGCTTTGTACAAAAATGGAAAAATGAGCCTCTTTTTTTGTCAAATTTGACAAAGAACCGCAAATTGCTACTTTTTGTCCAGAATTCGCTCAAGGGCGATAGCGGTGTAGACCTCCATGGTCTCCGGCATGTGTCCAATCTTAAACCCAAGCCGTTCGTTGATATGCTGCAACCGGTATTTGATGGTGTTCCGGTGGAGCAGGAGCAGTTCCGCGCATTTTTCAAGGCTGCCGTCCGCATCCAAAAGAAAGACCGCGGCGGTAGAACGCAGGTCCCCTGACTGCCGGTCATCATCCGGGACAAGACAGTCAAGGATCGCCGTCCGCTCCTTTACCTCCGTTTCACCCTGGGCGATAATCTGCTGGCAGGATTCGGCAAATGCGGCCTCATGCTGTGAGAACACCCGCTTCCGGGGGTATATCTGCCGGACCGCAGCCAGGGCGTTTTTTGCCTGAAGGTAGGCCCGGCGGACCCGGGCGGTATCCTGTAAGTTAAAACATACCGTTATCAGCGCGTTGATTCCCGCCTTCCTGACAGTTTTACTGACATCACCGGCAATAAGAAAAATATCCCCGCCCACCGGATCATCCGTGAAGGCCACCACATCCTGATTGTGAATATCAGCGGCAATGGTCCTGCAATAGGGAGAGAGTTCCTCCCGAATCATGGACAGGAGGCGCCGGCTGTTTCCGTAGTCAGCCTGTTCCGTGGTAAGGATCCACATGGTATGAATGGACGCCACATCAATGTTAAACACCCTGGCAATACGCCTCATCCTGACAGGTTCATTCCGCAAGATGGTTTGCACCAGTTCCGGCAGCGCCTGTTCCCCGTGTTTTTCGCTTAACAGGTTAATGCATATCCGCAGTATGTCGGTAATTTGCCGGGCATCATCGGGTTTGACATACTCATCCTGTTTAAGGATGTAGAGATCCAGCCGGTAATTTGAAGCGGTATGAACCACCGTGCGGATGATGTGAATTTTATTTTCGGTAATATCCGCAGCCGGATCTTCCATAAACCGGGTAATGGTTTTTTCCGATTCCAGGGCAAGATTCCGGGGCCAATACACGCTGTTCAGCAGATTCCCTGAGGTATCCGACAGGAGCAGCGACACCCGGAGCCTGTCACTCAACATGCGCATGGCGGTATCAATACTGCGCTGATAGACAGGAAGCCGGGAAATACGCTCAAGAATTTCCGCCTGATAGTTGGTCTCTCTCTGCTGGTCATTGAATATCGCCTCCATGACCTCCGTGATTACTTCGCTGTACCTCAGGTTTTTTATATTGGGGGGCATGCAGATAAGCGGAAAATCAAATTCGTCCGCCGTCTCGATCAATTTTTGGTCCACCTTCGGCATAACCACCCCGACATAATACAGGATGATGCCGGCCATGCCGATCTCCGCAAGACGGCGAAGGTTCACGCACTGGGCTTCGGGATCGTCCCGAATGCCGGCGAAACAGGTAATTACCAGTTC
>JAISMC010000138.1 GCA_031276965.1 Treponema sp.
CAAAGGCCCGTAATCCCACGCGCCGTTCTGGCCGCCGTAAATTTCCGATGACTGGAACACGAAGCCCCTCCGTTTGGCCAGGGAAGTGATCTTTTCCATAGTTGCGGGGCCGGGATACTGGTTCGCTGTTTCGGGCATGAATGATCTCCTTGTATAAGTGGGAATTATCATATAAAAAAAAAACCTGAATGACGAGTAGGAGCGGGCCAGGGCCTTGTATGGGGTTTTAACATGTTTGATCTGTTACTGAAAAACGGCCGTATCGTTGACGGAACCGGAACGCCGGCCTTCAAGGGGGATCTGGGGATAAGCGGCGGCCGCATCGCCGCCCTGGAGCCCCGCATAACCGGAGACGCGGGGCGGATCATCGAACTGGACGGGGAGATGGTGGCCCCGGGCTTTGTTGATATTCACCGCCACGCCGACGCGGCGGTTTTCCGGCCCGGTTTCGGGGAGGCGGAACTGCGCCAGGGGATCACCACCATCATCAACGGGAACTGCGGCCTGAGCCTTGTCCCCCTGCCCCTGTCCCGCCGCGCCGGAATGCTGGACTTCCTTGCCCCAGTAATCGGAACCCTGCCGGAAGAAGACGAACAGGGAAGGCCGGTTCGTTTTGAAAGTTTTTCCGAATATGTTTCCCTGCTAAAGACCATGGCCCTGCCTTTGAACGTGGGTATCCTGGCGGGAAGCGGAACCATCCGGGCCGCGGTGATGGGTTACGGCGGCGGAGAGCCCGGGGAGGAGGAACTGGGGCGTATCCGCGCCTGTCTGGAAGACGCCCTTGCCGCCGGCGCGCCGGGGGTTTCGGTGGGTTTTTCCTATCTCCCCGACCTGCACTACAGCGCCGCCGGATTGGCCGCCGCCCTGGCCCCCCTGTCAAAGCGGAGAGGGCTCTCAAGCCGGGCCGTGGAAGGGCCGCCTCTGGTCTGCCATGTCCGGGGGGAGGGGGATCTGCTGTACCCCTCGGTGGCCGAGGCCATAGAGGCCGCCCGGCTTCTCCGGACACCCCTGCGGATAAGCCACTTCAAATGCATAGGCCGGAAGAACTGGGGGGCCGGCCTTGAAAAGGTTATCGCCCTTATCGAGCGGAACCGGGAGGAGGGTATGCGGATAGACTGCGACGCCTACCCCTGGACCGCGGGGAGTACCCAACTGCTCTGCGTGCTCCCCCCCGCCTTCCTTGCCGGGGGAATCGGGGAAACCCTCCGCCGCCTCCGGGACCCGGAAGAACGGGCCGGGTGCCGCCGGATCCTCTCCGAACCGGGCAGGGACTTCGAGAACGTCGTCCTGGGGGTAGGCTGGGAGGCGATCTACGTTACCGGTCTTGAGTCGGAGGAGAACCGGCCCCTGATAGGGAAAAGCATCGCGGAGATCGCCGCCCTCAGGGGAACAGATCCCTTTGACGCGGCCTTCGATTTGCTGGCGGAGGAACGCTGTAACGTGACCATGATGGATTACATTGCCTGCGAGGAAGACATAGACCGGATCATCCGCCTGCCCTATACGAGCATCATCTCCGACTCCCTCTACTCCGGCAGGGGCCTTCCCCATCCCCGGAGCAACACCAATGTATCCATGGTGTTTCATGAACTGGTCTGCCATCGCAAGGTGCTGAGTCCGGAGGAGGCGGTGCATAAACTTACCGGCCTCCCGGCAAAGGCCATGGGGCTTAGGGGCAAGGGGCTGCTCAGGCCGGGTTTTGACGCGGACATCGTAATCTTCCGGCCGGAGAATATTTCGGCCCCGGCGGATTATGTTACGCCGGATCGCTTTACCGCCGGGTTCGACTACGTTTTCATCGCCGGACAGACCGTGCTGGAGCAGGACCGGCTTACCGGCGCCGCGCCGGGACGTTATACGGGGCTTTGAATCCCGGGTCTGTTTTTTGTTCTTTCGCTAGACGGGCGTATTGAAGATTTCTCCTTGAAATTTTTTGAAAATTGTTGAAAATATTTTTAATAACTCTATGTTTTTTTGTTGACAATTGAATTTTGTGGCTCTTCCGGCTAAATGGTGGAAGGATTCATGTTCAAATTTCCCAGATGGAATAGGATGGCAGTCTTAAACCGCTCCTTATTTCTAAACCCATAAGCCATCCGCTTAATCCGTTGAATACAACCATTTGTTGCCTCAAGCGCCCCATTCGTTACCCCAAGACGTATCGCGTTCAGTACCCCCCAAAAATAATTCCGTACCCTCTTCCCTACCGCTATCACCTCCGGTATGCGGCACAGGCTTATCCACCTCAGCAGTTTCTTCCACGCCTCTTCCGCCACTTTCATATACACCCGCCGTTTTTCCGTTGACTTGGCCGATACCTTGCAATGAAGGCAATCAAGACAGGTTTGAATTTTTGCCGTTTTCATTTACGCCCCCACGTCAAAGTAGCGGGAAAATTCACCGTCAAGGCCGTACCGGGGTTTCCCCCCCGCTGCCAGTTTCGCCAGGGCTTCCCTATCAAGCCCCCTGACGACCACCTCATGTCCGCTGCGCTGGAACCAGTCGGACACATCAGTAATGCGCCGTATTTTGGCGTAAGGTTCCTGGGAGTTGAGAACAATCCCATCCTCCAATATTCCCGCAACATGAACCACCGTCCCCACCGCCGCCGGCCTGTCCCCATGCCGCTTGTCTTTTTTCGTAATGTAGAACACCGCCCGAATATCGGAGGGCCGGGGATTTACCTTGGTAAACACCCGCCTGTACAAATCATCAGCGGTAGTCCTGATAAGAAGCCCCGTAGCGGCTACAGGGCAAGGCACACCGCCCCGGAACAATCCGAGCTTTCCGGGTTTTCCTTCCCCCAGCCGTAAGGCGAACCGAATTGAAGCAGCAAAAAATAAATGAACCTGTCCGCTTCACTTATGTTCTCAAACTACCGCCTTTCATTTTCAAAAACAACATCCCATTTAATCGCCATAAATTTTCCTCCAGTTAATGTGCAGAAAAACATAAGAAAAACGCAGTTTTTCGCTTTTCTGCATCGCAATTCGGTTTACCGAATTGCGTTCCCACTTAATCATTACTTCCCTCCGTTCTTAAAGAAATTGACGATAACGCTTACTGCCAACGCCGTACCGGAAATTAACAGACTAATCACCGTCAGCCGTTCCCTGCTTCGTTCCCCCTCCTTTTTCTCAAGCCGCTGGACACGTTCAATGACGTGTTCCTTGAATTCCTTCATTTCCCCTTCAGTTCTTTCATTTCCGCCAGTGTT
>JAISMC010000180.1 GCA_031276965.1 Treponema sp.
CCTTGGGGTGGAGAGAGTCATAGCGCCTTATCCTCTTTCCTTCGTGTCCTTTGTGGTTTTTTATCTTCATTTGTATTTGTGGGTCAAGTTTAGTCCCTTGGGGCGGGATTGTGAGGTTCCTGTGGTTTGTGTGGTTCGTGGTTAATTTCTTTGTTCGTGAGGACGGAAGAAGAGGAGAAACCACGAACGGAGACAATAGGGTGGAGTTTTACGGCGGTTAACCATATAACGCAAGGTGCATAGCACAAAGGAGTTTTACGATGAGGAAAAACGGATTTTCAACGGTACGGAGGCTGCTTGGATGCGCGCTGCTATTCGGCGCGGCGCTTGCCGCCTGCGGAAACAGCAAGCCCAATCCGGCGGAGGATTTCGGTGCGGAGGGCGGCGAAGGCGCCGGGACCATTTCCGGCTACAGCGGCAAGCGCAAGAATGTGGTCATTCCGGCGGAGATTGACGGGGAGCCGGTGATGGCGGTAGAGGCCTACGCCTTTGCGGATAATGCGGATATTACCTCGGTGGTAATACCCGAGGGCGTAACGAGTATCGGCGATTTTGCGTTTGCCAACTGCACGGCGCTCAAGAGCGTTACCCTGCCGGCAAGCCTTAAAATCATTGGGGACGGCGCGTTTCTGCACTGCGCCAGGCTGGCCGCGGCGGCGAACCTGCCGGCCGCGCTGGATGGCGAAGGTTCGTCCGTGCTGGAGCGGCTGGGGGACTTTGCCTTCGGCGGATGTGTCAAACTTGACTCAAAGACCCGCGCCGCGCTGGCCAAACTGGGGGTTACGGACTTTGAACTGGGCAAGCCGAACGTTCCCTTCACTGTTATTGACGGGATCATTGGAAATGCCGAATCAAGAGGCAGCATTAACGGAACGGCGCGTTACAACCCAAACCTGCCCCTTAACGTTCCCTTCGGGGGGTTCATGGGCATCCCCAGGATAGTCGCGCGTAACCTCTTTTCCCAATACGCGCTGACCAGGGGGGAGCATACACAGGCGCGGCTCGTGTCCGCCTCGATCAATGGCGGACTTTTTAGCGGCATTATCGAGTTGTCCAACGAGGATGGTAACCGAATGGAACTGCTCCTTGTCCTGCTAAGCGGTGCGGACGACTACAATTATTTGCTCTATACGAGACTCTCCAGCACCGGGACCGGCGTAATGATAACGGGAAGCTGGGACGAGATACCGGACCTGAACAGGATGGATTACAGTACCGGGCAGAAGATAGGCGAAGCGCTGGGCAAACTCGTTCTCCCCATTACCGAGCAGGGATTTTACCAAGTGCGCCGCCTGGCCGACAAGACCAACCCCGGCGTGCTTTCCCCCGCGGCTCTTGCCAACGAATAGTACCAGACGGGTTTTGGAGGAACATTTTGACAGACCGGCGGCGGGGCGGCTTGTCCGCCGCGCCGTACACCTGCCTCGTATGTGGCAGGTATTTTTCCGGCCCGCCCGGCTGCCGCCTTTGTTTTACAAAGGGAAACGCCGCGCAAAGGAAGGTTTTTATGGACAAATTTTGCAGCGCCTGCGGGACAGCGCTGGAAGAAGGCGCGCGGTTTTGCGCGAAATGCGGAAAACCGGTAAACGGCACCGAAGCGGCGGCGGGACCAACATACATCGCTGGTACTAACATTGTATGGCCCACCGGCGAACGGCTTAAAATTTTTCTGTTCGCTTTATTTCTTGGCATATTTGGCGGCCATTGTTTTTATACCGGGCGAAGGGGACGGGGCCTCATTGAGCTGTTACTTGGGGTAACCAGTCTGGCAGCTCCGTTCATAACAATAATGTCCGACGATATATGGAGCGTACTGTCCGGTGGCTTTTCAGCAATGTATGTTCCAATTATTGTTGGCACACTTGCATTTCTTGCTTTTTGCGTGCTTTTTGTGATGGATTTAATAAAAATCTTCCAGGGCAGGTTCAACAAGGTTGAGTCCGCTGTAACCATACAACTAACCAAAAAACAACTCATATTTTTGGGGGTTCTGCTTGGGCTTAGCGTTGTTGCAAATGGACTGTGGTTGCCCATCAAATTTTTGGTTTATCCGGCTGTTCTCCTGTGCGGCGTGTTTTTTGGTCCCCTCCCGGGAACTATAATCGCGGGACTGTTTACCGTTACAGAAAGAATAATCGGGATCCCATTTTATGCCATAGTTAGTGCCATTAGGCAAGATCATTTATTTAACCTATCAATGTCTATCACGTATTCTTTATTCGAAATTCTTGAGATTCCCTTTGTAACCGCAATAACCGCGGGTATTGTGTACGGCTGCCTGAAATTCCGTTCGCTGGAAAGCAAACTGAATCTGAAGTTGCCGGATATTACCGGCAAGCCCATACTGCAGGGGGTTTTAATTGGCATCGCGTGTTTTGTTGCTTTGGGAATTTGTTCTTTACTGCGTCCCTTCGAGGAGATGATTTCGCCTTGGTCGATGTGGTATCCACCATTCTTTTACAGCATTATATACGCCGCTGTTGCGGGCCTTATGGGCGCCGCGCTTCCCCCGCTGCTTGCCAAAAAGGGCCTGTATTTGGGCCCCTTTGTTACGCCGGGACAAACAGAGGTTGAAAAAAACAAATGAAAATGAAAACCGCTGCGCTTCCCGCCGCCCTCACCCTCATCTTTTTACTTGCCTCCTGCGGCATGAGCAAGGCCGGCATCGAAAGCCGGGTTGCCGCCGAGTTTCAGCAGTCCCTTGACGGGGACGATGACTTGTCCGGTTACGGCATGGAGGTTAAATCGGTATCGCTGGTAAAAACCGGCTCCAACGCCTACGACGGCTATGTAACGGTGGCCCTTGACGGCGAAAGCCATAACATCGGCATCACCGTAACAACCGACGCCGACGATATACTGTTGGAAACAGACCCCTTCGCTTTTAGCTTCCTTGCGGAAAAGGCGCTGGAAAATTTATTTGACTGGTAGGAGACAGTATGAAACGGGTGTTGTGTATCCCGCTGTTTGCGGCCTTCTGCGCCGCCGCGCTGTTTGCCGCGGACCGTATCTATTGCAAATGGTGCGGGTCGCCGAATTTTGCCAACGTCCGGCAGATGACGGCAAGTCCCTGCGCAAAAAGCCCCTCCGGCAGACACGAACTTTACGGCGGCGCGCCCCGCCAATTCTATGTCTGTATATACTGCGGGTTTGAATCGGCAAGTTTTGAACAACTGGTAACAAGCCCCTGTTCAAGGAGCCCCCGCCGCTGCCACGATGCCTACGAGGGTACGGTAAAAGCGTCATACGCCTGCAAAAACTGCGGCTTCGAATCCCGCAGTTTCAGGCAGCTGGTACTAAGCCCCTGCCGCGCAAGCCCCCGGGGCTGCCACGAGGTACGGTAAGGCAAAACTCAGGGAACGGGGCTTGAAACCCAGTACGCCTGCCTTTAGGCGGCGGTACTTGTTCAGAAACCCGGTTGGTTTCTTCACAAGTACCGCCATAAAAAGCGAGGCTTTCCCGAAGCTAACCGGGTTTGGGAAAGCTCAGGCGTTAAATTTAAACAAATCCTGCAGTGCTAATGGGGCATACTGCACAATATTCCTTAAATACCGGATTAAATTTTGGCTGTCACGCATAAAGGGCCGCCTTGTCTCGTGTACCGGGGACGGGGTCCGTGGAGTTTCATGCGGGGACTTGTACTTTTTTTGATTTTCTGTCATAGTAGTTAAGAATACCGGAGGGTCCGCCCGCCGGCCTGGAGATCCGGAGGAGGCAAATGAAGCAGCATGTGGTGTCGGCCCTGGTGGAAAACCGGGCAGGAACCTTGAGCCGGGTTTCCGGTCTCTTCAGCCGCCGGGGCTTTAATATTGACAGCCTGACTGTCGGGGAGACCGAAGACGCTTCGGTCTCGCGGATGACTATTGCGGTAACCGGAGATGATGCGGTGCTTGAACAGATTATAAAACAGCTCGGTAAACTCGTAGACGTTATCGCGGTACGAGAGCTGGATTCTTCCTCCTGTATACGCCGGGAAATCATGCTGGTCAAGATCGGCGCCGGTGAAAAAACCCGTCCGGCGGTTATGGAGATAGCCTCTATTTTCCGTTCCCGGATTATCGATGTTTCTCCCGCCACCATCACTATAGAAGCCACCGGCGACATTGAAAAACTCAACGGCCTGCTCCTGCTTCTGCGCCCCTACGGCGTTCTTGAACTTGCCCGTACCGGCCTCGTAGCCCTGGAGCGGGGCCCCAAGGTGCTTTCCGTTCCCGTACTAAGCATTAGTAACTAACCGGCAATTGCGCGGCCGGCTTTTTGAAAGAAGCGGCGGCGGAACAATTACCGGAATTCTCAAAAAAATCAAAAAGCGGGAGCTTTTTGATTAAGGAGGCAATTTATGGCTGTTATGTACTACGAAAAAGACTGCGACCTGGGAGCGCTAAAGGGAAAAACCATTGCAGTAATTGGATACGGTTCCCAAGGTCATGCCCACGCGCTAAACGCTAAAGAATCGGGCCTAAAGGTGATCGTAGGATTGTACGAGGGATCCAAATCCTGGAAGCGGGCCGAAGATGCGGGACTTGAGGTAAAGACCGCCGCTTCCGCGGCGGCGGCGGCGGACTTCATCATGATCCTCGTTAACGATGAAAAACAGGCCGGGCTTTACCGGGAGTCTATTGCGCCGGCGCTCAAGCCCGGCAAAACCCTGGCCTTTGCCCACGGCTTTAATATCCACTTCGGCCAGATCGTGCCGCCGCCGGACATCAATGTGGTGATGATCGCCCCCAAAGGACCGGGCCATACGGTACGGGAACAGTACCAGGCCGGCGCCGGCGTACCCTGTCTTGTCGCTGTACACCAGGACGCTTCCGGGGACGCCGGGCGTCTGGGACTGGCCTATGCGGCGGCCATCGGCGGCGCCCGGGCGGGAGTGCTGGAAACTACCTTCAAGGAAGAAACCGAAACGGACCTTTTCGGGGAACAGGCGGTGCTCTGCGGCGGCGTCTCGGCCTTGATGAAGGCGGGTTACGAGGTCCTCGTCGAAGCGGGCTATCAGCCGGAGAGCGCCTACTTCGAGGTAATGCACGAGATGAAGCTTATCATCGACCTGGTAAACCGGGGCGGCCTTTCCTTCATGCGCTATTCTATCTCGGACACCGCCGAATACGGCGATTACATCACCGGTCCCAAGATTATCACCGAAGATACCAAGAACGCCATGCGTCAGATTTTGAAGGAGATACAAAACGGCAAATTCGCCAAGGACTGGATCAGCGAGAACCAGGTGAACCGCCCCTTCTTTAATAGAATGAGGGCCATTGAAGCCCAGCACCCCATCGAAACAGTGGGAAAGGAGCTTAGATCCATGATGGGGTGGCTGAAAAAACCGGACAGGTGAACCGCCGGGCGGCGGAGAGGTTCGATGGGGTAAACCGGACGCCCAAACAAAAGAGGAGTTTTATGATGACAGGCAGCGATAGCATTCGCAGGATTGCGGTATTTGATACCACCCTGCGGGACGGCGAACAAGCTCCGGGATGCAGCATGAATCCCCAGGAAAAACTGGAGGTTGCAAAGCGGCTGGAAAAGCTGGGGGTGGATGTAATGGAAGCGGGCTTTCCCGCATCAAGTCCCGGAGATTTGGAATCGGTAAAAACCATTGCGGGGATCATTAAAGACTGTACCGTGGCGGGACTCTGCCGGGCCCTGGAAAAGGACATCGACGCCGGCCGGGAAGCCCTGGTCCATGCAGCCAGCCCCCGGATTCACGTCTTCCTTGCAACCTCTCCGATTCACATGGAGTACAAACTGAAGATGACGCCGGATCAGGTTCTGGAGCAGGCGGCCGCTTCGGTAAGGTACGCAAAACAATTCTGTTCCGACATAGAGTTCTCCGCAGAAGACGCCTTCCGCAGCGATCCCGATTTTGTCTGCCGGGTCTTCGGTGCCGCCATCGAGGCGGGGGCCCTTACGGTCAACTTCCCCGATACCGTGGGCTATGCCATGCCCGATGAGTTTGGGGATAGGATCCGTTACATAAGAGAACATACCCCCCATATTGAAAAGGCGGCCCTTTCGGTCCACTGCCATAACGACCTGGGCCTGGCGGCGGCCAACAGCCTGGCGGCGATTCAAAATGGGGCGGACCAGGTGGAATGTACCATCAACGGTATCGGCGAACGGGCGGGAAACGCCTCCCTGGAGGAGATCGTTATGACCCTGCGGGTGCGGAAGAATTACCTCAAGGCGGATACCCGGATCGATACCACCCAGATCTATACCGCCAGCCGCCTGGTAACCCAGGTAACCGGCGTGAAGGTTCAGCCCAATAAGGCTATTGTGGGGGAAAACGCCTTTGCCCACGAAGCGGGGATACACCAGCACGGCGTCCTGGCAAACCGGGCCACCTACGAGATCATGACCCCGGAATCGGTGGGGATCTCTAAAAACCAGATGGTGCTGGGGAAACATTCCGGCCGTCATGCCTTTGAAGACCGCCTCAAGGATCTGGGTTTTACCCCGGACATCAAAACCCTGGAGGGGATCTTTGCCGAATTCAAGGTCCTGGCGGATAAGAAGAAGGTGGTTAGTGACCGGGATATCGAAGCCCTGGTAATGGGCGCCGCCGGGTCGGTCCCCGAAACCTGGAAACTGGATCACTGGGCGGTAAACACCGGTTCCGCCCTGGGGGCCACCGGCGCCATACGGCTCCAGCATAAAGACGGTCCGTACAGCAAGGAAGTTTCCATGGGAGACGGTCCCATCGATTCGATCTTCAAGGCCATCAATCAGATTATAGGAAAGGAACCGGAACTGGAACTCTATGAAATTGGAGCCATTACCGGCGGATCCGCTTCCCAGGGAGAGACCATGGTGAAGATTGCCTGGGACGACCGGCACTACAATGGCCGGGGACTTTCCACGGATGTGGTGGAATCATCAATAAAGGCCTACATTGCGGCGATCAATGCCATGGAGTGGGAACTTTCGGCAAAGAAATAGGAGTGCAGTCTTGGGCGATGTGGTGGAGATACTTGACACTACCCTTAGAGACGGGGCGCAGGGCGAGGGGATCATCTTTTCCGTGCGGGACAAGATAACTGTGGCGGAAACTTTGGACGAGTTGGGGATCGCCTGGATTGAGGCGGGAAACCCGGGGAGCAATCCCAAGGACATGGAATTCTTCCGCCTCGCCGGAGATCTGAAACTGCAGCGGGCGCAGCTCTGCGCCTTCGGTTCCACCCGGAAAAAGGGCATAAAGGCAGCGGATGACCCCCAGCTGCAGAGCCTCCTCGAAGCCAATACCCCGGGGGTAACGATCTTCGGCAAGAGCTGGGATCTCCATGTTACCGAAGTGATCCGGGTCAGCCTTGAGGAAAACCTTGATATGATCGCCGGGACCATAGCCTTCCTGAAACAGGAAGGCCGGATCGTGATCTACGATGCGGAACATTTTTTTGACGGCTTGAAGGCCAATCCGGATTATGCGCTGAATACGGTAAAGGCCGCACTGGAAGCCGGGGCGGACCGCATCGTCCTCTGCGATA
Source organism: Treponema sp. (assembly GCA_031276965.1). GTDB lineage: Bacteria > Spirochaetota > Spirochaetia > Treponematales > Breznakiellaceae > JAISMC01. Next base: position 7,491 of record JAISMC010000180.1, read on the forward strand.
CCAACGGCGGCGCCTTTCCCAGCGCCATAGGGGCCGGAGTCAGGGCGGTACAGGAAAGCTGTAAGACAAACGGGAATACGTCCTTTTTGGGAATTCACGCCCACAATGATTCGGGGATGGCCGTCGCCTGTTCCATAGCGGCGCTGCAGGCCGGATGCGGCCATGTCCAGGGAACCCTGGCGGGCTTTGGCGAACGCTGCGGCAACACCTGTCTGGCGGCGCTGATCCCCAGCATCGAGCTGAAGCTGGACCGCCCCTGCCTGCTTCCGGGAAGGCTGGAGCATATCTCCAAGTTAACCCGCCGTATCGCCGAGGTGGCCAATGTTTCCATCCCCGACGACATGCCCTATGTAGGAATCCGGGCTTTTGCCCACAAGGCGGGGATGCACGCCGATGGTATCCTCAAGATCAGCCGTTCCTTTGAACATGTGGATCCGGCCCTGGTGGGAAATGACCGGCGTTTCCTGATGAGTGAAGTGGGGGGCCGTTCCGCCATTGCGGAACGGGTAAAGAAGCTGGACCCCGCCGTTACCAGGGATCATCCCATAACGGCGGCCCTGGCGGAAAAGCTAAAAAGCCTGGAAGCCCAGGGCTGGGCCTTTGAAGGGGCCGATGCCAGCTTTGAACTGATGGTACGCCGGGAACTGCGAAACCGCGCCGGAAACCGGAAGGGCGCGGATTCCTTTAAGCCCCTCTTTACCATTCTGGCCTACCGGGTGGTGAGCGAACATCCTACGGGGGAAACCATCGCCTGTTCCCACGCCTGGGTCAAGGTGCTGGTGGACGGCAAGGACGAAATCGCCGCCTCCGAAGGGGACGGACCGGTAAACGCCCTGGACGGCGCCCTCCGCCGGGCTCTTACCCGTTTTTATCCGGAGCTGGAAAAGGTACGGCTCTCGGATTACAAGGTCCGGGTCATAGACGGCAAGGACGCTACCGCCGCACGGGTCCGGGTTCTGATTGAATCCACCGACGGGGTAAATACCTGGAGTACCGTGGGCGTTTCCGAAGACGTTATCGATGCAAGCCGCGCCGCCCTGGTAGATTCCATTGAGTATAAATTGATTGATGATATCGAACGGAAATTCAAAGCGTATCTGTAATAAGGAGAAAGCCATGAACTATTCGATAGCCCTCGTTCCCGGAGACGGCATAGGCCCCGATGTTATTGATCAGGCGGTAAAAATTCTGGATGCCGCGGGGGATAAATTCGGTCATGTGTTTAACTATGTGGAACTTGAAGCGGGAGGCTGCGCCATAGACAAGATTGGAGAACCCCTTGCCGCAGAAACCCTGGAGGCGGCAAAGCAGTGCGACGCGGTACTCCTGGGCGCGGTGGGGGGTCCCAAATGGGAAACCCTTCCGGGCCGCCTTAGGCCGGAACGGGCCCTTTTAGAACTCCGCTCCGGCCTGGGGGTCTACGCCAATCTCAGGCCGGCGGCGCTCCTCCCCCAGTTAAGGGACGCCTGCCCCCTTAAGGACGAGGTCCTCGCCGCGGGAAATTCCGGAGGAAAGCCCGGCTTTGACATCCTCATTGTCCGGGAACTTACGGGGGGGCTCTACTTTGGTCCGCGGGGACGTTCCGCGGACGGCTCTTCCGCCTTTGACACCGAGACCTATTCCAGGGCCGAGATTGAGCGGGTCCTCCGTACCGGATACGCGGCGGCGGCGGTACGCCGGAAAAAAGTCTGCGTGGTGGACAAGGCCAATGTGCTGGAGTCCTCCCGGCTCTGGCGGGAAACCGCCGCGGAGACTGCTAAAGAGTATCCCGCCATCGAAACAAGTTATCTCTATGTGGACAACTGCGCCATGCAGCTTATCCGCGCCCCGGGACAATTTGACGTAATCATCACATCCAATCTCTTTGGGGATATCCTCTCTGATGAGGCTTCGGTACTTACCGGCTCCATAGGCATGCTTGCCTCGGCAAGCCTTGCGGGCAGCGGCGCCGGAAAACCGGGAGATAAGATCATGGGGATCTACGAACCCATCCACGGTTCGGCCCCGGACATCGCCGGCCGGGATATCGCCAATCCTCTGGCGGCGATACTGTCAACGGCGATGATGCTCCGCTATTCCTTCGGCCTTGAGGAAGAAGCCCTTGCCGTCGAGGCGGCGGTAAATGCCGTGCTGGATTCGGGACTGCGGACCAGGGACATTGCCGGCATAGGCGCCGGAAAACAGGAAAAAATCGCCGGTACTAAGGCAATGGGTGAAGCGGTCTTGAAGGCCCTGGAAAAGCGCGGGGGGTAAAAAAGATGCGGCTTTGTTATTGTCCGCCGCCTGCCGGTTAAGCCGGTTTCAAAATTTGAGGTTTTGAAACAGCATCAATTAATTTGAAGGAGTGTTTATGCGCAGTGATTCCGTTAACAAGGGGACGGCCCGTTCGCCTCACCGTTCCCTCTTTAAGGCCATGGGTTTTATCGATGAAGAATTCAACCGGCCCCTTATAGGCATTGCAGTAGCCAGAAGTGAAATTGTTCCGGGGCATCTGCATCTGGATACCATCGCCAAGGCCGCCGCCGACGGGGTACGCATGGCCGGAGGCGTACCGGTACAATTTCCGGTCATCGGCGTATGCGACGGAATCGCCATGGGCCACGAAGGGATGCGCTATTCCCTGGTTACCCGGGAGCTGATCGCCGATTCAATCGAATGTATGGTCATGGCCCACGGCTTCGATGCGGTGATCTACATCCCCAATTGCGACAAGATTGTACCGGGGATGCTCATGGCTGCGGCCCGGCTTAATCTTCCCGGTATCTTTATCTCCGGGGGACCCATGCTCGCCGGCCGCCGCGGCGGCAAAGCCCTCACCCTGACCACCATGTTTGAAGCGGTCGGGGCCGTGGGCGCAGGTAAGATGGACAAAGCCGAACTTGCCGCCCTGGAAGATGCGGCATGCCCCGGCTGCGGTTCCTGTTCGGGGATGTTCACCGCAAACTCCATGAACTGTGTAACCGAAGCTTTGGGAATGGCCCTGCCGGGGAACGGTACTATTCCTGCGGTCATGGCGGAACGGCTGCGGCTTGCAAAAAAAACCGGCCTCCTCGTTCTGGATGTCCTAAAGAAGGATATACGTCCCCAAACGATTATGACCGAAGCGGCCTTCAAAAATGCCCTGGCTCTGGACATGGCCTTGGGTTGTTCCACCAATACAGCGCTCCACCTTCCTGCCGTCGCCCACGAGGCGGGGTTCAAGCTGGATCTGGAACTGCTCAACAGGATCAGCGCCGTAACTCCCAATCTCTGCAAGCTGGCTCCGGCGGGTTCCGCCGCCATAGAAGATCTCCATGCCGCCGGCGGCATTCCGGGGGTGCTAAAGGAGCTTGCCAAAAAAAAGCTGATTGATCTTGAGGCCCGGACGGTTTACGGCTCCCTTGCCCATGCCCTTGAGGGCGCAGAAAATCTGAATCCGGCGATCATCCGGCCCATCGAAAACCCCTATTCCGCCACCGGCGGTCTGGCGGCCCTCAAGGGTAATCTTGCTCCGGAAGGCTGTGTGGTCAAACGCAGCGCAGTGGCCCCCAACATGCTTAAACACGAGGGCCCCGCCCGGATCTTCGACGCCGAAGAAGCCGCCTTTGACGCCATCATGGGAAGCCGTATCAAAGCCGGAGATGTCATTGTAATCCGCTATGAGGGACCCAGGGGCGGCCCGGGAATGAAGGAAATGCTTGGCCCTACCGGCGCCCTGGCGGGGATGGGTTTGGACGACAAGGTAGCCCTGATAACCGACGGCCGTTTCTCCGGCGCCACCAAGGGGGCCGCCATTGGCCACGTATCTCCGGAAGCCGCCGACGGGGGGCCCATCGGTCTCCTGCAGGAGGGGGATCTTATCGCCATCGACATTGAGGGCAGGTCCATCAATGTTAAGCTGAGTGAAGCCGAACTGGCCCGGCGGAAGGAGGGCTGGAAGCCCCTGCCGCCAAAAGTTAAAAGCGGCTACCTTGCCCGTTACGCCGGGCAGGTAAGTTCCGCCTCCACCGGAGCAATTTTTAGAGAATGAACCTCCCCGCCCTGAAGCTCCCCCGCCGAAAGGCGGGTTCTTGGGTATTAGACCCCATTGCGAATAAACTTGTTCGGACTTTAGTCCGGCACAAGTCTTCCAGGAAAACACGGATTTTTGACAAAATCCATATTTTCTTGTTGTTTTTAAGTGGTTGTTGGCGAACCTTCGGTTCGACGGAAAACTGAAGTTTCCGGACAAGCAATATATTTCTATGGAGTAACCAATGCAGTATACCGGCGCAAGAATCCTCATCGAAGCCCTGATAGAACAGAAGGTGGATACCATATTTGGTTATCCCGGAGGAGCGGTTTTATTTATATATGATGAGCTTTTCAAACACAAGGACCGGATCAGACACATTCTGGTAAGCCATGAGCAGCACGCCGCCCACGCCGCCGACGGCTACGCCCGTTCTACCGGCAAGACGGGGGTATGTCTGGCTACCTCCGGTCCGGGAGCAACCAACCTGGTTACGGGGATTGCCGCCGCGGCCATGGATTCGTCTCCCCTGGTGGCCATCACCGGGAACGTTACCGTTCCGCTTCTGGGGAAAGACAGTTTTCAGGAGGTGGATATCGCCGGCATTACCATGCCCATTGTTAAGCACAACTGGATTGTCAAAGATGTAAACGAACTGGCGGAGGTGATACGGGAAGCCTTCATCGTGGCCCGGTCGGGACGGCCCGGCCCGGTACTTATCGACATCCCCAAGGACATTACCGCCCACTTGGGCGAATGGATACCGCAGGGCGGGACCCCCCGGAAAACGGGCCGGGGCAGAAACAACGCCGGCCTTTCTTTTGACGCCGCCGTCAGCGCCGAAACCGGCGCTTCGGTTCTGGGCGCCCGGGCCCAGCGTCTTGAGGAACGGAACGAACGGACTACTTTTACCGGTACGGACATAAGCCGGGCGGCGGAACTGCTGTTAAAGGCCAGGCGGCCCATTATCTATGCCGGGGGCGGGGTTATCACCGCCGGCGCCGGCGGCGAGCTTATCCGGCTGGCGGAACGGCTCAATGCGCCGGTCGCTTTAAGCCTTATGGGTATCGGAGCGATCCCCAAGGAACACCGGCTCTGTACCGGGCTCATCGGCATGCATGGTACGGTAGCCTCTAACAAAGCAGTACAAAAGGCGGATCTGCTGGTAGCCATCGGCGCCCGTTTCTCCGACCGGGTTACCAGCAGGGCGGATATATTCGCCAAAGACGCCAAGGTGCTTCACTTTGACATCGATCCCGCAGAGATCAACAAGAATATTCAAACCGACGCCTGGGTGGTGGGGGATGTAAAAAAGACTCTTGCCGGAATCCTGGAAAAGCTTCCCCAAAAGATCGAAACCGAATGGAACGGAGAAATTGAAAAATGGAAAAAGGAGATCCCCAGGACCCATCATCATGCGGTCCGCAGGAATGCCCTTCATCCCCGCTTTATTATTGAAGAGACCGCCCGGCGGCTGGGTTCCGGCGCCATTGTGGTAACCGACGTTGGGCAGCATCAGATGTGGACCGCCCAGTTTTACCCCTTTACCCGGACCCGGTCTTTTATCACCTCCGGCGGTTTAGGTGCCATGGGTTTCGGCCTTGGGGCCGCGGTGGGCGCCAAGATTGGAAACCCCAAGCGGCCGGTGGTACTTTTTACCGGAGACGGTTCCTTCAGAATGAACTGCGCCGAGATGGCCACCCTTAACAGTTATGGCATTCCTCTGCTTATTGTAATCTTCAACAACCATGTTCTGGGCATGGTCCGGCAGTGGCAGAATCTTTTCTACGAAGAACGGTATTCCGAAACCGTCCTGGACCGTCCGCCGGATTTTGTAAAACTGGCCGAAGCCTACGGCATCAGGGGCTGCCGGGCCGAAGATGACGCTTCTTTTTCCAGGGCCCTCGATGCGGCCCTGCAGGATATGGCCGGGGGCAGGGCGGTCCTCATCGACGCCCAGCTTGACCGGAACGAAATGGTCCTCCCCATGGTCCCCGGGGGCAAACCTATTGATGAACAGATTCTGTAGATCCGGGCCGCCGGGGATGGACCCCGGCCTTTCAATACAGTATGCTGTCGTATGGGGACTTATGGGCGGCGGGGATATACGGGACCGAAGTCCGGCAGGTGAAGGTCTGTGTTTAAACTGACAAAGCATACTCTCAATAAGAATCCCGGCGCCCGCCGCCTGGAGGAAGCCCTGTTTCTGGCGGCCTTGTCCTTTTTCTGTTTCTGCATGACCGTTTTCAGGTATCTCTATACTGGTTCCAGAAATTTTCTCTTCTTAAACTGGAACCTCTTTCTGGCCTTTATCCCCTGGGCCTTGACCGGTTTGGCCGTTCTCAGGTCCCCGCTTCAGGGGAACGGGGCATGTATCCCTCGCGGCAAATCCCGAATTAAAACCATCCTCCTGGTGATCTGCTGGCTGCTTTTTTTCCCCAATGCGCCCTACATTCTTACGGATCTTTTTTATTTAAGGCTTAAAACAAATATGCCTGTCTGGTACGACTTATTACTGATTCTTTCCTTTGCCTGGACCGGACTGCTCTTCGGCTTTTTAAGCCTGTGGGATATCGAAAGAATACTCAGCCGTTTTTTTAAGCCCCCTCATATTACGATCATGTCCACCGTCTTTCTGTTCACCGGAAGTTTCGGCATCTATATAGGAAGATACCTCAGGTGGAACAGCTGGGATGTGCTAGTCAAACCCCTGGGGCTGATGTACGATATCAGCTACCGTTTTACCAATCCCCATGAACATCCGGGAACCTGGGGCATGACCATCTTTATGGGGTTCTTCCTGAACATGCTCTACTGGTCATTCCGCTTTATACGAAAAAGGGATAATCCCCTGTGAGGCCTATCGCCGAAATGACCGCAGGGGAAGCGGCGGGCGTCCGCTTCGTCCTTATGGATATTGACGATACCATCACCCGGCAGGGCAAGCTGCTGGCCTCATCTTACGAAGCGCTGTGGAAACTGAAGGAGGCGGGCCTGGCGGTGATTCCCGTAACCGGCAGACCCGCGGGCTGGTGCGATCTTATCGCCCGGGAATGGCCCGTGGACGGCGTAGTGGGGGAAAACGGCGCCCTGGCGTTCTGGGAGGAGGCAAATGCCGGAACGGGCAGGCTGCCGGTACTTAAGGCGGAGTATCACCCCGGAGGGATACGGAACAGCCATCCGGCGCTGGCGCGGATCAGGGAACGGGCCCTGGCGGAAGTGCCGGGGCTCAGAATCGCCAAGGATCAGTTTGCCCGGCTCTTTGATCTGGCCCTGGATTTTGCCGAGGAAGACCCGGTCCTGCCCCTGGAAGCGGCGGAACGAGTCCGGGCCATCGCCGCCGAAGAAGGGGCCATGGCGAAGATCTCATCGATTCATGTAAATGTCTGGATGGGTAAATATGACAAGCTTTCCATGGCGGAACATTTTCTTGCCGGCCGTTTCGGCTGGAAAAGCGGCCCCGCAGGGGACCGGGAAGTGATCTTTGCGGGGGATTCCCCCAATGACGAACCCATGTTCGCCCGTTTTCCCCTTTCCTGCGGAGTGGCGAATATACGCCGTTACGGCGGACTTATAAAAAACCTGCCCGGCTTTGCCGCTTCCAAAGAGTGCGGAGAGGGCTTCGCCGAAATTGCCGGGATCATACTGGCGAAGCGCGCCGCGGCGGGGTCCGGCAGGAAAGCGCCTTGATCCGCCCCTTTATATGGGGTATTATCAAAAGATCGACGCTACCTATATGGTAATCATTATATTGAGCTTTTCCCAAAACCCGGTTAGTTTCGGGAAAAGCTTCCGAAAAAACGGTCAAAAGTCCGTTTTTTTATATAAATCTAAGGTAGCTTTCCCAAAAACTGAAGTTTTGGGAAAGCCTCTATTTCTATTAAAAAAGGAAAGAGACGATGAGGATTCAACGTCTATTTACGGACCCCCTGTCCGGGCCCTATAAAGGGATTGTTTGGGAAAAGCGAAAAAGCGAAATTCGTAATCCCGGCGGGAAAGCAATTTTTCAGGAAGAAACGGTTATCGTTCCTTCCTTTTGGAGCCAAATCGCTGCGGATATTATCGCCCAGAAGTACTTTCGCAAGGCCGGGGTGCCTGCGGATAAAATATACGCCTGGAAGGAATGGGGCCTCCCCAGGGATCATGCCGGCGGCGATCCTTCCGGCGGGACGGAGACCGGGAAACGGGGCCGCGCCAGGGACCCCGGAGAGACCCTGCCCGAAGACGGAGCGGAACACGATGCCCGCCAGGTTTTCCACCGGCTGGCCTATACCTGGATGGATTGGGGCCGGCGGAACCATTATTTTGACACCGAAGAGGATCAGCGGGCCTTTTATGATGAAACCTGCCATATGCTGGCCTGTCAGATGGCTGCCCCCAATAGTCCCCAGTGGTTCAATACCGGCCTTTATGCGGTCTACGGCATAGACGGTCCCGCTCAGGGACATTACTACTTTGACCCCGCCGAGGGAATGCTGAAAAAATCCGGCAGCGCCTACAAGCGGCCCCAGCCCCACGCCTGCTTTATCCTCTCCGTGGAGGACGATCTGGTAAATGAAGGGGGAATCATGGATCTGGTTACCCGGGAGGCCCGGCTTTTTAAGTACGGCTCCGGCACGGGGTCCAACTTTTCCCGTCTCCGGGCAGCCAACGAAAAACTCTCCGGGGGCGGAGTTTCATCGGGGCTTCTCTCTTTTCTTAAAATCGGGGACCGGTCCGCTTCGGCGATAAAATCCGGCGGTACCACCCGGCGGGCAGCGAAGATGGTAACTCTGGATGCGGATCATCCCGACGTGGAAAAGTACATCGACTGGAAGGCCGAAGAAGAACACAAGGTAGCCTCCATGGTAACGGGTTCCGCCATCGTCAAAAAGCATCTGGAGGCGATCAAAAAAGCCCTGACAAACTTCCGCGGTCCCGATGCGGATAAATTCAACGCCGAAAAAAACCACGAACTGGCGGGGGTCCTTCGAAGCGCCCTGGGGGACAAGATCCCCCCGGCCTATCTCTACCAGCTTCTCAGGCGGCTGGAACACGGAGACGGAGAGGTAAACCCGGCGGTCTTTACCACAGCCTGGGACGACGAGGCCTACAAGACCATATCGGGCCAGTCCTCCAACAACAGCCTCCGGGTAAGTGATGATTTTATGCAGGCCGTTCTGGACGGCGGGGAATGGATCCTCACCAACAGAATAGAGAACAGGAAGGAAAGGACCGTCAAAGCCCGGGACCTCTGGACCAGGATAGCCCGCTCCGCCTGGCAGTGCGCCGACCCGGGGCTTCAGTATCACACTACCATCAATGACTGGCATACCTGTCCCGAGGGGGGAGAGATCCGGGCTTCCAATCCCTGCTCGGAATATATGTTCCTGGATGATACGGCCTGTAATCTGGCTTCTATCAATCTGGCGGCGCTCTACGACCGGGAAACGAAAACTTTCAACGTTGAGGCATGCCTTCATGCCATAAGGATCTGGACCACCATTCTGGAAATCTCCGTGGTGATGGCCCAGTTCCCCTCCCCCCGGATTGCCCAGCTTTCCTACGAATACCGGACCCTGGGACTGGGTTACGCAAACCTGGGAAGCCTCCTTATGGTGATGGGGTTGGCCTACGATTCCGACGAGGGCCGGGCCGTGGCGGGGGCCCTTTCGGGAATTCTCTCCGGGGAAGCCTACGCCCAGTCCGCCCGGCTGGCGGCGGAGATGGGCCCCTTCCTGCACTACGAAAAGAACAAACAGCACATGCTCCGGGTTATCCGCAACCACCGGCGGGCCTGTTACAATGTTCCCGCAGCGGAATATGAAAAGATCCACACCCCTCCCGGGGGAATCAACCCTGCCTTCTGTCCCGCTTATCTGCTGGAGGCCGCCAAGGCCTCCTGGGACCGGGCTTTGGAACTGGGAAACGCCCATGGTTACCGGAACGCCCAGGTAAGCGCCATCGCCCCTACGGGAACCATCGGCCTTTTGATGGACTGCGACACCACCGGGGTGGAGCCCGACTTTGCGCTGGTCAAATTCAAAAAATTAGCCGGCGGGGGCTATTTCAAGATTATCAACCAATCGGTGCCGCCGGCCCTGGAAAATCTGGGATATACCCCGGAGGAAATCAAGGCGATCACCGCCTATGCCACAGGATGGAAGACCTTTGCGGGAAGCGCCGATCTTAATCCCGTCAACACCGGGGCGCTGAAAGCCAAGGGCTTTACCGAAGAAGCCCTTGCTGCGGCGGAAGAAGCGGTTAAGACCAGTCTCAATCTGGAGGGAGTTTTTAACCCCTGGATTCTGGGGAAACCGTTTGTGGAAGAGACTCTCAAAGTTCCCGAGACTACCTGGTCTCTGCCGGGCTTCAATCTGCTGAAGCATCTTGGTTTTACCAGCGGCGAAATCGAAGCCGCCGAACTTTACGCCTGCGGCGCCATGGGCCTTGAGGGGGCCCCCTTCTTAAAGAAGGAGCATCTTCCGGTTTTTGATACCGCCACCCCTTCGGGAAAGAACGGCCGCCGGTCCATTGCATGGACCGCTCATATCAGTATGATGGCGGCGGTACAACCCTTCATTTCGGGGGCTATCTCCAAGACCATCAACATGCCCAACGGCGCCGATTATGAAGATGTAAAGGGCGCCTATATGCAGTCCTGGAAGAGCGCCCTGAAAGCGGTTGCCCTTTACCGGGACGGTTCCAAACTATCCCAGCCCCTTTCCTCCTTTGCCCCTGGAACAGATCCCCTGGCGGATACTATCCTGCGGGCTGCCAGGGACATAGATGTTCCGGTCCGGCAGGACCGGCCCGATATCCGGGGATTCCGGCGGCCCCTGCCCAACCGCCGGATAGGCTATACCCAGAAGGCGAAGATCGGAGGCCACTCGATCTTTATCCGTACCGGCGAATATGAAAACGGAAAACTTGGGGAAATCTTTCTTGATATGCACAAAGAAGGCGCCGCCTTTAGAAGCCTGCTTAACAGCTTTGCCATCGCCGTTTCCCTGGGGCTCCAGTACGGGGTCCCCCTGGAGGAATATGTGGACGCCTTTACCTTTAGCCGTTTTGAACCCAACGGTACCGTCCAGGGCCACGACTATGTAAAGATGGCCACCAGCGTCATTGATTATATCTTCCGGGATTTGGCTATCAGTTATTTGAAGCGGACCGAGCTGGGGCAGATAAAGCCCGAGGATCTGCTGGCCACGGGAACAAAAAGCGATGCCCCGGAAAAACACAGCGCCGGCTTCAGGCCTCACGGACACGGCGTACCAGATTCAGGCGGCACGGCAAAAACTACAGCCGTCCCGAAGGGCCGCCAGGTCCCGCAGGCCAAAACCAGCCGTCCCGAAGACGAAATGGTCAAAATCGCTCAGGCACGGATCAAAGGCTACGAAGGCGATCCCTGCCCCGCCTGCGGGTCTTTCACTTTAATAAGAAATGGCACCTGCATGAAATGCGACACCTGTGGAGGCACCACGGGGTGTTCATAGACCCCGCCCTTATACAGCATACGATGCGCAACCTGGTTTTCCTTGAAACAGGGGAGGTCTTTTTGTGGACATCCGGCCATAAAAAAGCCTCCAGAGCATGGGCGGTACAAGAGCCGTATACATCAATATTTTAAGCGGAAGTTGTTCAATAACTAAAGTTATTGAACAACTCTAATAAGATTAAAGCGGAAAAAATCCCTGTGGTTTTTCACATTGAGCTTTCCAACGAAAAAATGGCGGATGCGATAGCGGAAGAAACAGGCGCAACAAAACTGTTGTTTTACGCCGCTCATAACATTTCTGGAAACACAAAAAGCCAATGTGCCAAGGTTAAGGGAGGCGTTGCGGTAAAAAATTCCCGAATCGCCCTAAACCGGGAATCGGCAAGTCACATTTTTGTATCGGTCTGACATGGAACGGGCGTACCCCGCCATTGCAGATAAAAACCTGAAAATCAGGAAGGAGCGGTTTATGACAACATTGCAAACGGCGAAGCCGGGCCAAATTGTTAGAGGAAGCAAAATTGTTCAAGAAAGTGCTTGAATATGCGGGGGAGTACCGCACAACAACCTATGCGGCCATAGCGGCCATGTTTACGGGGCTTGTGGCAAGCGTGGTCCCGTTTTTTC
>JAISMC010000189.1 GCA_031276965.1 Treponema sp.
TACCCCGGAGATGAAAACCCTGGGTACACCGGCGCTTGAACTTAAAGCCAATTCCCTTTCCTACGATACGATCACCCTGACCTGGGCCCCGGTTCAAAAGGCGGATACGTACCGGGTCCTGTACAAGTATTCAAGCGATTCAAACTATATCCCCTCCGCCCTTATTCCCGCCACAAGCCTTTCCCAGTCCGCGGGGAACTATGTCTACGGATTTAAGCCCTTTGGCGGCGGTGCGCTGGATGCCGCCAAAGCGGGAAAGCTCATGGACATCAAGTTGGAGGCATTGAACGAGGCCCGCAAAATTGCCGACGGCGGCGGGGACATTAAAACCGTATCCAATGTGATAAGCAATGCCCGGCTCTTCGGCCCCGCGGAAATAATGGGAACCCTTACGGCAACGGAAAATACCTTCACGGACCGTATCACCCTTACCTGGCAGGAGGTAAGTGATGCGGCGGGGTATTACGTGGTCCGGCAGCAGGGGCCGATTAACGCGGAGCTTCCGGGCGGCGGCGAAACCCTCTATTATGTGGATGCCGGCGACAAGAGCCTTACGGGTAAGGATGTCTCCATTGTTGAAGGGGTTAAATCGGACAGCGCCGTTGATTTTGCCGCGGAACTTGGCTGCTCCGGTGGCGTATACACCCTGACAGACAAGGCCCTGAACGATAACGGCTACGCGGACAAAAAAGACGCCTTTGGCGTTTATGCGGCACAGCAGAACGATATTCCCTGGGGTTATCCCTACACCTATTATGTGGTACCCGTCCTTTCCGAAAACAACCGGCCCTCCATCAGGTCCGACAAATCCTGTGTGGTGGGCGGAATAACCTATTTGGGAACTTCCATGGCCCCGCTGGCAAAAACCGGCCGGGCCCTGGGCTTCGTGGTTGACGTAAAAGCCACCAAGGGGACATTCAGCGGTGCGGGCGACGACGACGAAACGGCCAACATCGGGATAAAAGTCAGTTGGGTCAAGCCGGAAGGTATTGATGGCGCAATAGCCTACAAGGTTTTCCGCCGGGCCCAGACCTATTCGGGCGATTGGGACACGTTGACCAGTTCTCCCCTCAGCAACCTGTTTTATGAAGACACGTATGGCGTGTCCGGCGGTCCTGTGGACGGAACGGTCTATGAATATGCCGTGGGGATAATCGCCAACGGAAAAATCTCTGAGCCCGGTGAAAACGCCCGGTTTATTGACCGCAGCCGTATCGCCATGGACAACGATTTTCCTGCGGAACGGAAGATCGCCGGGTACGTGCTTCCCCGGCCAACCATGGTGTCCGCTTCCCGAATAGCGCAGAGTGATGCAGACGGCCCGTACGAAACCGTGAAATTCTATGCCGCCGGAGTGGACAGCTCGGATTCGGAGCGGAAAGACCGGGGCATTCACGGGTATGCCATTCAGGTTCGGGATCAAAGTTCCGGCAGGGCATGGAAGACCATCAAAGAGATTCCCATAGATGCCGCAGACCCGGCTGATTACACCGAAAATGTCCATAATATCAACGGCCTTCTCAACGTGCTGCGGGATTACCGCCATTACTACCGGATACGGACCTATGTCGATTACGGCGGAAAAATCTACAGCCCGCCGCCGCCTGACCCCGGTTTAACCGGCGCGGAAAGTGGGTATGTCAAGTGGGGCGCCCGGCCCATCACCGCCACGGAATTTGCGGGGCTTACCTCTTTGGCTATCGGGACCGCGTTGGCGGGAAGAAGCTATAGCACTGCTATCATAGGTGATAAGGATAACAATGTTGATCTAACTGGAAACAAACCCTTCTTTTTGACCATAGGTGGCACTATAAAAGTTGTTACAACTAAGATACCCTTTGTTGGGAGTTCTATTAAAAGTTACAACAATACCCTTATCCTCAGCTTTAACGCCACAGATGTTCCCGGGCTGGTGTACAACGGTTCCGTTACCATTAGCAGCCTCACCAGTGACAGCGGCAGCTATTCGGTAACTTTTAACGGCACAACTGTTTCTGTTGACCGGAAGTATATCTCCAAGCCCTTTACCTTTAGCGGTACGACCGGGCAAAACTGCGACGGTTTTGACAATTGGACCGCCGCCAACGGCTGGCAATAGGAGGACCCCATGAAAAAAACAAGGGCGAACTATGTTGCGTTTCTGATCCTTCCCCTGCTGGCGGGGGCCTATGCGGATCTGTTCCAGGAGAAAATACCCAAAGACATTGAAGCGTCCCGGGAAGGTTCCCTGGAGCGGCTGGTTAATCCTCCTAAAGAAGTGGTTATCACGGAATTGCCGCCTCCGGCCCAGCTTTTTGTGGAGACCGCGAGGTCCCCCAATTCCATCCGTCTGAGCTGGACCAGCGTCGAGGGGGCCGCTTCCTATGTGGTGGAGCGGGCGGTGGTGGCATCGGTTACGAACGGCTTCGGAGAAGTTATCTATCCTCCGCCGGCGGAGGAAGATTTTGATATTCGGGCGCCCTTTGTGTACGGCCTTTCTTACACCGATAAAATCCTCGACAACCCGGTGTACAAGTCCCCTGAATACTCAAGCCGGTATTATTACCGGGTCCGGGCGGAAAATGTAGGGGCCGAGTTGGAGGCCAGTGAAGCGACGGAGGCCCGGTGGGGTGTCCTTTTTGCCCCGCCCCGGAAAGTCAAAGCCAGTTGGGGTGATTTTACCGGGGAAGTCAGGCTGGAATGGGAACAGGTTGCCGGGGCGGCGGCCTATAGGGTGTACCGTGCCGCTTCCGAGAACGACGCCTTTCCCTACCAGCTTGCCCGGGTCTATGGTCCCCGGTATGTAAACGTAATCACCAACAAAGATGAGCAGGGCGTGGAATTTTACTATTCGGTGGCGGCGGAAACAGATTCCGGCCTGCTCAGTGTTTCCAGCGGCCCGGCCATGGGCTTTAGTCTGATGGAAGGCGCCCCTGAGCCGCCGGAAAACGTCGAACTGCCCCCGGATTCAGGCCGGGGCAACAGCGCCGGCGAAATTACGATTCGGTGGGACCCGGTGGATGATGCGGACTACTATGCGGTGTACCGTTACAGTTCTGTGGAATCCTCCTTGACCAGGCTGACGGGGAATACCGGCGGAACCTCGTGGACCGATACGCAAGGGCTAAAACCCCAAGTGTATTATTACTATCAAATCCAGGCAATAAACGAAGAAGACGGCAGGGCCATCAAAAGCGCCTTTTCCTCTTCGGTGGAAGCATTTGTCCTCGGTCCGCCCGCAGTCGCGGAGGCGCTAAAAGCCGTGGACGGGACCATCTCCATTCAGTGGTACCCCGCCCTGGGCACGGCCGCGGAGCAGGCTTTGTATTCCTATAACATTTATGGGGATACCAGTTCCGGCGGCTCTTTTACTACCCTGGTTCATACCCACGCCTCCTCCGCCGTCGTTGAGGGGGATGGGTACATTCATGGCGGTGTGGTGGATTCGTATCCGTTCTACCGTATGGAAACGGTGAATGGCGGCGCTGTGAGTGAGCCGGGAGCGCCCTTTGCCCCGCCGCCCAAAGCGGCGGTCATTCTGAATGCCAGCCGGGCGGCCTATTTTGCCGGCAAGAACCCCAACTCCAAAGGAGTTTACCCGGTAAAAATCACCTGGAAAAAACCCGATGATGAAACCCCCCACGCCTACCATGTGTACCGTTCCACCGATCCCAATGATCCGGGCCGGCCGGTTACCGACAACCCCATTCTTGCCTCGGAAGAATCCGGCGGACAGTTTACCTGGTACGATGAAAACAGTACCGCCCAAGTTGGTACCTATTACTATTACCGGGTCCTTTCCCTTAACACCCTGTACCAGGGGAAATACTATTCGGACGTCAAAGAAGGCTATGGCGCCCTGACCCCCGGACGATTTTTCCTGGAATACAACAAGACCATGAAAAGTTCCCTTGGAAAGCTGACGAATAAAGATAGCTCGAACATCAGCACTCAGCTTGAGGACGAACATGAAACTGGATATATCGCTGGCACTGTTGATTACGTTCCGAAGATGGACGGTTTGGGGGCCTATATTGATCTGACATATACGGGCTATGCTGATTTTTATATCAATGGGAACAGTGCTCTGGGGCCTTATTTTATACTGGACGGCGAATCAGATACCAAGGCCGATATGAATCGGAAAGGGGACATGGAGGGAACCATACACGCCTCCGGTATGTACGTGGGAACGGTCAAGTATGACGGAATTACGATCAAGGGCGGCGCCGCCGGGGGCGGGGTTTATTATGTTCAGCCTGATGGCTTCCCGGAGACAGCGGTTGACTGGAAAGAAGGAAACAAATAGCGTGAACTGCAGCATACAACAGGCAAATCAATGCCTCCCCCAAAAACACCGGGGCGCAAATTTTCCGGTCCTCTTCAGTCTGGCGGCTCTGGCCGTTTTGCTGTTTGCCGCATGTACCGAACCGGTGCCCCTCTACGGAACTTGGGCGGATAATCACGGGGACAGTATCTCGTTCTTTGACGATGGAAGCTTCAACGCAACTCTTGTGAACGCGGATAAAGAGGAACTCTATTTTGACGGAACCTATACGGTA
>JAISMC010000058.1 GCA_031276965.1 Treponema sp.
ATCCAGGAAACCGGCATAAGGGCCGGCGGCGCAAACCCGGCCCGCTTCACCTTGACCCTGGAAATAAAGGACCGGAAAAGCGAAGGCGGCTGGACCGTCAACTGCGAGCTATACGACGGCGGCAAGGGAAGCTCGGTCTGGCGGCGGTCCATTCCCCTGCCCGGCAATTCTGCCAAAGACCTCAGCAGCTTTGCCAGGGCCCTGGCGGAGGAGGCCTTTACGGCGCGGTAACGGCAATGTAGCTTACAGCGATTTTTTACTATGGGCGCATTTACATTTTATTTGTTTCAAATTTATAATGTACTGCAAGTTCATGCATAGCATTATCAAAATTGTATAATTGTATATTCTCATTAGTATTTTCTCTATACATTAAAGCAGTAGCTATATGTATTGCATCTAAAGAACGGCATTTTGACAATTCCTTCTTTAGATATATGGAGCGTTCTATTTCTTCGTCAATAATTCGATAATTCACTTCATCCAAATATTCATCTAATTCTTTTGTCTTTTTTCCCAACCAACTACTATCCAGTCTTTGTTTATTAAGTTCATACAGCCTTCGTAATGATATTATAGTTTCAATTTTTAATAATATTGAACTAACTTTTGTTGATGCATTTAACCAATATGAATATGCTTCGTCCTGCCGTTCCTCATTAAACAATATTGCCAAAAGAACTGATGAGTCAAAATATGCGGTCATATCCTATCCGATCTTATTTCATTAAGAATCGATTCATAATCCAGTTTTTCGGTTATTTTTGGCTTTTTGACCAATGAAATATTCCTTTTTGCAAGTATTACTTTTCCTTCCATATTTAATTGAATTAATTTTTGTTCAAATGTTGATATAGCATCTCTTTTTGCCGGAACCGATAATTCAGCAATTATTTTATTATGTTCAGTGATAATGACTTTTTCACCATTTTTGACATATTGTAAATACAGAGAAAGCTGATCCTTTAAATTTTTAACACCCACAGTAATCATGATTCTAATATTAGCCATTATAGCCATATTTGTCAAGCGCTTTTTGATGTTTTTCGCAAAATTCTGCCGGATTCCGCATAAGGTTCTGTCAGCGGCGTGGAGTTGTCCCCTGCGCTGCAGGATCCGGTTTCAAGCCCGGCTTGTCCCATTCCGGAGGGACCTTGACCGGGACGCCCCGGGAGTCCACAAAGGCCCAGGTGACCTCCGCTTCGGCGATAAGATCCTCCCCCCGGAGTATGCGCTGGGCGATGACGCCGCTTACCGCGCCCTTCTTGACCGGCCAGGAGCGGATCAACAGTTCATCCTCCGCCAGGGCGGGCTTTTTGTATTCAATGGCGATCCTTGCCACATAGACCCCGTAGCCTGCCCGTATGGCCGCGGGATAGTCAAAGCCCACATCCTTGAGCAGCTGGTACCGGGCATACTCCAGGTAGTTCAGATAGTTGGCGTTGTTCACATGACCGTAGCTGTCACACTCATAGGTCCGCACCGTGATAGCACATTCACTAACCATGGTTATTACTATATAATAAAGAAAAATTCGATTCAACGAGGTTGGCCCATGTTCCGATACTGCCCCTCCTGCGGCTCCCAAAATATCCGGTTTGAGCAGCGCAATCTGTTCCGCTGCCCGGACTGCGGCTTTCTCTACTACCACAACACCGCCGCGGCCACGGGCGTCGTTGTCCGCACGGGGGAGGAAATCCTGCTGGTGGCCAGAAACAAGGAGCCCGCCAGGGGGAAGCTGGGCCTGCCCGGGGGCTTCGTGAACCCCGGGGAGGGCGCCATTGACGGGCTGCGCCGGGAGTGCCGGGAGGAGCTGAGCTGGGATCCGGGGCCAAACTGCGTCCTCTTCGCCTCCTTTCCCAATGTGTATCCCTTCAGGAACATTGACTACAACACCTGCGACCTGTTCTTTGCCGTCGAAGCCCCGGGCCTGGGGATTGCGGACCTGACCCTGGACGCGGAGGAAATTGCGGGGATACTTTTTGTCAAGCCCGGGGAAATAAACTTTGACGACATAGCCTTTGACTCCACCCGCCGGGCGATAAAAGCATATTTGGAGTTTATCGCCTTGCAATGCCGGCCTTAAATACTCCATAATATCCGGGTATTCTTTTATTTCTATAGTACATGGAGGAAATGTATGAAAAGCGCTACAAAAGTGATTGGCCTTGTGCTGCTCATGGCCCTTGCCGCCCTGCCGGTGTTTGCCGGAGGGGGCAAACAGGCCGAAGCTGCCGGGGATGTGATCAAAATCGGGGTCTTTGAGCCCATGACCGGGGCAAACGCCGCGGGGGGAGCCATGGAGGTTGAGGGCATCCGCCTGGCCAACGAGCTGTTCCCCACGGTGGAGGTGGCCGGAAAGACCTACAAGGTGGAGCTGGCCATTGCGGACAACAAGTCCGACAAGGTTGAGGCGGCCAACGCGGTTCAGCGGCTCATCGACCTGGACAAGGTGAAGGTCATCCTCGGCTCCTGGGGCTCCTCCCTGGCCATTGCCGGGGGCGAGGTTGCCAAGGACGCAAAGATCCCCGTGATCGGCCTTTCCTGCACCAACCAGTTGGTGACCCTGGGGAACGACTACTACTTCCGGGTTTGCTTTATCGACCCCTTCCAGGGAACGGTGATGGCCAACTATGCCTACAATGACCTTAAGGCTAAAACCGCCGTCATTGTCCAGGAAGTTTCCAACGATTATTCCGTGGGCCTGGCGAAATTCTTCGCCGATCATTTTAAGTCCCTGACGGGAAACGGGAACAGCATCCTGACCACCGTTAACTACAATACGGGGGATCAGGATTTCAGCGCCCAGCTTACCGCCATCCGCTCGCTTAATCCGGACGTTATCTTTGCCCCCGGCAACTATACCGAGTCGGCCCTGGTTATCAAGCAGGCCCGGGAACTGGGAATCGGCACTCCCATCATCGGCGGCGATACCTGGGAGACCCCCGAGTTTATCGACGTGGGCCAGGAACGGGTAGAGGGGGCGGTTTTTTCCACCTTCTTCGCTTCCGAAGTGGCCACCACCCCGGCGGCGGAAACCTTCCTCAAGGAATACCGTTCCCGGTACAACAAGGAACCCGCCGCGGTTACCGCCCTGGGTTATGACGGTTACCTTGTCGCCCTGGATGCCATTAAGCGGGCCAATTCCATCGAGCCGGCCAGGATCCGGGACGCCATAGCCCAGACCAAAGGGTTCATCGGGGCCACGGGAACTACCTCCCTGGACGCTAACGGGGACGCCACCAAGAGCGCCTTTATTAAGGGCGTTGAGGGCGGCAAGTTTGTTTACAAGACCATAGTCAATCCCTAAGGAGTAGGCGTTACAATCCGGCGGAGACGGCAGCCTGCCTTCCGCCGGATTATCCGGCGCTGTTGATGCATGACCTTAGATCTTTTTCTGCAGCATCTTTCCAACGCCCTGTCCCTGGGCAGTCTCTATGCCTTAATCGCCATCGGCTATACCATGGTATACGGCATTCTCAGGCTGATAAACTTTGCCCACGGGGACGTGTTTATGCTGGGGGGCTATGTCGCCTTTTACTGCATCACCCTGGTGATTATGCCCTGGTGGGTGGGTTTTATAGTGGCCTTCGGGCTTACGGGCATCTTCGGCGTCGCCCTGGAACGGGTTGCCTACCGGCCCCTGCGGGAATCGCCGAGAATTTCCATCATGATCAGCGCCATCGGCGCTTCCTTTCTTATCGAGAATCTTGCCACCGTTATCTTCGGCGGACGGCCCAAGGGTTTCCCCGTACCGGTGATGTTTAACCAGGTGGTGCATCTTGGTTCCGTATCGGCGATGAGCATCAGCCTCTTTATTCCCGTCCTTACGGCGGCGCTGCTGGCGGCGCTTTTAATTATCGTACATAAAACCAAAACCGGCATGGCCATGCGGGCGGTCTCTACGGACCTTGCCGCGGCGCGGCTTATGGCGATTGATGTAAATCAGATTGTTTCCTTTACCTTCGGAACCGGATCGGTGTTGGCCGCCATTGGAGGGGTCATGTGGGCGGTTAAGTATCCTCAGCTTAACCCCACCATGGGGATGATTCCGGGACTCAAGTGTTTTATCGCCGCCGTCATCGGGGGCATAGGCAATATAGGCGGCGCGGTCCTGGGGGGGCTGCTTCTGGGATTTATCGAAATTATGATAATAGCCTTTCTGCCCACCCTGACGGGATACCGGGACGCCTTTGCCTTTGTGCTGCTTATCCTGGTGCTCCTCTTAAAGCCTTCGGGTCTTTTGGGGAAAAATCAGATAGAGAAGGTGTAGCGTGATCCTGGAAAAACGGAAGCTTCGTATCTGTAACGCCGCCGCGGTCCTGGCCATCCTGGGGTTTATTGCGCTGGCTAACGCCCTTTTCAGTTCTTTCTCCCTGCGGATCTTCAATCTCTGCGGAATCTACGTCATCCTGGCTTTGTCCCTCAATCTGATAAACGGCTTTACCGGCCTTTTCTCCCTGGGACATGCGGGCTTCATGGCCATCGGCGCCTATGTAAGCGCCCTCCTGACCATGAGTCCCGCCCAGAAGGAACTGAACTTCTTTATGACCCCCATCGTTCCCATTCTGGCGAAGGTGGAACTTCCCTTTATCCCCGCCCTGATTATGGCGGGCGCCGCGGCGGCGCTGGCGGGTTTTCTGGTGGGCGCCCCGGTGCTACGGCTGCGGGACGATTACCTGGCCATCGCAACGCTGGGCTTTTCCGAAATTATCCGGGTGGTGATCACCAACTTGCAGCCGGTTACCAACGGCGCCCTGGGCCTTAAGGGGCTCCCCAAATTTTCCACGACCTTTATGATATGGGGGACGGTGATTCTGACGGCGATTTTTATGACCGCCCTGATCCGCTCCGCCTTTGGCCGGGCCTGCCGGGCGGTGAGGGACAACGAAATCGCCGCCCAGGCCATGGGTATCCACGTGGCCAGGATCAAGATCATCAGCTTTACCATCTCCAGCTTTATAGCCGGAGCGGGGGGCGCCCTTTTGGGGCACCTGATGACTACTATCGATCCCAAGATGTTTACCTTCAACCTGACTTACAACATTCTGCTTATCGTAGTACTGGGCGGCATAGGCAGCATCACCGGTTCGGCCATTGCGGCAATCATCGTAACCATCGCCATGGAGGCCCTCCGTTTTCTGGACGGATCCCTCAACTTTATCTTTTTTCAAACCCAGGGACTTCCGGGACTGCGGATGGTGGTTTTCAGCATCCTCCTTCTTCTGGTGGTGATCTACCGCCAGCAGGGACTTATGGGGAAACAGGAATTTGCCTGGGATTGGCTTTTTAACTCGGTCCTCCCCCGGCTGAGGGGATGTTTCGCCGGGGGAAAGGGCCGTTCCGGGGAGAAACGCTGATGCTCCAAACTAACCAGGTAACCATGCAGTTCGGGGGCCTTACCGCGGTGTCCGGTTTTTCCATCGCCGTGAAGGATGGGGAGATTGTGGGCCTCATCGGCCCCAACGGCGCGGGAAAAACGACGGTCTTCAACATAATTACCGGCGTGTATACCCCTACCCGGGGAAGCATAACGCTGGACGGGCGGAACATTACCGGAAAGCAGCCCCATGTGATCACCAGGGCGGGCATAGCCAGAACATTCCAGAATATACGGCTCTTTCACGAGATGACGGTGCTGGAGAATCTCCTGGTAGCCTGCAATCTCCGGGAACGGCCGGCCCTGGCCGAATCGGTGCTTCACCTTCCGGGTTACCTTAAAAAAGAAAGGAAGGTCCGGGAATTTTCCAGAGAACTGCTGGCTTCGGTGGGGCTTTTGGAAAACGCCGGTGACAATGCCGTTTCGCTCCCCTATGGAAAACAGCGGCGCCTGGAAATAGTCCGCGCCCTGGCCACGGAGCCCAAGCTGCTCCTCCTGGACGAACCCGCCGCGGGAATGAATCCTCAGGAATCCCAGGAGTTGATGGATTTCATCGTGGGGATACGGGACAAGTTTAGAATTTCGGTTTTCCTTATCGAACATCACATGCAGGTGGTGATGGGTATCTGTACCAGGCTCTATGTGCTGGATTACGGCATTACCATTGCCGAGGGAAGTCCCGCGGAGATTCAGAAAAACCAGAAGGTAATCGAAGCCTATCTGGGGGTGGACACCAGGGGAGACGCCGGTGCTTAAGCTTGAAGCCCTCTCGGTATACTACGGCGGCATCCACGCCCTCCAGGGCATAGACCTGGAAGTGGCGGATGGAAAGATTGTAACCCTCATTGGAGCAAACGGCGCGGGGAAAAGCACGATGCTGAATACCATCGTGGGTCTGGTCAAATCCTCATCGGGAAGGATACTCTGGGACGGCGAAGACATCACCGGCAGGGATACCAAGGACATCGTCTCCATGGGCCTGGTGCTTATCCCCGAAGGCCGCCGCATTTTCCCCAACCTGACGGTGGATGAGAACCTCAAACTTGGAGCCTATGCCATTAAAGACGGCGGAGAAATAAAAAAATCCCGGGAGCGCTGCTTCGATCTTTTCCCCCGGCTGAGGGAACGGATGCGCCAGCATGCGGGAACCCTGAGCGGCGGGGAACAGCAGATGCTCGCTGCGGCCCGGGGCCTTATGACCTCGCCCAAACTGCTCATGCTGGACGAGCCCTCCCTGGGGCTCGCCCCTCTGGTTTCCAAGATGATCTTCGATATCATCGGAGAGATAAACCGGAACGGTACGACGATCCTCCTGATAGAACAGAACGCCCACGCCGCCCTGGAAATTGCCGATTATGCCTATGTGCTTGAGACGGGAGTTATCACCATGCAGGACACCGGTTCGGCGCTGCTCAAGGATGACGGTATCCGCAGGGCCTACCTGGGCGAATGAGCGCAGCCTTTGGGGGCGGTTCAAAACAGGCGTTTTTGCACCGCCCCTTTTATATCAAGGTTAAGGAGGAGTTATGGATACAAGTCCCATAACCCTGCGGAACAGCAAACTGGGCCCCCGGGTGGTAAGGGCCCTGGAAAACCGGCGTTTTGAAGCGTGGTATTTTGATGAGACCGCGGCGGCGGTGGAAAAGGCGCTGGCCTTAATTCCCCGGGAGCATGTAGTTTCCTGGGGCGGCTCCTTAACCGTAGACGGCCTGGAACTGCAGAAGCTGCTGGAAGAACGGGGAAACAGGCTTATCGACCGGGACAAGGCTGCATCCAGGGAGGAACGGATCGAACTGATGCGGCAGGCCCTGCTCTGCGATACCTTCCTCTGCGGCGCCAATGCCATAAGCGAAGACGGCCAGCTGGTGAATATAGACGGAAACGGCAACCGGGCGGCGGCCATGATCTTCGGTCCCAGGCAGGTAATCGTGATGGCGGGCATAAATAAGGTGGTAAAAACCGCCGCCGATGCGATGGCCCGGGCCCGGACTATCGCATCACCCCTGAACGTACAGCGTTTTGCCGCTCTAAAGACCCCTTGCAACGAAACCGGAAGCTGCGCCGACTGCCTTTCGGCGGATTCGATTTGCAACTACATTGTTACCACCAGGCGCTGTAATCCTCCGGGCCGGATCAAGGTAATCCTGGTAGGCCGGACACTGGGCCTCTAAAAAGGTAAAGGGAACCTCTTGAAACTGAAGTTTTCAGAAATTCGAGGTTTTTTCAAAATGTCAGATTCTGAAAAAACCGGGATAGTCCGGGAATATCTGTACGGCAAAAAACAAGGCCGGAACCTCTTTAGGGGCTCCGGCCATTCCTCTTTTTCATGCGGCCCTTCGGGAATACCCAGGGGCCCGCAGATTCCGGAATTTACTTCTTCTCGATTGCAATAACCCGCTTTTTGGTTTCCGTCCGTTTCTTAATCTCCAGGCAGAGGAGACCGTTGTTGAAGTTGGCGGAAATGGCATCCAGGTCGGCATTCTCGGGCAGCTTGAAAGAACGGCTGAAGGAGGCGCTCCGGCGTTCCCGGATGATAAATTTCTCCCCCTTCTTTTCGGACTGCTCTTCTTTCTTCGACGCGATGGTCAAAACGCCGCCGTCCATATGGACTTCAATGGCCTTCTCGTCATAGCCGGGAAGCTCCGCTTCCAGTATATAGGCGCCTTCGGTCTCCCGGACATCTACGGCGGGTTGAGCGGCGCTCCGGACGGGAGTCATGGGGGATTCCCCAAAGAAGGACTCCATGTAACGATCAAAATCGTCCAGGGCCTTTTCGATAGTGACAGGGCGGTACAGAGCTAAGGTATTCATAAAACCCTCCTAAGCGTAACCCCTTGCGGGGAAGTTTAATAGGATGTTCCAAGGCTCACGGCCTTGGTTTTTTTACATCTATATACAGATAAGCAAAAATCGTGCCAAGTTTGTTGTATTTCCGGAAAAACCTTGATTTTTGCTAATTCTATATTATATAAGGAATTACAAAACCATAGCTAAAAATGGACCGGGAAAGAGAAACCTAAAATCTCCTATTTCGTCCAAATGGCTGGGTCAATAAATTCTATATGTATCATAATAACACTCTTAAAAGTGTCAATTTGATACATTTTTCTGCCGTCCTGCGGAGAGCTGTATACTTAGAGATCCAACTCAAGTAGTATAATTGGACCTTGCAGAATTAGCCGATTAGGGGCATAGTAGAAGTATTGATGACCATAAGCCAGGAAGACGCCCTCTACGAATTTCTCGAAAATGTGGCCGAGTCCTTTACGGTGGAAGATATTATAGCTTTTATCCGTTTGCTCGACTCCGAAAAGAACGATAATCTGGCCGCGGAGATAGCCTCCTTTATCGACAGCAGAAACATCGCCTTCCGGCTGGGGAATAACCGCTGGGTTTCCCGGCGGGCCTGCTTCGAGCCGATCCGCTTTGTTATCAGTCCTACCAGGCTGGAACTGCTGAACGGGGTCCTGATTCCGGGTCACCGTTGCGTTCCCTTTGCCAATCCGGTGCTGCTGCCCCAGGAGTATGTCTTTTACCGGAAGCTTCCTCCCCGCGGGGAGGGTTCCGCCAAATTTCCGGAGTCCCCCATCCCGGTAACAACCCTGGAAGGTCCGCCGGAAGACTTCTATCCTTACTACAGTATCTTTGGAGAGGAATACGCCCCCCAGTATGTGGCCCGGGATAATCCGGAAAATGAATCCGCCTTTAACGGCGATCCCTACGAGGATCCGCCGGAAGTTTCCATCCATGTCCTGGATATGCGGAACATCTACCGGGAAACGGCCTTTGTTCCCGGAGACCGTTTTGTGGTCAGTACCAGAAACTGGAAAGAGGGGATCTTCGAACTTGAACGGGTAGGCAAGGATACATGGTCTCAGATGGATCTCTACGCATGGGTCGAAGCGGCGGAGGCGGGGTTTGAGGATTCCTTTACGCTTCTGGGGCCCGGGGCCTCCACGGAGGAACAAATTGCCTACGCTTACTGGTACGGAGGAAAACGCATGCGGGACATTCCCGCCTATGCCCTGGAAGATTTCCTCTATGAGCAGACCGACAGAATCGAGACTGTGGCCTACGGTATAGAAACCAGGTTCTGGTTTGCGGGAAAAGAAATACCCAATTCGGACGGCCCCGGAGCGGATCAGCTTCTTCCTGACCGGACCCCCCTGGAGGATATGCTCTTTCAAAGGGGGGTACCTGTTTCGGAATATGTGATTCAGTCCTATGTACGGGACGCCTTTTTCCGGAATGATCTGGACATCCCCCGTATTATCGAGCGGATTGTCCCCTCCTCTTGTAATATTGATGAAGCGGACTGGAAACATCTGGGAAACTATATTGCGGATACGCTTGACGAATTCAAAAATACCTATTCCCTCTTTACCGATAAGGCCATGGGTCCCATACGCCAGCGGGTCGGAGAGCTCCACACGGCGGTGATTGATCTGACCGCCCGGCTCCATGGAGGCGGTATTGATCCATCCTGTCTTCCCAAACATACCTACGTGATCCTCTCCCAAATTCAGGGTCACGCCGCGGGCATTCTGGAAGACCTTGACACCGACGAGGCCCCGCCGGAAACGGAACTGGAGGCCATGGATAATTCCCTGGACAGCATGATCGAAACCTACGAAGATATCAAAGAACTGATCGACGAAGCCCTGGATAATTTTAGGCAAAACAATATTTCTATGGTAAAGAACCGGCATACCCGGAGCAGCGCCTGTTGGCGGATCCTGCAAATAAGCCTGGGGGGGACGGACGTATGGCGGCGGATCGTTGTTCCCGGTTCCTGCTGCCTGGAGGAGCTGCACCACACCATTCAAACTATCTTCGATTGGAAGGACTCCTATAACTATCAGTTTTCTCTGGACCGGACTTTTCAGGAAGATAAAAACCAGAACTTGGATCGGCATATACGGATCGGCGATCTGCATGAACAGGGCTTTACGGAACTGCTCTACGAATACGGAACCCATTGGACAGTAAAGGTGATGATCCTCTCCCGGCAGGAGGAAGACGCCGGGGAAATTCGCTGTGTCGCCGGCGAAGGGGCTGCGCCGCCCGAATCCATTGACGGTCCCCTGCGGTACCGTAAATTTTTATCCGCCCTGGAACGGGGAAGCGATATTGCCATCAATACGCTGGGCCGGAATTTCGATGCGGAAGCCTTTGATCTGAAGAGGTGCAACAAGCATCTTGCCTCAGGCTTATTCTTGATAAAGCAGGGAAGGGAGCCTGTATAAAATGGAAAATGTTTTAAAACCGGCGCTCAGCGATTTAATCAGAAAGGGAGGTGTCCTCTACGATATACCGGGGATCAACCCCGAAGAGGTGCTTACCAATATGACGAGGGTTCTGCAGGTCCCCCCCGGTTTTGACCGGGAAGCGCTGCTGGCGGCGGTTCTGGAGCGGGAAGCGCTGATGCCCACTTCCATCGGGCATGGTATTGCTTTGCCTCACCCCAGAAACCCCATTATCGGCGATAATGAAGAACAGTTTGTAACCATCGGTTTTCTCAAATGGTCCGTGGACTGGAAAACCCTGGACAAGAAGCCAGTCCATTCTCTTATGCTGATAGTTTCCGCCTCGGCCAAACTGCACCTGGACACCCTTTCCCGGATCAATTTTTTTTGCCAGCAGCCGTCTTTCAGGCAGCTTTTGAAGGATCGCAGTTCCCTGAAAAGCATTATCGGGACCATACAAGAAGCGGAACAGGGGTGGAAATGAGCTTCTCCGGAGCAGAGCGCGAACCAGCGGTTCGACGGGGTATTAAACTAGACTTTTGAATAACCCTCTGCAATCTCATACATATTAACGGAGAAGGGGGACCGGACCTTTGGGCCGTCCCTCTCCGGTTAATGGAAATACACTAAGGAGTAAACAATGAATACAAAAGCACTGGAAAAAACAGCCCTCAGCGTGCGGGCTCTTACCATGGACGCCATACAGAAGGCCAATTCGGGCCATCCCGGACTTCCCATGGGAGCGGCGGAATTGGGAGCCATGCTCTACGGGGAACTGCTCAAGCATGATCCCGCCGCCCCCCGCTGGCCGGACCGGGACCGCTTTATCCTTTCGGCGGGACACGGTTCCATGTTCCTCTATGCTCTGCTCCACCTGGCGGGCTATCAGGATGTAACCCTGGAGAATATCAAGAATTTCCGCCAGATCGGTTCCCCCTGCGCCGGCCATCCCGAGTATGGTTCCAGCCTGGGGATAGAGGCCACCAGCGGTCCCCTGGGTCAGGGCATCGCCATGTCCGTAGGTTTCGCCATTGCCGAGTCCATGCTGGCCGCCCGGTTCAATACGAATAAACGGAAAATCGTGGATCACTATACCTATGTGCTGGCGGGGGACGGCTGCCTCCAGGAAGGGGTCTCCGGGGAAGCCGGTTCCCTGGCGGGGCATTTGAAGCTGGGAAAGCTTATTGCTTATTACGATTCCAACGGAATTACCATTGACGGCAGTACCGGACTTGCCTTTACCGAGGATACAGCCAAACGTTACGAAGCCTACGGCTGGCAGGTATTGAAGGGCTCCATGTACGACTTTGAAGAAATTGCCCGG
Source organism: Treponema sp. (assembly GCA_031276965.1). Classification (GTDB taxonomy): domain Bacteria; phylum Spirochaetota; class Spirochaetia; order Treponematales; family Breznakiellaceae; genus JAISMC01. The sequence goes on from JAISMC010000058.1 coordinate 11,951, forward strand.
CTTACGGCCCAGGCCAAGGCCGAAACCGGGAAGCCCAGCCTGATTATCTTAACTTCGATAATCGGAAAGGGCGCCCCCAAGAAGCAGAATACCGCCGGCATCCACGGTTCCCCTCTGGGCCCCGAAGAGATTACCGCCGCCAAAACTGTCTTGGGCATACCCGGCGATTTCTACATTGCCCCGGAAGCGGCGGAGTATTTTAAGGAAAAGCAGGGAGAATGGAAGAAGATCCGGGAAAATTGGGAAGCTGAATTTGAAGCCTGGTCCAGGGAAAATCCTGATAAACGCAGGGAGTGGGACCGGTTCCAGTCGGGGAAGGCCGCCGCCGCTTCCCTCCCCGTTTTTACTGCGGGGGATAAAATTGCCACCAGGACCGCGGGCAACAAGGCCCTGATAGCGATGGCCGCCGCCAATACCAACCTGGTAGGAGGGGCCGCGGATCTCAAAAGTCCCAATGCGGTGGACATTCCCGATGCGGGGGTCTATGCCGCCGCAAGTCCCGGTGGACGGTATATCCACTTCGGTATCCGGGAATTCGCTATGGCGGCCGTCTCCAACGGCATCCAGCTTCACGGGGGACTGCGGGCCTTTTGCGCCACCTTCATGGTTTTCGCCGACTATCTGCGGCCCGCCCTCCGGCTTTCGGCCCTGATGAAGCAGCCCGTCATTTATGTACTGACCCATGATTCCATCTTTGTAGGTGAAGACGGTCCCACCCATCAGCCCGTTGAGACTTTGGTCTCCCTCAGGGTCATTCCCAATGTACGGGTCCTCCGGCCCGCGGATGCGGAGGAAAGCGCCGAAGCCTGGGCTATGGCTATGGAACGGACGGAAGGTCCCACTATTCTGGCATTGAGCCGTCAAAACCTGACGGTCTTCCCCAAGGCCGACCCGGACTGGAAATGTACCATCAGGACCGGTGCCTATATAGCTCTGAAAGCGGACAAGCCCGAAGTGGCGATCCTCGCCACCGGATCCGAAGTGGGACTTGCTTTGGAGGCGGCGGCTAAGAGCAGCAAAAGAGTGCAGGTGGTTTCCGTGATCAGCAGGGAACTTTTTGAATCCCAGCCCAAGGCTATACAGGACGCCGTAGTTCCTCCGGGAATCCGGGTAATCTGCTGCGAGGCGGGAGTCAGAACCGGCTGGGAACGCTGGGCCAAACCTGAAGACATTCTCTCCATTGAACGCTTTGGCGAATCAGGTCCCGCGGCCAAAGTGGGAGAGGCCCTGGGCTTTACCGCCGGCGCTTTGGCGGCGCTGATCGGGAAATGAGAACCTCCCCGCCTTGAAGGGCGGGGTATCTCGTAAACTTTGCATCGTTTACGAGGTTCGTTCTGTAAGGAAATTATTTAACGGTGGGGGTCTACTACCATTTTTTGTTAGCGTTGCAATTTTAACCGCCCTAAAGTTCCTCCGCCGAAAGGCGGGTTCTTGAGTATTAGGGCCCACTGCGAATAAATAGCACAAAGGGGGGTAACACCATTGTTTTTATAGGCAAAATGTAACCATAAAAACCCGGTAAAAATTGTCAGATTTTAATATAATTTCCAGTCATTTTTTATTTTCCATGTGCCAGGTTTAAAACCACCGCCTTTAGGCGGTCAGCTTTGAGCGTGACAGCGGGCAAGGCGTAATTTTATCAGAGGAGATGATACACAACGAAGTATACGGGGATTGTTATATAATACTTGATGCGAAACAGCATATTGCAGGGGCAGCAAAGCATTGATATGAAACAGTGAGGGAAGCGGAAAGCAGATGCAATGCTTATGCCCATTTGTTCCTCCCTTTTTCGGAAATATGCTTAGATATAAAAGTCAACATTTTTCCCTAACCAAGCAGGCTTAGCCCATTGTCTTGCCGCTTCCATCATTTCATGCATCTTATTTTCCGTTTTTATTTTTTCTCTCTTTTCAATACGCATCAGACGTTCGGCTTGCGAGGCAGGCTTAATTTCTGGAACATATATTGAACCAGGTCCAACTGCATTCATAGGAGCAATTTCCATATTGTTATCTCCTTCACTAAAATATCAGCATATATACATAAACCTTAAATAAATGTCTACAGTCTCTTTTTCAGTCAGACTTTCACCTGAGGCCTCATGCGGCCCGTATGATTGGCGGCTTCAAAGTATGTGGCGGTAAAGTCATTCATTGGCAAAACCCTATTCTTTTTGAAGTATTAAAATCGTTTTGCACTTCATCTTTACAGTATTGTGAAAGGGCAGCAATGTCAGTCTTTTTTCCTTCGGTAATCCAGTCAACTTCAACCTTTCTGGCAATATTTTCTATCTGGCCGCCCGACAGTTCAAAGCGTTTTGATAATTCA
>JAISMC010000078.1 GCA_031276965.1 Treponema sp.
AGTTTCGCCGTGATCGAATCCACCTCCAACCAGGTGGATCAGTTCGGCGGCTATACGGGACTCAGCCCCGCCCGGTTTGTGGATTACGTAAAGTCCATAGCGGCGGCCCTGAACTTTCCTGCCCGGAGGATTCTCTTTGGCGGAGATCATCTGGGACCCAATGCCTGGCAGCATGAAAAGGCAAAAAGCGCCATGGGAAAGGCCCGGACCCTGGTACAGGCCTATGTCGAGGCGGGCTTTGAAAAGATACACCTGGACGCCAGCATGTTTTGCAGCGACGATCCCGGGGACCGCAAGCTGCCCCTGGCGGACAACGTAGTGGCGGAACGGGCGGCGGAGCTCTGCGGGGTCTGCGAAGAAGCGGCCCAAAACCGGGAAAACAAACCCCTTTACATTATCGGGACCGAAGTTCCCATCCCCGGCGGCGCCCGGGAGGAAGAAGACGCAGTGAGGCCAAGTTCCCGGGAAGGTGTCCTTGAAACCCTGGAAGTCCACCAAAAGGCCTTTCTCGCCGCCGGACTGGAAGACGCATGGAACCGGGTTATCGCCGTGGTGGCCCAGCCCGGGGTGGAATTTTCCGACCGCAGGATCTTTTATTACAACAGGGACGCAGCCCGGGAACTGAGCGGAGCCCTGGAAAATACCGGCCTTGTTTTTGAGGCCCATTCCACCGATTACCAGCGGCCGTCAGGGCTCCGTGAAATGGTGGAAGATCATTTCTGTATATTGAAGGTCGGGCCCTGGCTCACCTTCCGTTACCGGGAGGCCGTCTTTTCCCTTGCCCGGATAGAAGCCGAACTCCTGCACCGGGAAGATGATCCTTCGGGGCTTGAAAAGGTACTGGAAAAGGTCATGCTCCAATCCCGGCCCAATTACTGGGAAAAACATTATCGGGGCAGTGATGAGGAAAAATACTTTGCCAGAAGGTACAGCCTCAGCGACCGGAGCCGGTATTACTGGACCAATGCGGAACTCTCCGCCTCCGTGGAAAAGCTTTTCGCCAATCTTGAGCGGACCGGAATTCCCTATACCCTGGTCAGCCAGTATATGCCCAATCTTATTGATGTTATAAGCGAAGGGAGCCTCCCGGCAAAACCCCGGGACCTCGCCATAGCCCATATCCGGCAGACCCTCGCCCTTTACGGAGCGGCTGTGGGATTTAGCCGGGATCAAAGGAGGAACTGATATGCCCCTGGTAACTGCGGAATCCATGTTGAAGAGGGCCCGGGAGGGCCGCTGGGCGGTCGGCGCTTTTAATGCCGAAAACATGGAGATGATCCAGGCCATCATCGAGGCCGCCGGGGAACTCATGGCCCCGGTGATCATCCAAACCACTCCGGGAACCCTGAAGTACGGCAGCCTGGACCTCTATTACGCAAACACCGCCGCGGTGGCAAAAAATGCTCCTGTGGAAGTCGCCATCCACCTGGATCACGGCGATACTTTTTCCCTGGCGGCAAGAGCCCTCAGAAGCGGCTATACCTCCATCATGATTGACGGTTCCAAGCTCCCCCTGGCGGAAAACATCGCCCTTACCGAATCGGTGGTGAAGATCTGCGAACCTTCGGGGATCAGCGTGGAGGGGGAACTGGGAAAAGTAGGCGGCAAGGAGGATGATCATGAGGGCGGCGGCGGGTACACCGATCCCGGGGAGGCCCTGGAATTCGTCAGGAAAACCCGGGTCACATCCCTGGCGGTAGGGGTGGGAACCGTCCACGGCATTTATAGGGAAACCCCGGTCTTAAAGACCGAACTCATCAGCGTATTGAAGGACCTAATCACCGTTCCCCTGGTGCTCCATGGCGCATCAGGTCTTGCGGACGATGTCGTCCGGGACTGCATTAGCCGGGGAATCGCCAAGGTGAATTTCGCCACCGAACTGCGGATCGCCTTTACGGAGGCGGTAAAAAAATACCTCGCAGGGGATCCGAAGGTTATGGACCCTAAAAAATACGGCGCCGCCGGCCGTGATGCGGTCCGCGCCAAGGTGATCGAAAAAATAAAGATCTGCGGCTGCGCAGGAAAGACCTCCGGGCATCCTTAAGGATCCGCCGGGGCATGGACTACCTTAGCGCCCGGTCATGTAAGGCAAGGGTCACCAGTTCCCCGGGGCTTTCAACCACTATATCAAAGAGATGCCGTTCTTCTTCAAGACAGTAACCGAAGCCCGCTCCCACCGCCGGAATACGGCTGCCCCGGGCGGCTTCGGCGTCGATGTGCTTATCCCCCACCATGATCCAGCCTTCGGGACCCCGGGCCCCGGCGGCAGCCATGAGTTCCCGTACCATCTCCGTCTTTCGGGGCCTCCCGCAGTACACCTTCTTAAAACAACGCCTTATTCCGGTTACGTCAAGCAAAAGATCGATATGGCCGGGATGCCCCGTACTGGCGATATACAGTTCCACCCCCAGGCCGAGCAGGGAATCCAGGGCCTCCCGAATTCCCGGGAAAAGCATATCCCTGCCTATACGCCGGATTTCCCGGTCTTCATTGCGGTCGGTTTCCGCAGCAAAGGCGGACAGCAGATCGTCACCGATGTCCCCCAGGAGCATCCGGTAAAATTCCTGCCCCGGATACCCCATGACGGCCTTGATCTTCTTTGCCGGGGGCGGGGATATGCCCAGCTTCTCAGCCGCTTCCCGGGCGGCCCCGACAGTAGCCTTCGCGGTATCCGAAATTGTTCCGTCCATATCAAAGATGAAATGCCTATAAACGTCCATGGGCCCTCATTATCGCCTCAACATTGTCGATACCAAGATCCGCATTGGCCCCGCCTGTGACGCCAACACAGATATTGCCGCAGGCGTTTCCGTATTCAAGGCAGCGCTCAGGAGGAAGGCCCCGGACAAAACCGTAGATAAAGCCCGCATTAAAAGAATCTCCGGCGCCGGTAGTATCCACCACCGGGACATCGTCATAGGATGCCGTCTGCCAGACTCTTCCGTTACTCACACAGTAAGCGCCCAAGCTGCCCCGCTTTATTACCGCTATGCGGCAGAGACCGGCCAACTCGGCGGCGGCTTCTTCTGCAGAGGATTTTCCGGTCACGTTGAGCGCCTCGGTTTCACTGGGAAAAAACACATCCGTATGGGGAAGAAGATCCCTGATGCCAAAATCCCAGGTACCGGTATCATCCCAGCCTGCATCCAGGGAGGTGGTAAGCCCCAAACCGCGGGCGGTCTTGAAAATACCGGGAAGATCCCGGCGCAGGGCGGCCTGCAGAAAAAAGGAACCCACATGAATATGTCCGGCAGTTTTTAGAACGGTGGGATCAAAATCCGCAGCAGAAAAAGTGCTTGTGGCCCCCAGAACCGTTACCAGCGCCCGGTCGCCTCCCCAGTTAAGCCCAAGGGTAATACCGGTTTCCGAAAAAGGATCGATTTTGCAGAAACTCGTATCAACATGCCGGGCCTGAAGTTCCCGGAGTACAAAATGACCGTCTTCGTCGTTACCGACTTTTCCGCAAAACCCTACCTTGAGCCCCATCTTGGCGATGTTTGCCGCACAAAGGGCCGTGGAACTTCCCAGGGTCTTTCTGAAACTCCCGGCGATAATTTCCCTGTTCAGCGCCGGAGCCTCCCTGAGGCCCGTGATAATGAGATCCGCATTGAGTTCCCCCATGGCGAGGACATCAAACCGAGGCTGAGGGATCATATCCTAGCCCTTGAGATCGTAGAGGGTCACTCCGGAAACCACCCTGGTAAGTTCACCGGTAGGGACAGGATTATCCGTGGGAAGCCCCAGGGCCAGGGACTTGAACATGGCCAGAAGCTGGCAGAAAAACAGATAAGACAGACCCCGGCAGATATCCTGCCCAAAGCCGTAATC
>JAISMC010000109.1 GCA_031276965.1 Treponema sp.
TTTGAATTCCGTCCGGAACTCCACGAGCTGAACCGCCTTCTGGCGGGAAACTCCGGGGAAATCCGGATCATCAAATCAGAGGATCTGCCGGATCTGCACCACCTCTACCCAATTATCCCTACGCGCTAGCCCAATGAATCTGCTAACTGCTCAGGGCGGCCACGGCGGCGCCGAAGAGGGATGCCTGTTCCACCGGGGAAATCTCGTAGAACCGGGGAGCGGCGGCGTTCAGCATGGTGTAGAGGCTGGACTCCAGGGCTTCCCGCATACCCTTGTAGACAAGATAGGTGGTCCCCTCCACGGCTATCCGCACCGGCGCAAAGGGATCGTAGGCCGCGCCCATCCGTTCCACCATGGCGGCAACCACGGCGGCGGAGAGGAGCCCCGCCCGTTTGGTCACTATGGAGGCCAGGTATACCGCGGAGGCCAGGGCATCTCGTTCATCCAGGCCAAAGAACTGCCCGAAGAATCCCTCCGCAGCCAGGGGGGAGCGCATGGATATGTTGAGGTCCTTGGTTTGCAGGGTGGGAAGGGCCAGGAGTTCATCGGACTTTCTGAATTTGAGCAACCCCTCCCGCACGGCCTGTTTGAAGATATGCAGGGTAAGAGGGCCAAGGTATGCCCCGGCGCAGGCCTTTTCCTGGGCATAGGCGCCGGGATTTTTGGTGGTGGCGTCGTATTCCCGGTCCGGAAAACCGAGGAACCGGGGATGGAAATTCCCGGTCTCGCATACCACGATCTGGGGGGCGGCTTCGGATTCAAAACCTATCTTGGGGATCCGTTTTTCCGGATAGGCGGTGTTAAAACCGGTCCCCAGAATACAGCCGATTACCGGACCGCCTTCAACCCCGTAACGGTCCGCCCCCTCGCCCCGGCCGCCGTCGGCCTTTATCTCCACCAGCCCCGAGAGCAGAGTCGCCACCGTATCGTTGAGGAGCACAATCCGCTCCGGCGCCCGTAAGTTCCGCCGGGCCAGGGCGTCCCGGAGCCCCGCCCCAATCCGCCTGCCAATCACCTCCGGGGCTTCAACCTCTTTGCTGAAGGCCATGAGGATACCGTCGGAATCCTGGGTGATCTCCATGGGATAGGAAAAACAGAACCCAATCCCTTCAACGGCCTTCCCCGCCTCGATGAAGGGCGCCGCAAGGCCGGCAATCTCGTCAAAAAAGACCTCCGCGGAAACCTGGCCCCGGGTGCCGGGCATGGGGGCCTTTTGAGTACCCTCCGCCCGGGCTTTCCCCTCCCCGTCAAAGCTGACCAGGGCCGCGCGGAGGTTGGTTCCCCCTGCGTCAAGGGCGATCACCTGCTTCCCCGGCCTTATCCGGGTAACGGGACTGATATAGGTGGGAATCATGGGCAGATCCGAGGGCTGCCCCCGGAGCCCCCGCTCCATCTCGTTCAAAATATCCCGTATTAAAACCAGGGGATCACAAATATCGTAATGGAAACCATAATACCGGGCAAATTCAACCAGGGCTGCGGGCTTAAAGGCACTCATATAACCTCCTCCTGTTTATAGTATGCCCCCCTTAACCCTTTCCCGCAAGCCCGGAACCTAAAAAAACTGCTACACCTGCCCGGCGATAAAGGATGCGTCAAAATCGGTAAAGGGCTTACCGTAGATAAACTCAAAGAGAAAACGCATATCCTCCGGGACCATGTCGAGGAACCGGCACCCAAAATACCCCATGGTGGCGTCCTTGTAGCGCCGGACAATTTCAGCGTTAGTGTTGATCGTCCGGTTCGGGGTGATAAGCCGGATGGCAAGTTCGCTTTCCGGCAGCAGGATTGCGGACAGGGACGAATGAGGATAGGCGAAGAGCAGCCCCGATGCGCTGATATCAACAACCTTGCCCTGGAAGGGTTCATTCTTCATACGGCCCGCCTCAAAATACCCGTTCTCCTTCAGGGAAAAGGCCAGAACCTTGGCGAACTGGTAGAGGGCATCAATGAGCTCGTAGTTAAAGGGCGGCTTATCGGTCTTGTTGATCCACACATGAATATAGCCGATCACGTACTCCTGGAAGAGGATGGGCACCCAGACATCGGAAAAAATACCGCTTTCATATTTCGTCCTGAGGAACCGGCTTATGGCATCATCAATATGGGGCGGCGGCGTACCGGTGCTTTCAAGATACCGGCGGAAGGTCTCTTCCAGGATCAGCCGTTTGCGGGGATAGGGATCCATCTGCGGCAGGCTCAACCGGGTGGAGGGGATGAAGAGGGTCTTGCCGGTTTCGGCCACGAGCCGTTCTTCGACGGCTTCAGGCTTCACGTCCTTGAATATGACAAGCCGGTACCCGCTGGCGAATCCCTTGATCCAGGCCGCCATCTGGGCTATGAGCCCGGTCAGGTTCTTTGGATTCAGCCGCTGAATCATTTCACCAATATCATCCAGGGGTTCAAATTCGGCGCTCCTGGGAAACGTCAGGGAGTACCGGTCTCCCAGGAAGGAAAACTGAACGGAGAGATCCTCGGGGATGCTTACCCGGGAATAGGACCGGTCGAGATTCTTGTAGAGCATATCCGGCACATCGGTGACGATGTGATCATCCCTGCAGGAAA
>JAISMC010000134.1 GCA_031276965.1 Treponema sp.
CTCTATACTCATACCATAATAGAGATAACCGTATACTGCGGCGGCGGCCAGAACCCGGCGGCCGTATTCGCGGGTTTCATCAAAGACAATAGTTTCAAGAAAAAGATCCTCCGGCAGCCTGTCCCCTCCGGCGGCGCGCCAGCGCCTGACGCGGCCCATACCTCCGTTATAGGCCAGGAGGGCCATCATGGGGCTGCCCATCTGGTCTATGAGATAGGCCAGATAATAGGCGCCTATGCGGACATTGGTTTCCGGGTCTTTGAGATCGATTCCTCCCCCGGCCCGATAGTCCGGCCCTCCCCGCCGCGCCATACGGCCGGCCATGTCCAGAGCCGTCGGCGCCATGAGTTGGGTAAGCCCCACCGCCCCCGAACGGGATACCGCGGCAGGCATAAAATAGCTTTCGGTTCTGACGAGGCCGAAAAGCAGTCCCGCGCCCAGCCCCGCTTCCCCGGCGCTCTTTTCTATCAATTCGTTGAAGTGCCGGGGATAATAGAGGGCCATGTCTTCGGCGTTTATCTCATAGTCCTCCCGGCCCATATAGCGGCTTATGAGGTTGAGGGCATCACTTCGGCGTTCAGAGGCGGCCAGGGCTTCGGCCAGGGCCCTCAAGTCCTGTACGGCCAGGTTCTTTTCCATTTTTGCGATATACGGATAGACTAAACCCGGCGCGCCAAACTCAAAAAAGCCGAGCAGAAATTCCATCTCCGGCCCGGCCTCCGCCTTCGGGTTTTGTCCGGCCAGGGGAAGGGAGGAGAGAGAGAGCAGCGTCCTCCCCAGTTTAGCGGCACTCATTACCCGGTAATAGAGCGGGGCCTTCTCTTCCTCAAAGGCAATCGTGAAAAAAGCCGCCGCGTCCTTGGCGCCGTCTGAAGCCGGGGGCCGCAGCAGGCCCTCCTCCAGCGCCCGGCCAAGGATCCATGCGTACTGGGCTATCACGGCGCGGTTAGTCCCCTGCGCCCGGAGCCGGGAGAATACTTCCAGCATGGTTTCCCATTGTCCTTCGGAGGCCAGATAACGGGAGAGTTTATCAAATATATCGGAAAAGTATTCCGGCGAATTCATGCGGGACATAGAGGTTGAAACAAGGGCCGCCGCGGTTTTGGGAGATTCATCGAGGCCGTTCATCAACATATACCAGAGACAGGCATCGGATTGAAGGGGATTGGGGGCCAGGTCCATGGCTTGCATAAAAAATTCGCTGGAACTGCCGTACTCTTCCCGCTGGCGCTGGATTCTCCCGGCAAAGTACAGAATCTGGTAGCGGAGCGCCGCGTTTTGTTCCGGGCTTTTTTCAAGCATGAGATTCCAGGAGGCAAACAGCGCAGCGCCTTCTTCCCTTGCCGGCTGATCGAATTGGAAGCACCGGCCCACATCGCCGATCAAGCCGGGGTTTTGTAAAAAAAAGTCCGGCTCCTCTTCCAGAACCAGACGGAAATGCGCCGCCCCCCGGCCAAAGCTCGAACGGTTCGCGGCGGCCCTGCCTGCCAAAGCCGCCGTTTCCACAGCGCTAAACCCCTCCGGCACAAGGCGGAGGAATTCCTCTGCCGCCCATTCCCTGGAATTTCGGAGTTCCCCGGAATCCTGAAGATCATTATCCCGGGGAATTGAAAAAAGGAAAGCCTTAAAATCCCGGCGGAACGCCGCGTTCTCTTTTTCCCGGTTGAGCCGCGCCAGGAGAAAGACAGCCTCATCCCAGGGGGAACGATCTTCCCGGACAGGATAGAGCTTTTCCGCCTCCGCAAATTTTCCCAGCCGGTAGAGGCAGGCCGCCCTCAGGGTGAGGAGCTCTTTTCTGCCCTGAACTTTGCCCGCCGTGAGGGGGAGTATGTCCCTGGCCGCTTCCGGGTTATCGTCTTTCAGGATGGGGAGTACCAGTTCCGCGGCCGCTTCTCCGCGGATATATGGAGAGGGACTTTCCAGGGCTGCCGCAAAAAGCGCCGTTCCCTGGAAACTTTTCGTTTCCCTGGAACTTTCCGCAGCCTTAACCAGAAGCCCCGCATAAAACGGCGCAGACGGATGGATTCGGCCAAGCCCCTTTGCCGCAGAACGGGCGGCGGAGAACCTGGCCGGAAGCCCGGCTTCGAGGATGAAGCCAATATCCCCCGCCTTAAGCCTTTTGGCGGCTTCTTTCCGGGGAAGGCCCATAACTCCCCCGGCAAACCCGCAGGAAGGAAAGTACATCAAAAGCAGAGAAAAGAAAAGAATGAAAAGACGAAGGCTCTTCAAAAGCCTTTAGTTCCTGGGGGGAATCCGGATCGTCCTCCCGGAGATAATACGATCCGGGTTGCGGATATTATTAAACCGGGCAATCCGGGGATAAAGCCAGGGATTGCGATAGAAGGCCTCCGAAATGTCCCACAGCGTATCGCCCCAGCGGATGCGATAGGGTACGCCCCCCTTGGGAATGGTTGTGGGAACCTTGTAAGAAGCCACCGGCGGAACCGGCCTTTTCCTGGCGGCCTCAGGCGGAGCGGGCGGCGGGCTGGCGGGCGCCTCGATAACCGGGGGCGGAGCCGGAGGGGCTGCCGGCTGAGAAGCCTGGGCGGGCGGCGGGGTCTCCGCAGCCGCCGGTGGCGGAGCAGCGGGCTGGGCCTGAGCGGCAGGCGGAGACGACGCCTGCTCCCGGTTTCCCATGGGCGGCCTCCCCCGCAACGAAAAGAAAACCGCCCGCATCATCGACAAGAGAGAATGAGCCGCCGCGTTTCCGGGGGAAGGGCATTTTGCGGAGAGCCGTCGGCCCTGCCGCTAGCCCTGTCCGGGCTATGTCAAAAAATCTTCCCGGACGGGCGTAAAAAAATCTACCAGGACACCCTTTTCAAGGCAGAGACAGCCGTGTTTTACCCCGTCTCGTTTGCAGAGACTGTCCCCCTTGCCGACTTCCCGAACTTCCTCCCCAATGGTAAAACGGAAGCGCCCGGAGGCGACGTAGGTGATCTGGGTGTGCGGATGGCTGTGGATTGCCCCAACCGCTCCCGTTTCAAAGCTGTTTTCTACGCACATCACCGTATCGGAATAAGCGAGGACCTTGCGGACAACGCCGGGACCCGCATCGGTTCCCTCTATATCGCTGTAAAACACCCACTGTTGATTTTTACGATCTTTCGTCATATCCCCTGCTTTTACCAAACGGCCAGGATTAAAACAACGTGCGTTCGGTGATACCCCCCGAACCTGCCTGCTGCCGCAAAGCCCCCGGGCATGGCGCCGTCCCTTTACGCTCCTAGTTGATCTCCCGGACTCTCTTTATGAGATCGGCATAAGACGCATAGGCGGGCTGCTGATAAAGAGGCGCCAGGGCGTCTTCAAAAAGCTTGTGTTCCGCCGGCGTCAATTCGGTAATGCTGGAACCGGAATCCCTGGCCTGCTTTTCGTATTTGGCTTCAGCCTCAAGCCACGCGGCCCGTTCCACCTTTGCACCTTCCAAAGCGCCTTCCTTGACGATTTTCTTTTCCTCATCGGAAAGGCTGTTCCATACGCCGGTATTAATCAGGATCATCTCCGGAGAAGCCATGTGGCCATCCACGGTAAAATGCTTTGCCACTTCAAAGTGAGCCGCGGTGATGTAGGACGGCCAGTTGTTTTCAGCGCCGTCGATGATACCGTTCTGTATGCTAGGGTATACTTCCGCATAGGCCATAGGAGTGGGAGACGCGCCGAGGAACCGGATCATATCCATCATCAGGGCGCTTTCCTGCACCCGGATCTTGAGTCCCGCCATATCGGCGGGGGTTCTGATGTCCTTCTTGGAGTTGTAAAAGTTACGGAAACCCGCGTCAAGCCAGCAAAGGCCCAGAAGATTCTGCTGCTCCAGAGAACCCAGAAGTTCCGTACCAATGGGTCCGTCAAGAACCTTGAACATATGCGCCCGATCCCGAAACAGGAAAGGCATGGCCAGCGCGTTCATAATCGGGTTAATCGACGAAAGGGGATTCAACCCCACACGGATAAAGTGAATATCCCCGGTCTGGGCCTGTTCAATGGTAGTTTTTTCATCACCCAATACCGAGTTGTTGTACACTTCTATCTTGATGGCCCCGTTCGTCTTTTCTTCCACATATTTCGCCATAGCCAGATCCCCCAAAACAGTGGGATACCCGTCAGGCTGATTGTCCGCAAGGCGGAAAACCCTGACCTTGGCAGCGCTGCCGCCCTGGGCCCCGCCTCCGGCAAAAAGCGGAGCGCCCGCCATAACCAACAGCAGCAATACCAACAACACAGCCGTAATTTTTTTCATAATTTCCTCCTGACAAGAATAAAATATTTTTGCCGGCCAAAGGCCGGACAGATACCACCTCTATTTTCCGAACATCAGGTTCGGAACAGTCATTGAAAAAGCCGGCACAAAGGTCAGCAGCAGCAGGACGGCGACCATCGTGAAATAAAAGGGAAGCATAGCCTTCGCTGTTTCCTCAATTTTTATCCCCCCTATGGAACTGCCGACAAACAACACGGTTCCTACCGGCGGGGTCAGAAGTCCGATGGAAAGGTTCAGCATCATTACAATACCAAATTGTACCGGATCCATACCTATGGCCGGGGAAGTTACCACCGGGACAAGAATGGGCGCCGCAATAAGAATAAGGGGCGCCATATCCATCACGCACCCCAGAACAAGCAGGGCGAAGTTAATGAGCAGCAGCAGCACAATCCGGTTATGGCTTATGCTCAAGAGCCCCTGGGTTATCAACGTTGGAATACGGAGAACCGTCATCATATAGCCGAAAGCCGATGATGCCGCGATCAAGGTCATGACCATGGCCAGGGTGCGCAGGGTACGTTTCAGTATGGGCCACAGATCTTTTACCTTGATTTCCCTGTAAAAGAAAAGCGCCACGATAAGCCCCCAAATACAGGCCAGTACAGCCGATTCGTTGGCGGTAACGATGCCGGTAAATACGCCGCCGATAATCAATACGGCGGTAAACATGCCCAATCCGCTGTCAATGATAATCTTGACCGCTTCCCTGAATGTATATCTCCCCCCTGTGGGATAATTCCGCTTCACCGCTATGACATAGGTGGTTATTCCAAGCGCAATGCCCAGGAGAATCCCCGGCACAAGCCCCGCCATAAACAGTTTCCCTACCGAAAGGCCGCCTATGGCCGCGGCGTAGATGATCATATTATGACTCGGCGGAATCAACACCCCCTGACAGGCGCTGGAAATGGTGACACAGACCGAATAATCAGCGTCATAGCCCTGCTTCTTCATCATGGGGATAACAATGGCGCCCAAAGAAGAAGTATCGGCCACCGCCGAACCCGATATGCCGCCGAAGAACATGCTGTCGAGAATATTGACCATTGCCAGGCCGCCCCGCATCCGTCCCACAAACACATCCGCAAGTTTGACAATCCTGTCGGAAATACCCCCGGCACTCATGATTTCCCCCGCAAGTATAAAGAAGGGAATCGCCAAAAGATTAAAGGAATCCACCCCGCTTACCATCTTCTGGGTGATGGCCCCCAGGGAAATTCCCTTGTACGCGGCGGTCGCGAAAGCCGAAAAAGCAAGAGAAAAGGCAATGGGAAACTTGATGATTATGAGCAGGACAAAAAGGCCCAGCAGCAAGACAATCGCGGAAGGGTCAACTGTCATAATGTGGCGTCCTCCCCGGGAAAATCATCCTTTCTCACCTGCTGTTCATCGGTCCCGTATTTAAAGTGATCGTAAATCTGGTAAACGGCGATAAGGGCGATGAGTACGCCTACGGCGGTGGGAAAAAGATACTGCCAGCCTACGGGAATTCCGGTTCCCGGCAGGCGGTTGAATTTCAGCTTGGTAAAGTAAGGCCCCATGTTGATAGACATCATGATTCCCATGACAAAAATGAGGATTTTCCCGGTTATCTCCAGCGGCAGGACGATTTTTTTCAGGGCCCGGTCCGCGATGATAGTCAAGGCTATATGAATCTTGTCCCGCACCCCCAGGGCCATGGCGATAAAACAGAACAGTATCATGAACTGACGGGCCATTTCCTCCGACCAGCCCGGGGTGTTTCTGAAAAAATACCGCAG
>JAISMC010000135.1 GCA_031276965.1 Treponema sp.
TAAGCGGAAGTTGTTCAATAACTTCAGTTATTGAACAACTCTAGTGTTTGTCCATAATGTAGACACATTATGGACAAACCTCCTTAAAAAACGTATTTTCGCAGTCTTTAGACGAGAAAATGCATCGGACTAAAGTCCGCGGCCTGTCCGCAAAGTAACCGGCTTTGTGGACAGACACTAATTAAACCGGAAGCTGTTTCAAAACCTCAGGTTTGAAAGCGGCTTGCCCAAAAACTCTATTTTAAGGAAAGGACAGCATGTGCGAAACCAGCAGCCACTGTAAAAGCGCCAGTTTCAAAATCCCGGACTTGTCCCTGGACACCAAACTTGTCCACGGGACGGCTCCCTTCGACCCCGTCACCGGCGCAATCAGCGTTCCCATTTATCAAAGTTCTACCTTCCGCCATCCCGCCCTTCACGAATCCACGGGTTTCGATTATTCCCGGGTGATAAATCCCACCAGGCAGGAACTGGAGCGGACCATGGCCCTTATCGAGGGGGGCGCCTACGGCCTGGCCTTTTCCAGCGGCATGGGAGCAATTTCCGCCATCATAAAGCTCTACAAACCGGGGGATCATATCCTCGTTTCGGAGGATCTCTACGGCGGCACCTACCGTCTTTTTAATGAGTACTATGCCAAATACGGCTTTACCTTTTCCTGGACGGATACCAGCGATTTTTCCCGCATCGAGGCCGGCCTGCGGCCCGAAACCAGGGCTGTTTTTATCGAAACCCCGTCAAATCCCATGATGAAGGTTACCGGCATACGCCGTACCGCCGAACTGATACACCGCCGGGGGGGCGATCTTATTGTGGACAATACCTTCCTCTCTCCCTACTTTCAAAACCCCCTGGCGCTGGGAGCGGACTTTGTGATCCACAGCGGTACCAAATATCTGGCGGGCCACAACGATACGCTTTCGGGATTTATCGTTCACTCCCGGGAGGATCAGGAAGAGGCGCTGCGTAATATTCAAAAAAGCGAAGGCGCCGCCCTGGGCCCCTTCGATTCATGGCTGGTACTGCGGGGGCTCAAGACTCTGGCCCTCAGAATGGAACGGCATAATGCGGGGGCCGGCAGAATCGCCCGGTGGCTCAGGGAACAGGACCGGGTGGACCGGGTGTTCTATACGGGCTTTGAGGATCATCCCCAGTACGAGCTGTCCCGTTCCCAGGCCCGTGGTTTCGGCGGCATGATCTCCTTCTATCTGAAGAAGAGGGAGGATGTGGATGTTCTGCTGCGGAATCTCAGGCTTATCCTCTTTGCGGAAAGCCTGGGGGGCGTGGAGAGCCTTATCACCTATCCGCTGGAACAAACCCACGGGGCCATTCCCGAGGCAATGCGGCTTTCCGCCGGGGTCAACGACAGGCTGATGCGGCTCTCCGTGGGCATCGAAGCTCCGGAGGATCTAATCGCCGATTTGGAGGAGGCCTTCCGGCGCTGCGCCGCAGCTTCATGTCCCCGGCGGGGGCACAAAAGTACTAATTGAAGGAGCATTTCCCAAAACCCGCTTAGTTTTGTGAAATGCTCTTGAAAAAGCTTTAGTAAGGAGAAAAAACAATGCGAATTTCAACCAGGGGACGGTACTCGCTGGAGGCGCTGCTCTACATGGCGCTGCTTCCCCAGGGGGAGTACTCCAGTACCAGGACTATTGCGGAAAATACGGGCATATCCGACGGTTATCTGGAACAGCTCTTTATCCCCCTGCGGAAGGCGGGAATCGTCCAGGGAATACGGGGACCCCAGGGGGGGTATCTTCCCGGACGGGCCCTTAACGAAATTAAGGTGGGAGATATTCTGCGGGCGGTAGAGGGCCCCCTGGATCTGGTGGAATGCGTCAACGCCAATATCTGCCCGGCGGAGAATAGCTGCCTAAGCCGCCATACCTGGAGCAGCCTCTACAAGGAAATCCGGGGCTGCGTGGACTCTATCTCCCTGGCGGATCTGGTGGAAGCCTACCACTCAATCGATCAGTTAGAGTATGCGATATGAAAATTTCCGCCCGGGGACGTTACGGAATACGGCTGCTCATCGATCTGGCGGAGCATAGCTCCGAGCCCCACATCGCCCTGGCCAGTGTGGCGGAGCGTCAAAAAATCTCGGTCCGTTACCTGGAACAGGTGGCGGTAATCCTGCGCCGGGCGGGCATTATCCGCTCCGTCAAGGGCGCCTCCGGGGGCTATGCCCTGGCCATGCCTTCCCAGGAGATCATCATCGGCGACGCCTTGCGGGCGCTGGAGGGGGATATGCTGGTGGTGGACCCGCCGGGAAATGTTAAGGAAAACAGGCTGCAGCGCGCCATCAGAGTAACCGTCTTTGACCGCCTGAACGAGCGTATCGCCCAGGTAATAGACCGGGAAACCCTGGCCTCCCTGGCGGGCACCGTGGACCCCGACGAATCCTATATGTACTTTATCTGAAAGATCCGCCGCTCCGCGCCCCTCACTTCAATTTGAAGGTCTTCTTTATCAGTACAGCCAGGGCCTTCAACTTTTCGTCAAATTTATCCGCCATAGGAATGGAGACAAGCACATCCCGCCGTTCCCGCTCAAGCCAGCCGTAAAACCGTTCCCGAATCTCCGGATCCGTCCCCGGCGCGGAAACGAGCCGGACAAGCCGGGCCATTTCGTCCCTGGAGAACATGATCCAGTCGTTGTTATACACGATATAGTGTCTGTCTATAATGTAGACACATTATAGACAGACTTCCATAAAAAACGCATTTTCGCAGCCTTTAGGCGAGAAAATGCAAGGTCTGTCCGCAAAGTAACCAACTTTGTGGACAGACACGATATAGTAACTGCTTCTGCTGCCGCTGCCCTCCAGGCGGAAACGGTCTTTCCGCTTCGCCGGTTTAGCCGCCGCGGATTCGGCCCTGACCACGGCCTTATTAAGTTCCTCCACCTGCATATTGTAGAGGTGTACCTGGGCCTGCTCGATAAGGAAGGAGAGGCCCTCCGCATCCAGCCGGGGAATAAGGGAACGCAGTTCCCCGGCCAGGGCATCCCGCCCGCCGTCTTCCGTCTTACCGGCGGCATCCGTGCCGGCGGCCTTTTTGTTAAGGGCCTTCGCCGCAGTTCTCCGGCCCGGCGCCGATTTGCCGCTCTTTTGCTTTGTATCCGCCATGCTTAAAGTATAGGCCCGGCGCAAAAAAATTACCCGCGCCGGCATAGTAGAGCCGCCGGGAGTTCCGGCAGTAAGACTGGCCGGCCTTCCATTAAGCGCCTCGCAAAACCGTGTCTTTTTCATCTTGAATCCCTCCCTGCGGATGGATTACGCTGTAATCCCCCCGGTTCAATCCGGTTCCGCATACCATTCGGGGACCCGGGAATCCCGCCATTGTTCCCGGGGGCTTTGCATTAAAGCCGTAACAAGCGCCCCCTCCTTTCCTGTGGAATGATGAAAGAAACGGCCGGCCCCCCGAATAGGTCATTCGGATATCCGAACGGGTCATTCGGACTTCCGGATAAGCTATTCGGACTCCCGAACGGGTCATTCGGACTCCCGAACAGGTTATTTGGGCTCCCGAATAAGTCAGCCGGCGTACCGGATGACCCGGACGGTACAATGTCAGGAAGATCCGCAGGGGCCGTTGGACCAGGCGTGGGGC
>JAISMC010000120.1 GCA_031276965.1 Treponema sp.
AAACACCGCCGCCAGAATTATCACCGCCAGTATCCAAAGGGCGGCGGAAAAAATATGTATATAAGAAACAAGGCCGGAGAGCGTAGCGGCAAGGGCGGAAAAAATACCCTGTGAAACCAGGACGTCCACACCCTCGTTTTCCTGCCGTATTCTGTAAGCGGCCATTGACGGAGACTCGGAAGGATTAACCTTGACCAAAACCGCTGAAATTATTTCACCTTCGTATCTGTCCGCCAGAAAATTATTTTTTCTTTCGTGGGCCCGATCGATAAGCTGACGCATTGTCTTCATGGTCATAAAGATCGAAGTGTCAAAACCGCTGGCGCTGGTTGAAAGCTGGGCCGCTACCGGGTATTCGTAGTTGAATAATTGGATAGTGCCGTTTGGCCGAAGCGTAATACGGCTGCCAACCACCACCTGCCCGTCTTCTACGGTACCGCGGTACTTTTCCGCGATCCAGGGTTGGACGGCAAAATCCGTTGCCGGGTCGTAGGCGATAAGCTGTACGGCATCATCACAACATTCGGTAGAAAGGGACGCAAGGAAAAACTGGGGCGAGGCGCAGGCTATGCCTTTGGTTCCGGCGATTTTACCGGTAATGTCGGCATTAAAATAAAAATAACCGGTTCCGCCCCGGAGCAGGATGGACTGCGCCTCTTCTGAGGACCCGGCGGGAACCACCATCAGATCCGCGCCGAAACGTTTGGTCATGACAATCAAACCCTGGCGGAGATTTAGGGTGAGGATGGATCCGCCGAACAGGGTAAAAGCGAGGAGCCCCACCACCGCCGCGAGACAGGCAGTACGGATGGGACGGGCTTTGAGGTTTTTTAGGGCCAAAGCCTGGGTATCTAAATTGTGTCTTTTCATGGGTACCTCTTTCTTTATTACATATATTTCATATAGTATTACTATTAAATATATAAAAACACTTCTTTATCAATAGGTCTATGGGCTAATTTCAAAATTTGACATGTTGAAATCGCCTCCTATGATAAATTCTTTTTTTACTTCTTCTAATGGCGTAGACAGCCCTATATGATCCCCGCTAATTTGTGTTAAACTCCCCATGATGATCCGCGAAAAAAGTCTGGTGGCATATAAAAACAAACCCGCCCTGATTATGGAGACCGGAGAAAAAATAAGTATTTCCCTGGCGGGTGGGGAAAAAATCAAGGTCCGGGAGAAGGATATCGAATTTCTCCATAACGGGCCTTGTACCCAGGCGGATGTTGACGGTCTTTTTACCACGGGAAGATTTACCGGAAATACCGGGGGCATCGACATACGGGGCGCTTGGGACTTGCTGCGGGGAACTACGGTTCCCCTCCGGGATTTGGCGGAACTGGTATATGGTGAGTTTACGGTAAGCTCCGCCTGGGCCGCCTACGGGCTTCTCCGGGAAGGACTGTATTTTACCGGTGATATATCGGCCATAACCGGCCGGGACGCCGCGGCTGTGGCGGCTGACGAAGAACGGAGGAGGATGAAACAGCGGGAACAGGCCGGACGGGAGGCTTTCCTGGAGCGGCTTAGATCCGCTTCCCTGGACCTTCCCGGGGACAGTCATTTTTTGCAGGACGTGGAAGCCCTGGCCTATGGCCGGACCGAAAAAAGCCGTACCCTGCGGGATCTGGGCAAACAGGAAACGCCCTTGGAAGCCCACAGGCTCCTGCTTTCTATTGGGGTTTGGACCCCCTGGGTAAACCCCTACCCCCAGCGTTTCGGGCTAAGCCTTAGCCCGGCCCGGTTTGTCCCGGACCCGCCTCCAGGGGATGAACCCCGTACCGACCTGACCTATCTGGAAGCCTATGCCATAGACAACCCCTGGAGTACCGACCCGGACGACGCGGTCTCCCTGGAAGGGAATACCCTCTATGTCCATATCGCCGATCCGGCGGCATCCATTCTTCCCCGCAGCCCCGCGGATACCGAAGCCCGGAACAGAGGCGCTACCCTTTACCTTCCCGAAGGCGCTGTCCGTATGCTTGCCGAAGAGGCTCTTCCGCTTTTTGCCCTGGGGCTTTCCGCCGCTCCAAACCCGGCTCTTACCTTCAAACTGGTTCTGGCCGAAAACGGTTCCATACAGGAAATCGATATTCTCCCCTCCCTGGTCCGGGTTACCCGTCTAAGCTATGCCGAAGCTGACGCCGCGGCCGGCGCCGTACCTGTCCTGGCTGGGCTTTTCCAGGTGGCGGAACGTAACCTGCGGCGCCGGATTGCCGCAGGGGCGGTGATGATAGATCTGCCGGAAACCCATATCACCGTACATGATGAAACTATAACCATAAACCTCATCGAACCATACAAATCCGCAGATATGGTACGGGAATGTATGCTCCTTGCGGGGGAAGGCGCGGCCCGGTGGGCCCTCCAACAGCGGCTTTTCTTTCCCTTTGTGAGCCAGGAAACCGGTGACCTTCCCATGACGCCCCTCCCCGGCATGGCCGGTTCCTACCAGCTCCGCCGCTGCATGCGGCCCCGGACCCTCTCGGTAAAACCAGGTCCCCATTGGGGACTCGGCCTGGAGCAGTACGCCCAGGTAACCAGCCCCCTGCGCCGCTACACCGACCTTCTGGCCCACCAGCAGATACGGGCCTGTCTCCGGGGCCGCCCTCTCTTGAGCGAAGAAGAAGTCCTCATTGCTCTGGCCGCCGGGGAAGCCGCCACCGCCGCAACGGTTCAGGCGGAACGAATGTCCCGGGCCCACTGGACCGCGGTGTACCTCTCGGACAAAAAGGATTCCCAGTGGGAAGGTATAATAATAGAAAAAAAAGGCAGCCGTTCGGTGGTAATGATCCCTGCCCTGGGCCTGGAGACCCAGATTGTTACAAAAAACGATACCGCCCCTAACGATCCCCTTACTCTGACCCTCTCTTCGGTCAAAATTCCCGAATCGGAGGCGGTTTTCGTTTTTACTCCCTTGACGTAAGACGATTTTAGTATAACATTAGCTTTATATGAGTGATTATCTGGATCCCAATAACGAAGAACTTCTCAAGGATTTTTTCAGCGAAGCTCAAATGCAGGTTGATACCCTGGAGCAGAACATTCTGGTACTTGAGAACGAAGGCGGCAATAAAGACGCGGTGGACGAAATATTCCGTGCAGCCCACACCCTAAAGGGCGGATCGGCAACGGTGGAGATGATGGAATTATCCCATTTCACCCACATGGTTGAGGACGTTTTGGACGCCATCCGTTCGGATCAGGTGTCGGTCAACGAGGATGTGGTAGATACTCTCCTGGCGGCTATTGATATCATAAAGGCCATGCTCGGCCAGCGCATGGAAGGGGCGATCTATCAGGGGGATACCTCCGAGATGGAAGGCCGCCTGGAAGCACTGATCCCCGAAAGCTCCAAGGGTAAAAAAGGTTCTGCGGTTAAGGCTAAACCTGCGGCCCCCGCTCCGGTTGCGGCCGCGCCCGTTCCGGCTGCTCCTGTTCCTGCCGGTGCCGGCGGCCTTTCCGAAAACGATTTACAGGAACTGCGGGAGTCCGTGGACGGCGGTATGCCGGTTTACCGGATCTCCGTAACTTTTGACGAAAGCAGCCTGATGAATACCGTCAGCGGTATCCAGGTATACGCTGCCCTCAAGGGTGACGGTACGGTGCTCCGGACCGTACCGGATTTTGAACAGCTCTACGAGGATAATTTTTACCCCAAGGTGGATTACTATATCGCCAGTACCAAATCGGCGGATGATCTTAAAAGACGGGTTCTTATTCCCGACGTATCCCTAGCCGCGGAAGTGGCTGACGTAAGTACGGCTGTTGCCCCTAAAGCAGTCCAGACAGCTCCCGCCCTCACTCCGGCGCCTGTGCCCAAGCCTGCCGCTCCGGCGCCTGCGCCCGCCGCCGCTCCCCCTCCCGCAAAACCCGCTCTCACCGCGGGTGAGGACGCGAAAAAGGCGGGGAAAGAGGCAGGGTCCATACTCCGGGTCGATTCCAAACGCATCGACGATCTCCTCAACCTGGTATCCGAAACGGTTATCACCAAGGCTACCTTCAACCAAATCAGTAACCAGTTCGGCGATCTGCTGAACGAGCTTCATAACATAGAGGCGGTCTACCGGGAAAAGATCAAGGGTCTTTTCGACAGCCTGCCCGATTATCTGGACAGCATCCAGGCGGGCCGCTCCATCAAGGATATCCGTAAGGAAATCAACGAAGAATATGGGGATATTTTTACCCTCTTTGACGGCTTTGAAGCCTCTCTAAAGAATAATACGGGCAAATTCCGGTCCACATCCCAGAACCTGGGACGGATCACCGGGGAGCTCCAGGAAGGGGTTATGCGGATCCGTATGGTGCCCATCAGCCAGATCTTCAGCCGCTTCCCGCGGCTGGTCCGGGACCTCTCCAAGAGCCTGAACAAGAAGATCAACCTGGTTATAGAAGGGGAGGAGACGGAACTGGACAAGTCCGTCATTGAAGACCTCCTGGACCCCATCATGCACTCGGTACGGAATTCCATCGACCACGGCATAGAATCCATGGAAGAGCGCAAGGCTGCGGGAAAACCCGAAGAGGGGATGGTCCTGCTGAAGGCCGCCAACGAGGGGAACATGATCATCATCGAGATTGCCGACGACGGCAAGGGCATCGATGTGGAGGCGGTTAAGAACAAGGCCGTAGAGCGGGGCCTCATCAGTCCCAACAAGCTCCTGACCGATGTGGAGGCCTTTAACCTCATCTTTGAACCCGGTTTCTCCACCGCCAAGACCATTACCTCCATATCCGGACGGGGGGTGGGTCTCGACGTGGTCCGCCGGCAGATCGAAAAGTTGAACGGAACCGTGACGGTCTCCTCCGAGCGGGGCAAGGGGACCAAATTTGTCATCAAACTGCCCCTTACCCTGGCGATCATCCAGGGCCTCCTCGTCAAGGTGGGTACGGAGATATACTCCATTCCCATCACGTCGGTTATCGAGAGCCTCAGGCTCAAGCCGGAAGATATCCGGATGATCGATAACTACGAGGTCTTTAACATCCGTAACGATGTAGTTTCCCTGCTGCGGTTAAACAGACTCTTCGGCATTAAGACCGAGGAACAGCAGGATTACAATTTTATCGTTATCGTGGGAACAGCGGAAAAGAAGATGGGCTTCATGGTGGACAGCCTTATTGGAGAGGAAGACGTAGTCATTAAACCCCTGCGGGATCAGTACACCAATTCCCCGGGCATCGCCGGCGCCTCTATCCTGGGCGACGGTTCGGTATCCCTTATCATTGATGTCAGTCAGCTTTTGGAACTGGGGCTCCGTAAGGAACTGGAACAGCGCCGTTTCCGTGAAGCGTCAATACGGTAGCGAGGAAAACTATGGCAGTAATAAAAGATCTGGCAACGGTTAACGCCGAATTACAGGAGCAAAAGGAAAGGGTTGATAACCTTGACTTTAAGATGATCACCTTTTCCCTGGCAGG
>JAISMC010000145.1 GCA_031276965.1 Treponema sp.
GGCCCGGTATGTGGCAAAGAACATCGTTGCCGCAGGCCTGGCGAAGCGCTGCGAGGTAGAGCTGGCCTATGCCATTGGGGTTCCCTTTCCCGTTTCGGTGATGGCGGATACCTTTGGCACCTCCGCCGTACCGGAGAGCCGCATTGGGGAAGTGATTAAGAAGATCTTCGATCTGACGCCGGCGGGGATCATCGCTGCCCTGGATCTGCAGCGTCCCATCTACAAAAAAACCGCCGCCTACGGACACTTTGGCCGGGATGGATTCCCCTGGGAGAAGACCGACAAGGTTGCAGATCTGAAACGGGAAGTATGAATATACCCGATCTGTACCGATCCATCCGTGAACATACGGTCCCAAGCTACTCCCGGTCCGGCGGGCCGGGAGGGCAGAATGTAAACAAGGTCAACACCAAGGTTACCCTGCGCCTCAAGCTGGGGGAACTGGAGGGTCTTTCGGAGGCGGAACTCAGCCGGCTTCGGGAGGTCCTGGGCTCCCGGCTTTCCCACCGGGATCAGGAGCCAAGCGGGGAGGATGAGATCATCGTCGTCTCCGGGGAGGAACGGTCCCGGCTGACCAACCAGGAACGGGCCTTCTCCCGGCTGGAGGCCCTTATTACCGCCGCCGCCCGGCTCCCCAAACACCGGCGGTCCACAAAACCTTCCCGGGCGTCCCGGGAAAAACGGCTCCGGTCAAAGCGTTTCCGGAGCCTTAAAAAGTCGGCCCGGTGTTTTTTGCCCGAGGAATGACGCCTTTCTGCGGAAATTCCGCCGTTACGGAGATTCCGTAAATTTTTTCAAAAAAAGATGTAAATTCCCTCAAATTTTTTGAAAAAGCCCTTTACAATAATCTTTTTATCGTATATGTTAGTTTCATCTAATATGTTAGAAATTACTAACTAAGGAGCTTATGGATGAAGAAAGTGTTGATCGCCTTTTGGAGCGGCACCGGAAATACCGAAGCCATGGCAAATTCCTTAGCCAAGGGCGTAGGAGATGCCGGCGGCGAGGCAGTTTTAAAGCCCGCGGCCTCCGTTACGCCGGCCCTGGTTAAGGATGCGGAGGCCCTGGCCTTTGGCTGTCCCGCCATGGGGGATGAAGTCCTGGAGGAAAGCGAAATGGAGCCCTTCATCGCCTCCCTGGGGTCCGCGGAACTGGGGAATAAACCCCTCGGCCTCTTTGGTTCCTACGATTGGGGTGATGGGCAGTGGATGCGTGCCTGGGCGGAACGGATGAAGGGTCAGGGCGCCGTGGTTGACGGCGAGGGGATCATTACCCAGCTTGAACCCACCGAGGAAGCCCTTATGAAGTGTTACGAACTGGGGAAACGGTTGGCGGGTTAAAGCATGGAGAATCTCCTCCGGGACGCAGGAATTCAGGGAGCGCGGCTGCGGAGTTCGTATCCCATAGTAAGCCATAGGGATCTGAACAGGCGGCTTTTGGTCGACATTTTTGGGCTAATTTCATGGCTGCCGGAAGAACATCAGAAGCTTGAGGTTCTTATCCGCTGTGCCGCCGGACCTGTTATGGCCGGCGTTAAGCCCGCATCCCTGGTGTCCGTACTCCGCAGCCAATCAGGCGACGCCTGGGAAAGGCGGGGGGTGGGGATATGCCGGGATCTGGGCATTTCCGCCTTCCCGCTGCGGAAAAGCCAAAGGGGTACGCTGGTTCTGCTGTTCCGGCGGCGGTATCTTATCCGCAGGGCCTTGACGGGGGTTCCCGGACGGTATCTGCGCTCCCTGTCATATCCGACCGAATGCGGTCCCGAGGCCTGTTTAGCCCGCTTAAAGGCCCGGCTTACCGAGTCGGATGCGGCTTTTTCGCCCTTTCCCCATGAAGTGGGAATCTTTCTTGGTTATCCTCCGGTAGATGTTATCGGTTTTTGTTCCGGAAAACCAAGCCCCTACGGTTGCCGCGGGTATTGGCAGGTGTATCATCGTCCCGAAAAGGCGCAACGGACCTTTGCGTGGATGGATGCCGCCCGGTTGAAGTTTATGGAGGAATTCTTGTTGAAAACAATTAAAACCATGTAAACCGGGATAGCCGCTACCTCTCTCGGATATTCCGGCAAACCTCTGGTGGTATTGGGTCATTTAAAAAAAGTACTCTCCATTCTTAACCCGGATGGGTAATACCGTGCGCGTCGCGTAATGCGTGTTAGACATCCGGGTTTTTTTAAATTTAGGCCATAAGCGCCTTCCGTTCCTCCTCGGCGGCAATATGCATCTCTTCCAGCATCTCCATGATGGAGTCCACGGCGGCCTGTTTTTTATCCGGCAGTCCTGCGGCTTCGGCCTTGCGCCGGGCGGCTTCCCTGAATTCCCGGCAGGAACGGATGGGTCCGGCGGTAATACGGAGCAGATCCCGGCTGACATAATCATCCATCATATCCCCCTGTCTGACGTGAAGCACCTCCCCGTTCACGGCCAGGGGACAGAGGTAATCAAAGGACTTTATATAGGAATCGATCTCCCTGACCCCCTTTTTTGTATTGGGATCCCAGGGCCTGTACCGGGTTCCGGAGGGGAATACCAGGATGATCTTCCCCTGGGTCTTTACGTCCCTCAGGGCCTTCATAGCCGCCCGGTTAATCGATATGCTCCGCAGTTTTTCAGC
>JAISMC010000150.1 GCA_031276965.1 Treponema sp.
CGGGATCCGAAATTGAAGAAATTTAACCACGAACCACACAAACCTCACGAACGAAAACGTGAATTTCATACAAATGTTCGTGAGGTTCGTGTCAAAGTGAGCCGATCTTTCAGGAATAATCCGAAAAATGAAAGCTTGACACGTCCTGTTCGTGTCTGTTCGTGGTTCATATTATTCTTCCTGCGTAACGTGAGTTATTTAACTGTGGGGTCTACTGCCATTTTTTGTCAGCGCGGCTAATTTTAACCGCCCTAAAGCTCCCCTGCCGAAAGGCGGGTTTTTGGGTATTAGACCCCACTGCGAATAAACGCGGGGCAGAGCCTATTCCATTAATATTTGCAGGACATCTTCGGATGTGGCGGCCTTGAGGATCTCCGCCCGTTTTTCGGCGCTTTTGAAAAGCAGGCTGATCTCGGCCAAGAACTGAAGGTGGGGGCCGGTCTTTTCCAGCGGGGACAGGGTCATAATAAAGATGCGGCAGGGCTCGTGATCCAGGGAATCAAAGTCGATGGGGGTGTCGGAAATGCCGATACAGGCTACCAGATCCCGGATGGTGGCGCTTTTGCCGTGGGGTATGGCGATGCCGTGTTTCATGCCGGTGGACATTTTCTGCTCCCGGTCCATGACTGCGGAAAAGGCGGCGGCCCTGTCCTGGATCTTTCCCGCCGCCGTTAATATATCGAGCAACTCATTAATTATTGCCTCTTTTGTGGTTCCCTTGAGGTGGAGGCTGATGGTCTCCCTGGTCAATACGGTTTTCAAATTCATACCACCAGTGTAAGGGGCAATGCTTGAAAAGTCAAGGCGAATCGTCCGGCAAAATCCGGGGCCCTCCGGAATTGGAGCCCCGGCTAAAAGCTAACGGATGCTTCTAAGGGCCTGGGAAGCCAGGTTTTTTACCGCATTGGTCCAGTCCATGGACAACACCGAGTTAAGGGCGGGTCTGGCTATGGGACGGCCCGTGGCTCCCAGGGCGGGAATTACGGCCCGGACCATCCGTTCATCGGCCTGGGTCATCAGACCCCGCTGGAGCCGTATGTTAAAGTCCATGAGGAATGCCGAGAGGAGCCGGGCGGAATCGTCCGTGCCCAGGGCAGCCAGGGCAGCCAGGGTTTCGAGCTTTTCCTCCTCGTCAACCCCTTCTTTGTAACAGCGTTCCAGCAGGGGATACACCGAGGCGTCTTCGGTTCCGTAGCGGCGGATCATATTGACGGACAATTTGCGGCTCCCCGTCAAAGAGGCCCGCTGGCGCATATCGCCGGTGGCGGAATGCCAGGCCGACGCCAGGGCGGCGACCGCCACCTCCGCCTTGGAACGGGTGGTGCTTTCGGAATTTTCCTCCACCCGGAGGGCATGGTACTTGATATCGTAGGTATAGCCGGGGCTTTTGATTACCTCGATAAGGGGCTCCGAAGGGTCGGGCAAAATCACGTTAAGGGATTTGAGGGCCTGGGACTTAACCCGGTCCAGATACCAGCCATGGGAGGCGAAGAACACCGGCAGGTAACCCGCGGCGTCTTTATAACCCTCCAGGGCAAGAACCGCCCCGTAGGCGATCTGGTTCCCCATTTCCCGGTCCTCCGTGGGTTTGAGATTCAGGTCCGAGAGGAGCTGTACCACCTGGGGCAGAAGCTCCGCCGCCCCGGTCTTGCCCAGGGCCTGGAGGGCTTCGGCCTTGACCAAAGGATTGGTAAAGATTTCTACCGTCCGCCAGAGGGCCGGCCCCGCCCCGGCGTATCCGGCCTCTCCCAACTGGGCGGCAAGGAGCCGGGCCATGGAATCCGCCGCGGCGGTTTCGGTGCTGCCCCGGACATTGGGATATTCCGACAGCAGCCGGTCCAGGGCTTTGGCGTAGAATTCGGGGGTTCCCGCATTGGAAGTTACCACATTCTGAAGCACCTCGTACTGCTGTACCCTCGTACCGGCCTCGTCAAAGAGGACGCTGTACATTTCCAGTTCTTCCGACTGGGCTAATGCCGGAAGGGCAATAAAAACCGATAATAACAGAAACGTAACTTGTTTCATGGCTGGATTCCTTTTTAAGTGGAACTTTTTTCAAAATCTGATATTTTGAAAAAGCCTCGATACCTTTATAATATGCTTAAAGAGGCGTCTTTTCAACCTGTTTTTTTGTAGGGGAAGTTCATGCGTATTGCGGGAAAGTATATAACCGACGACCGGGGGAGGGTTTTGATACTCCGGGGATGCAACCTGGGGGGTAATTCCAAGTATCCCGTTATCCCCTCCGGGGAAACCCAGAACCCGGCCTCCCTGGATTTAAGCGGGGGCGTCTCTTTTACGGGCCGGCCCTTTCCCCTGGAGGAAGCGGAGGAACACTTCCGCCGGCTTTCCCGCTGGGGCTTTACCTGCCTGCGCCTCAATATTACCTGGGAGGCCGTTGAGCACGAAGGGCCGGGGATCTACGACGAGGCCTACCTGGCCTATCTGCGGAAGCTGCTTAAAACGGCGGAACAATGGGACCTGTCGGTTTTTATCGACCCCCACCAGGATGTGTGGAGCCGCTGGACCGGGGGGGACGGGGCCCCCGCCTGGACCCTGGAGAGGCTGGGTATGGACCTGGACCGGCTGGACGAGACCGGGGCCGCCCTGACCCAGCAGCGCCATACGGGCAAGGCCTTTCCCCGGATGATATGGCCCACCAACTATAACCGTTACGGCGCGGCCACCATGTTTACCCTCTTCTTTGGGGGAAACGCCTATGCCCCGGACTATGCCGTAGAGGGCAGGCCGGTCCAGGACTGGCTCCAGGATCACTATCTGGCGGCCATGCGCCACTGTTACCGGCGGCTCAAGTCCTGCCGGGCCATTATCGGCTGGGGTACGATGAACGAGCCCCATCCGGGTTTTATCGGTTACCGCAACCTGGAGGGGCTGGAGAATTTTCCCGTGGTCAACGGGGCCATCCCCAGCCCCCTCCAGGCCATGGCCGCCGCTTCGGGCCATACCATGTCCATTCCGGTCTACCCCATGGGGCTCAGCGCGGACCGGATCACGGGCCATGAGGTGATCAACCCCCACGGGGTTTCCCTTTTTAGGGAAGGCTTCAGTTGTCCCTGGAAGCAGGCCGGGGTCTGGACCAACGAGGGCTGGTCGCCCCGTATTTTAAGGGGAGACCACTTCAGTTTCTATCAGGGAAGGCCCGTCAACTTTGTGGAGGACTTCCTAAAACCCTTTAACCGCCGCTTTACCGGGACCATGCGGGAGGTAAACGAGCGGGCCTTTATTTTTATTGAAGGCATCCCCCACGGGGAAAACCCCAGTTGGACCAGCGAGGATCCCCCCAATGTGATAAATGCATTCCACTGGTACGACGGCCCCACCCTCTACCTAAAATTCTTTCTGCCCTGGTTCTCGGTCAATACCCTTACTCAAAAACCCGTCCTGGGCAGAAAGGGAGTGGAGGCGCTCTTTGCGGGATACCTGGAAAGGGGGGCCGCCTGGACTCAAAAATACATGGGGGATATTCCCTGTTTTCTGGGGGAATTCGGCCTTCCCTTCGATATGAACGGAAAGCGGGCCTATAAAACCGGGGATTACCGGCTCCACGAAGAGGCAATGGACATCTACTACGACGGTATAGACAAGAACCTGCTTCACTCCACCATCTGGCACTACTGCGCCAATAATACCCCCGAGTACGGGGACGGCTGGAACGGCGAGGATCTGTCCATCATTTCTCAGGGTGAAGGCCGGGCCGCCGGGGGCTGGCTCCGCCCCTACCCCATGGCCACGGCGGGGCTTCCCCTCCGGGTTCAATGGGACCGGAAGGCGGGGCTTTTCAGCTTCCGTTTCCGGGCGGACCCTGCGGTGGAGGGTCCCACGGAAATCTTCGCCCCCCCGGAATGTTTCGGCGCCAATCCACAGTTAAGCGTCGATCCGCCGGGGGTACTCCGGGCCGAGTACCTTGGGGAAGAACGGCGTATCTTCATTGTAAACGAGGGCTATGCCGGAGAGGCGGTTCTTAGGGCCGCCGGAGACCGGCGATACCGCCCGGACACGGCATCCCGCACAGCGGAATACGGCGGCCCTAAAACATTGCGTTAAAAAAGTCCCGGAGACTGCCGCCGCTCAGGGCCTCTTCTTCTCCCCCGCTATGGTACTTCCGGGTAAATTCGGCCTCGAAGAGGACCTCGATGGAACGCTGTACTTTGAGGATCCGGGAGATATAGTCCAGCGTTCTCTTGGGGGTTCCCCCGGCGTTGACCCGTTCGTTCCCCGCATTGTAGATGGCCAGGGCGGATACATCGGAGCCTCCGCTGTCCAGGCACCAGCGCAGATGGGCCATGCCGTAGTAGGCGTTGATGCCGGGATCGAAGAAATCCTCCTCGTCCAGGCTGGGAAAAGAACAGCAGTTAAGCTGAAAAAGCCCCCGGTCAACGCTCTCGTTAAGGTTTTTTCTGTTCACCGCCCGGACATTGCAGCGGCTTTCCTCCCAGCAGAGGGCAAAGGCTAAACTGGGGGAAATGCCGAAGGCGGCGGCGTTTTCCAGGATTATCTCAGCAAGTTCCCGGGAACAGGCGAATTTGCCGAAAAATTGCACCACCTCTTCCCGAAAAGATTCATTTTGGTAACATTCCCGGATAAAATCCGTTCCGTCATGCCTTTCCGGGACAGCCTGACGGGCCAACGCTTCGGCGTACCTGTCTTGAAGGGTCCGGTGCACTGCCCCCGCATCCGGCGCAGTCCGGTATTCTCCGGGCTTCTCAAAGACCTCTTCCACCGCGGCCTTTTTAACCTGGGGCTCCATCTTCCAGGCAACAAAGAAAAAGCCCCCCATCAATGCAATGGCCGCCGGAAAAATAATATGTTTTCTCAAATAGCCCCTCTTTTTTGTTTTTGTTTTTTAAGCCAGTTCCAAAACCCTGTTGGTTTTTCCACTGGCTATGGAGTTTCTCAGTCTTAAATCCTTGTGCAACATCCTAAATCAGGAAGCTGTTTCAAAAACTGAAGTTTTGAAACAGCCACTTTTTTTTACTATACTAATATAGTAATAGAATCCGGAGAGAAAGACAATACTTGCTCCGGCGTCAAATTGTCAGAATACCGGACGCCGCCGGGACCGCATCCTGCCGGGCGGCCGGCGCCGGTTCAGCCCTGGATGAAACCTTCGATGGTCCGCACCCGGATGATACCGTTTACCGATTTGATATGCTCCAGGGTTTCCGCGGGGATGGGCTGTTCCGTGTCGATGATGTTATAGGCGTACTCATCCCGGTGGTGGTTTATCAGATCCGTGATGTTGATGTCCGCCTCCGCCAGGATGGTGGTAATCTGGCCTACCATGTTGGGGATGTTCCGGTTTGCCACCAATAACCGGCAGGGCGCCCGCTGCTCCAGCCTGCACCGGGGAAAATTTACCGAATTTTTAATGTTCCCCGCCTCCAGAAAGTCTATAAGCTGCCGGGCGGCCATGACCGCGCAGTTATCCTCCGCCTCCGGGGTGGAAGCCCCCAGGTGGGGGATGCAAACCGCCCGTTTACAGGCCAAAAGTTCCGCCGTGGGAAAGTCGGTTACATAGATCCCCAGCTTTTCCTGGTTCAAGGCGGCGATGATGTCCTCCTCGTTAACCAGGCCCCCCCGGGCAAGATTGATGATCCGGGCGTCCTTCTTCATCAGGCGGAATTTTTCCGCATTGAGGAGGCCCTTGGTGGTCTCCCCCAGGGGCAGGTGCAGGGTAATATAGTCCGCCTTGGCCAGCAGCCCCTCCAGCGTATCCGCCCGCTGGACCCGGTGGGAGAGGTTCCAGGCGGCGTCCACCGAAATATAGGGATCGTAGCCAATTACCTCCATACCCAGGGCTACCGCATCGTTGGCCACCATAACCCCGATAGCCCCCAAGCCCACCACTCCCAGGATCTTGCGGGCCAGTTCCGGTCCCTCGAAGCGGGACTTTCCCTTTTCCACCAGTTCCGGCACTTCGTCGGCTTTGTCCGCCAGGGCGGCGCCCCAGTTAACGCCCCCCAGGATATTCCGGGACGCGATGAGCAGCGCCGCTATGGCAAGTTCCTTTACCGCATTGGCGTTTCCCCCTGGGGTATTAAAGACCACCACCCCCCGGTCGCTGCAGGCGGCGACGGGTATATTGTTTACCCCCGCCCCGGCCCTGGCTATAGCCTTGACCGTGGGGGGGATCTCCATCTTGTGCAGATCCGCGCTGCGCACCAGAATGGCGTCGGGGTTAGGGATCTCGCTGGCCACCTCGTAACGGTCCCGGTGAAAGAGATCCAGCCCCTGGGGGGATATTTTATTTATCGTTTGAATTCTAAACATGACGGTTCCTCCCGGCTTCCTCGAATCGTTCCATAAAGGCAATCAGAGCCTTTACCCCCTCCAGGGGCATGGCGTTGTAGATACTGGCCCGCATGCCCCCCACCAGGCGGTGCCCCGCCAGATTCACCAGACCGGCCCCGGCAGCCTCTTTGACAAAACGGTCTTCCAGATCTTTCCGCCGGGCTTCGTCCTCCAGGGAGACGGTAAAGGGAATATTCATCAGGCTGCGGAAGGGCTTTTCCACGGGGGATCTGAAAAGCCCGGAGCTGTCCAGATACCGGTAGAAAAGCTCCGCCTTTTCCTGGTTTCTATCCGCCATGGCCTTAACCCCCCCCAGGTTCTTAAGCCACTCCAGGACCAGGCCTATGACATAGATCCCGTAGCAGGGGGGGGTATTGTACATGGATCCCTCTCCGGCGTGGGTCTCGTAGCGGAGCATCACCGGGGTCCGGCCGGGGGCCCTGCCGATAAGGTCCTCCCGGATTATCACCACGGTGGTTCCCGCCGGTCCCAGGTTCTTCTGGGCCCCCGCATAGAGTATGCCGAAGCGGGAAACATCCAGAGGCTCCGAGAGAATGCAGCTGGAAATATCCGAAACCAGGGGAACCGTTCCGGGCAGTTCCGGAAGCTTTGCCCATTTGGTCCCCACAATAGTATTGTTCAGGGTGATGTGATAATAAGCGGCGGCGGCGTCCGGCGGGGGAAGCCCGGGGATGTAGGAATAGGCCCTGTCCCCGGAACTGGCCGGAATCGCCGTATCCACATACTTGGCGGCCTCACCGGCGGCTTTTTTCGCCCAGACCCCGGTTTCGACATAGGCGGCCCGTTTCCTGGGCCCGCTCTCCACCGCGGCAAGGTTGAGGGGAACCATGGCGAACTGGAGGGAGGCCCCTCCCTGGAGGAAGAGCACCCTGTAATTGGGGGGAATATCCATCAGTTCCCGGAGCAGGGCCTCTGTTTTTTCGATGATCGCCTTAAAGTCCCTGGACCGGTGGCTCATCTCCATCACCGATTGGCCCGATCCGCAGGCGTCGGTCATCTCCGCCGCAGCCTTTTCCAGTACCGGCAGGGGCAGCGCCGAGGGTCCCGGCGAAAAGTTATAAACACGCATAGAATCTCCTTATCAAATCGAGGCTGTTTCAAAACTTGAGGTTTTGAAACCGGTTCAATCTATTCCTTTGGAGGGGGTATCCTCCATCTGTACCGCCAGGGCCCGCAGTTCATCCACCAGAAAGACATTCCGCACGGCGATTTCCGGTCCCAGTTTGAGGGGCGCCGGGGCAAAGTTGATGATCCCCCGGATTCCCGCGGCGGCCAGTTTTTCCGCCGCCCCCTGGGCCGCTCCGGGGGGAACGCAGAGCAGGGCTATTTCGATACCGAAACGGCGGATCACCTCCCCCATCTTATAGGCCGGATAGAGGGGAGCCGGAGATTTGAGGATCTCCACCCGGTTTACGTTGGTGTCGAATCCCGCGGCAAGCTCAAACCCGGCTCCTTCCCGGCGGGGTTCCGTCCCCGGCCCGGTCTCCGGGACCGCCCCCGGTCCGGCTTCAGGGCCAAGGTCCCGGAAGTTAAGGTAGGCCGAACCAAGCCGGCCCAGACCTACCACGCAAAAAAGCCGGCGGCGGCCCAGGCCCAGGGCGTTCTTAATGGCCCCCGCCAGGGCCGCAGGGTCATAGCCCGCGGAGCTTCCCAGGGCCCCCTCCCCGCCCAGGAAGGAAATGTCCTTCCTGATGGTATGGCTTGCCCAGCCCGTAAGGGCCTCAATTTCCGCGGAAGTTACGGGGCCGGGGCCGTTTTTTTCGAGAAGCCGCATTAGGTAGAGGAGCCGCTGTTTTGCCGGCCCCGATACATTTACCATCCGTATAATCCTTGCTAAATTCACAGACGGGACAAAAAACGGCGGCCCCTTGTGAAATATTTCACAAATAGAATACGGAAATAGCGCATTTTTGTCAAGGGATTTTCACAGGAATTTCTTCCGCTTGTCCCGGCGGGATTTTTACTTTACAATAAATCCATGGCGGACAAGCAGTTTACCGTGCTGGATCTTATCGACATTGATCTTAAAGATCACAATTCCCTCAATCTTCACTGTATAGGCGGCAGAAAGGGACTTGGCCAGGAGATCAGCGTCCCCGATCTTAACCGGCCGGGACTTGCCATCATGGGATTCTACGAATCCTTTGCCCACCAGCGTATCCAGGTCTTTGGCCGGGGGGAGGTGGCCTGCCTTAAAAAGATGACCACCGAGGGCCGTTTCGACACCATTCAGCAGATGTTCTCGTTCTCCATCCCCTGCTGCATCTTTACCCATAACCTGAGCCCGGACAAGGAATTTTTTGAAGAGGCGGAAAAGAATCACTGTCCCATTCTGCAGACGGATCTGGGGACCTCCGAATTTGTGATGCGGCTTATGCGCATTCTCTCCAGTATCTTTGCGCCCCAAAAGAGCATCCACGGGGTGCTGGTGGAGGTCTACGGCCTGGGCATCCTGATCCTGGGAGACTCCGGGGTGGGAAAGAGCGAAACCGCCCTGGAGCTGATCGAGCGGGGGCACCGGCTGGTGGCGGACGACGTGGTGGATATACGCTGCGTCAACGGCAATATACTCATCGGTACGGGGGCGAATAAGATCATCGGCCACCACATGGAAATCCGGGGACTGGGGATCATCAACATTACCCACCTCTTCGGGGTCGGGGCCATCCGGGACCGGAAGCAGATTCAGCTGGTGGCGATGCTGGAGGAGTGGGACTCGGAAAAAAACTATGACCGCCTGGGGACGGAGGAAAACTACATGGAGATTTTGGGGGTAAGCATCCCCAGGCTGGATATTCCCGTAAAGCCGGGCCGGAATATCCCCATCATTCTGGAGACCGCCGCCATGAACGAAAGGCTGAAAAAGATGGGCTATAATTCGGCGGAGGAATTCAACCGGAACATTCTCAAGTGGATAGAGAGCGATACCGCCCGCTCGGTTTACTTCGGACAGGAAGACATTATATGAGCAAAGCTGCGGCGGCCGAACAGGTTATAACCATTTCCAACCGGGCGGGGGTTCATGCCCGGCCGGCGGCCCTGCTGGTACAGACGGCAAAGGACTTTAAGTCGGATATATATTTGGAAAAGGGCAATGACCGTATCAATGGAAAATCCATCATGGGGATTATCACGCTGGGAGCGGCCTACGGGACCGAGCTGAAGATTATTGCCGAAGGGGAGGATGCGGCGGCGGCGGTAGAGGCTATTGTCCGCCTTTTTGAGTCGAAGTTTGAAGAGGAATAGTTTCCCGTGAAAACCCTCCGGACGAGCCCGAAATACGCCTTCATAGATGTCCGGGGGCTGGCCTTCATTTACCTTATCCTCTGCATCATCATGGCGCTTTTTTCCAAAACCTTTTTTACCGAAATCCTCAGGAAGGGGACTATCCCCTCCCCGCTCCAGCTCATCACCTTCTTTACCATCCCCGGAGCGCTCCTTCTGCTGATGTCCTTTTCCCTGCTCAGCCTTATCCGGGACATACTGGGCCGCAGGACAGGAAGCAGATTCCAGGCCCGGCTGATGGCCTACTTTATCGTTACCGTAATATTTGCCGCCGTTCCGGTTACCATCATCACGGTTCAGTCCCTCTACGAGCTGGCCCGTTTCTGGCGCAGTATCGATATGGACGAAGCCTTGAACAATGCCCAGGCCCTGGCCCTGGAGAACTACAGCCTCCGGCTGGAAAGACTGGAAAGGCTGGCCCTGGAGGGGGGGGAGCCGGAGGATCTGCTCCGCCGGGACGAATGCCTTTTGGGTATCCAGGACTTCCGGCTCCGGGCCGCCCCCGGAGGGGGAGATTCCGGCGGAGTTCCGGCGGACTGGACCGGGGAAAGCTATTGGGGCCGGGCCGGGATCCGGCAGTCCGTACCGCCGGATCTGCGGCAGGGTTTTGTTTCCCGGCATCTGCCCCGGGACGAGGATCTGATCCGGTACATCGTCCTTCCCCGTCCGGGGGAACTGCGGCTGTTCAGCTACAGTCTGGGGGAAGGCTTTGACCGGGCCCTGAAGACCATTACCGGGGAACAGGCTAATCTGGAGATTATCGAATCCCTGCGGAAAAATATGCGGACCCTCCTCATCCTCTACTACGGGGTCTTCTTCTTTCCTACCCTGATGATGACGGTGATAATCACCCTCTCCTTTTCCCGGAAACTTACCCAGCCCATTGTGGAACTTACCGAGGCGACCCGGCGGGTGGCGGAGGGAGACTTCTCCATCCAGATTATGAGCCGCCCCGGGGATGAACTGGGGCTGCTGATCCGTTCCTTCAACGCCATGGTGCAGGATCTGGAGAAGTCCCGGACGGCCCTGGTCAAGGCGGAAAAAATTTCAATATGGCAGAACATGGCCCAGCAGCTTGCCCACGAAATAAAAAACCCCCTGACCCCGATACGGCTTTCCGCCGAGCGCCTGCTCCGGCGCTGGAGGAATGATCCCGGAAACATAGGGGAGATCCTGGAATCCTCCATGCTGGCCGTCATCCAGGAGACCGAGGGGCTCTCCAATCTGCTGACCGAATTCAGGACCCTCTCCCGGCCCATGGAAGCTTCCCTGACCAATACCTCCCTGCGGGAGCTGATCGAAGAAACGGCCGCCCCCTATCGCAGTTCCTTTCCGGCGCTGCGCTTTAACCTTGACTATGTGGAGGACATCTCCTTCGGCATGGACAGGCGGCATATTTCCCAAGCCCTGGTTAACCTGATCGGCAATGCCATCGACGCCATGAACGGAAGGGGAACCATCGAAATACGGACCGACCTTGTCAAAAAACGGGATATCCGGTACTGTAGGCTGAGCATTCGGGATACCGGAAAGGGGATCCCCAAAGCGGTCCGAAACGAAATTTTTACCCCCTATTTTACCACTAAAACATCGGGCACAGGCCTGGGGCTTTCCATTGTGGAACGCATCGTGAACGAACACGGCGGGACCATCTGGTTCAACTCTGCGGAAGGAACGGGCACTACCTTCTTTATCGATCTGCCCATGGAGGAGCCCCTTGACCAGCATACTGATCATTGACGACGAGCCGGGGATACGCCATACCCTGGGATCCATCCTGGAGGATGAGAAGTACCGGGTCTTTACCGCGGAAGACGCCCTGGCGGGCATAGAAATACTGGGGCGGGAAAAGATCAGCCTAATCTTCCTGGACGTACTGCTCCCCAGGCTCGGGGGTATAGAAGCCCTGGAACGAATCAAAAAGAACTGGCCCCAAATTGAAACGGTGGTCATCTCCGGCCACGCCAATGTGGACATGGCGGTCAGGGCGGTAAAGCTGGGGGCCTTCGACTTCCTCGAAAAGCCCCTTTCCCTGGACAAGGTGCTGACGGTCTGCCGCAACGCCCTGACCGTACAGAAATTGCGGAAAGAAAACCGGGAACTTAAAAAGAACATTCCCGATCTGCGGAAAGAGCTTATAGGCTCAAGTTCCGCCATGGAGCAGGTCAGGGCCCTGATCAAACAGGCCGCGACCAGCGACGCCCGGATCCTCATCACCGGGGAAAACGGAACCGGCAAGGAATTGGCGGCCCAGGCCATCCACCGGGGTTCCGCCCGGGCGGACGGACCCTTTGTGGAGCTTAACTGCGCTTCCATTCCGGACACCCTGCTGGAGAGCGAGCTCTTCGGCCACGAAAGAGGGGCCTTTACCGACGCCGTAGCAGGCCGCCGGGGCCGCTTTGAACTGGCCGCGGGGGGCACCCTTTTTCTGGACGAGATAGGGGATATGTCCCTGGCGGCCCAGTCCAAGGTGCTCCGGGCGATTCAGGAACAGCAGATTGAAAGACTCGGCGGAGAAAAAACCATCAATGTGGACGTGCGGATCCTCGCGGCCACCAACAGGGATCTGGAAAAAGAATGTGAGGCGGGCCGTTTTAGGCAGGATCTCTTCTTCAGGCTTAACGTAATCCCCATCCACATGCCCAGCCTGCGGGAACGGACCGGGGATGTGCCCCTGCTGCTTGGAACCTTTTTGAAAGAACTGGGGGGGAAGGAGCCGGCCTTTGACGAGAGCGCCCTGGAGTTCCTCGATTCCTATCCCTGGCCCGGCAATGTACGGGAGCTGAAGAATCTGGCGGAGCGGATCGCGGTGATGTGGACCGGGGAGCGGATAAGCGGAAAGGACCTTTCGGAGCTTTTACAAAAGAATCCGGGGGCCGGAAAAAAAATTCAAAAAAACACGGAAGGGGCTGGTCAAAATCCGCTTCCGGGGGATATACTAAATTTATCCTACAATAAGGCAAAAGATCTATTTGAAAAAAGTTATCTAGCGTACCAGATTGCCAGGAACAACGGCGTCGTTTCCCGTACCGCGGAAGCCATCGGCATGTATCCAAGCAATCTGCATGCCAAATTACGAAAATATAAGATCCTCCACAGCGGGGACGAAAGGATGGAACGATGAAAGAGCTGACCCATCGGCAGGGAGAGGCGCTGGCCTTCATCAAAGAGTATATCAAAATCCACGCCTATCCTCCGACAATCAGGGAAATTGCCGATTTTTTCGGCATCTCCGTTAAGGGCGCCTATGACCATGTGGAGGCTCTGAAGAAGAAGGGGTGCGTAAAATCGGGGGGCAAACGGTCCCGAACCATAGAACTGGTCAAAAGAGAGGAAGAAAGCGGCGGCTTTGTGGAGGTTCCCCTCCTGGGTTCCGTGGCCGCGGGCCGTCCCATTTCCGCGGAGGAAAACTGGGACGGGTCCGTACCCGTACACGGTTCCACCCTCAAGAAAAACCGTCAGTACTTTGCCCTTAAGGTCCGGGGGGACTCCATGGAAGAGGCGGGGATCATGGACGGGGATACGGCGGTGATTGAAAAGGCGGATACCGTCCCCAACGGGACCATTGTGGTCGCCATGGTGGACGAAGCGGTAACCTTGAAACGTTTCTACAAGGAAAGCAACCGGGTCAGGCTGGAACCGGCCAATTCCAAATATCTGCCCATCTACAGCCAGGATGTCCGCATACTGGGACGCCTCGCCCACCTGTTCCGCTGCTATTAACGGTTCCTGCCGGACAGCGTATGGCGAAAAACGGGGGGGCCTGTTACCTCTTTCTGGGACCGGAGATCGGCAAAAAACAAGACGCCATAGCGGACATACGCCGGGATTTAGAGCGGCGTTTTAACGCCCCCCCGGAGGAAACTTCCTTCTATGCGGGGGAAACCCCGGTAACGGTCATGGCTGCGGTCATACGGAACGGTTCCCTCTTCGCCGAGGGGCGGCTCTTCTTTATTAAAAACGCCGAAGCGGTTCAGAAAAAAGAGGATGTGGAACTCCTTGCATCCTGCATGGCGGCCCCCCGGGACGGCGCCGTACTTATCCTCATCTCCGAGGCGGTCAGCCTGAACAGGAATCTGGAAAAAGCCGTTCCCAGGGAGGCCAAGCGGATCTTCTGGGAATTATTTGAAAATGAAAAGGCCGAATGGGTAAGCTCCTTTTTCCGCCGGGGCGGATACCGGATAAGCGCCGGAGGCGTTGAGGCGGTGCTGGAAATGGTGGAGAACAATACCGAGGCCCTGCGGCGCGAATGTTCCCGCCTCATGTTCTTCGCCGCCGCCGGCAGAACTGCCGCCGAAACCATTGAAGCGGAAGACGTGGAGCGCTGGCTTTCCCATACCAGGGAAGAATCGGCTTTTACCCTCTTCTCCCGCATTGCCGCGGGGGATCTGGAAAAGAGCCTTGAAACAATGCGCATACTCCTGGGGGCAAAAGAGGCTCCCCAGGCCATACTGGCGGGACTTACCTGGTGTTTCAGAAAACTGCGGGATTACCTTTCCCTGGGCCCCGCGCAGCGGGCCAACGATTTTGAGTTAAAAAAGATAGGCCTCTCCTCCGTCAAGGTACGGCGGGACTATACCGCCGCCGCGGAACGCTACGACAGCCCTGGAACCGACCGGTGCCTCTCGGTGATCGCCGAATATGACATCCGCCTCCGGGCCGGGGGCGTTCCCCTGGAGGGGCTGCTGCTGGACCTCTTCCTCTGTGCAATACACGGCATCGCCCTCGGGAGGGCGGCCCGTTGAAAAGCCGGAAGACGGCGGCGCCGTTTGCGGCGGCGCGTACTGCGGCCCGGCTTACCGCGGCCCATCCTGCGGCGGCGTTTACGGCGGCGCTGTTTACGGCGGCGCTTCTCTGTTCCTGCGCCACCTCCTTTTCCTCCGGCAGCCCCCGGCGCATCCCGGCGGACCACCTCGGCATGGCCCACGGCGGTTTTACCCGGAGCGCCCGGGAATACGCCCTGCTGGACGAACTGGGCTCGGTCTGGATACGCCGGACCTTCGACTGGGAGGACATAGAACCGGAGGAGGGGCGCTGGGACTTTGCCGGCTGGGACGCCTATGTGGACAGCGCTAAGGCGGCGGGGAAGAAGATCCTCGCCACCCTGGCCTACGACGTGGGCTGGATTTACGGCGAACAAGAGGCCCGGCGGAATATCATACCGGAAAAAATTCCCCACTATCTCCGCTATGTGGAGACCGTGGTCCGCCGTTACCGGGACCGGATCGACGCCTTTGAAATATGGAACGAACCCAACAATCCCTTTTACTTCTGGAAGGGATCGGACCGGGATTTCTTCGAGCTTGCCCGGGCGGCGGCGGCAAAGATAAAAGAAATAGATCCGGCCATAAAGGTCGCCGCCGCAGGATTCTGGCTGGCGCCCCGGGGGTTTATCCGGGGGATGTTTGAATCGGGAGCCATGGAAGACGTGGACATCCTCTCCTTTCATCCCTATGCGGGGAGCCCCCGGGGGGCGCTCAGGTCCTACGACAGGCTCCTCAGGATCATCGAACCCTATCATTTTAAGGGACAGATCTGGATAACCGAAATCGGCTTTCCCACCGGGGGGATCTACATCGGCAATATCAGCGAAGACAACTATCCCGAATACATCGTAAAAACGCTGGCGGGTTTCGCCGCCCGGGGGGTCGAAGTGAATTTCTGGTACGAGCTCTTCGACAAGAAAAACCGGGACGAGGCAAAGTCCAGGATCAACCCCTCCCAGTACTTCGGCCTGGCCTATCCCGATTTTACCCGCAAGCGGGGGGCCGCCGCCTTTGCCCTCTGCGGCCGCCTTATCCCCGGTTCCGAGTACAGGCCGGATCTGCCCCGGCGGACCGGGCTCCCCGCCGCGGTAAGCGCCCTTTACTTCAGGGGGGCCGAAACGGACGCCCTCATCCTCTGGAACGACGGAAGGCCCCGGCGGGTAAGGGTCCTGGGCCCGGCGGGCAGGGAATACGATATTGTCTCCGGGGAGGGACGGGACATCCCCGGAGAACTGATGCTGGATCTGGACCGGGAGCCCCGGATACTAAGCTGGCCCCGGACGGAGCATCCCGCCGTCGAGCTGCGGGGAGATTGACGGAAGCCGCCCATTGAACAGGTTTTTCCGCAGGTATATATTTAAAAGATGCTCCCGGTAGTCCTTATCGGTTTAAGCCTGTCCATGGACGCCTTTGCCGTTTCGGTCAGTTCCGGCATCTGCATCAAAGATATCAAGCCCCTTCACGTATTCAGGGCCTCCCTCTTCTTCGGCGTCTTCCAGTTTATCATGCCGGTCCTCGGATGGTTTCTGGGAAAAACCGTCAGCGCCTATATCGGCGGTTACGACCACTGGATAGCCTTCGCGCTGCTGGTTTTTACCGGCGGGAAGATGATAAAAGAGGGAATCGAAACAAAGGATACCTGCCCTGCGGACCGGGCGGCGGGGGACATCCGGAATCTCTTGATCCTGCTGACGCTGTCGGTAAGTACCAGCATAGACGCCCTGGCGGCGGGCCTTTCCCTGAACGTCCTCGGCCGCGGCATCTGGCTGCCCGCGGCGCTTATCGGGGGCATTACCTTTGTGGTATGCCTAAGCGGCTTTGAATTCGGCAGGCGGCTGGGCTTCCTCTTCCAGAGGGGCGCCCAGATAGCCGGGGGGCTTATCCTTGCCGGTCTGGGATGCAAGATACTGATCCAGCACCTCCTCGCCGGATGACGCTGTTTTCCATGCTTTAGGAAGAAGAGGATTAACCTGCGAAGAAGAAAAACTACGAACAAACACGAAGAAGAGAAAAAACCACGAACCACACGAACAGACACGAACTTGTTGTTTGATAGCTTCGATTTGTTTGTGGGGGTTCGTGTGGTTTGTGGTTAAAAATTCTTTGTTCGTGAGGGTTCGCGGCGGACCAGAGGTCCGGCGTGGTTCTTCATTTTTGGCGGCAGGGATGCCGGATTATGGCACTTGATAAATTCCCCCTTTGCGCTATACTGATACTTACCATAGACTGAAGCTTCAAACCATCCGGCTTCGCCGGAGAGCATAAGCCACCAAGTATCCGGGGAGGTTCCTTTGAAGGCGCTCGTAATTCCTTATATAGCAAGGAATTATCCCCCCCCCCCCCCCCGCAGGACGGATAGTCAGCGTTTCTTTTCTGTAAGCGTTCCGTATAAAGTACACATCCCCGCGCCCGGCTCTTCTGCCGTGGCTCTTGGGTCAGGGGCCGCGGCTCTTGAGCCGGGGGCCGTGGGGGCCTATTGTTTCGGCGGTGATTCCGTGAGGGAGAAAGAATATGAACCACGAACAAACACGAACTTGTTGTTTGATAGTGTCGATTTGTTTGTGGGGATTCGTGTGGTTTGTGTGGTTCGTGGTTAATTCTTCTTCCGTTCGTATGAACGGACCAGAGATCCGGCGTGCTTAACCATGCTTCATGTAAGGAGGCAGTGATAAGGAACAGGTAAGTAAGCAGTAAGGCGGCCCCCGAGTCAAAGACAGATTTGGCGATCTACCGGACGTTGTCCGGCGGGCTTTGAACGGGGGGGCCGCCTTAAGTGTATTCCACTACAAGGAGGAGTACAATGAGTGTGTTTTCGATAAAAACAGCCGCTCTTATAGCTATGATGGGATTGATTCTGGGGGGGTGCTCCAATCCGGCGGGCGGCGGGGGCGGCGGCAGCGTCTTTACCGTTACCTTTAACGCTGACGGCGGCAGTCCCGCGCCGCAGGCCCGGACTGTGGCCTCCGGCGATACGATAACCCAGCCGGAGGGCGTAATCAGGA
Organism: Treponema sp.; assembly: GCA_031276965.1. Taxonomy (GTDB): domain Bacteria; phylum Spirochaetota; class Spirochaetia; order Treponematales; family Breznakiellaceae; genus JAISMC01. Next base: position 17,387 of record JAISMC010000150.1, read on the forward strand.
GCGGCCATACGCTTGACGGCTGGTATACGGATGCGGCCTTTACCAACCTGTGGAACTTCGCTACGGATACGGTAAACGGCAGCATGACCCTTTACGCCAAATGGATGCCAAACCCGCTCAATACGTTTACCGTTACGTTTATAGCAAACGGCGGCAGCCCCGCGCCGGCGGATCGGACCGTGGCTAAGGGCGGTACGGTAACCGAACCGGCGGCCATGAGCAAAAGCGGCTATAGCTTTAAGGGATGGTATACGGAAGCGGTCTTTACCAACCTGTGGAATTTTGCGGCGGACACGGTAACTGCCGCCGTTACTCTCTACGCAAAGTGGACACCGGATTTGAGCGATCAATTCTTTACTTTTACGGTGGAAACCACCCTATCAAACGAAACCTTTTCTATACCGGTCAGCGGATATCTGAACGGCGATTCCACCGTAAAATCCTATGACTGGAACATCGACTGGGGCGACGGGCAGACGGAAACCGCCGCCGGTTCCAGCAGCAGCGGGTCCAACGGCATCGGCCATACCTATGCGTCCGCCGGGAGATACAGCATCACCATCAGGCCCAACGGGGCTGTGGACGCATGGTTCGGAGCTTTTGGGTTTAGGAGTGGTTCCTCGGGGGCAAACATCCAGGACAATAAAAACAAGGTGGTTTCCGTGGATTCGCCGCTGCAGCCCCTGATGACCCGTACCCAGGCGCAGCTAAGCGCCGGTACGGCGCCGGACTATGAATGGGCCTATACTTTTTACCACTGCACAAACCTTACCATGGGGGCGGGCTTCGGTTTTTCCTCCGCATGGGACAGCATCACTACCGTGGACGAATCCTTCGCCGCTTATATGTTTGCCGGCTGCAACGGCGACGCATTCACCATGAACGACGGCTTTAACCTGCCACAAGGCATTACTACCGTGGGTATCGCGGGCAGCGATTTCGCCGCTTATATGTTTGCCGGCTGCAACGGCGACGCATTCACCATGAACAGCGTCTTTAACCTGCCACAGGGCATTACTACCGCGGGCGACGATTTCGCCGCTTATATGTTCTCCGGCTGCAACGGCGACGCATTCACCATGAACAGCGTCTTTAACCTGCCACAGGGCATTACTACCGTGGGTATCGCGGGCAGCAATTTCGCCACCGGTATGTTTGCCAGATGCAACGGCGACGCATTCACCATGAACAGCGTCTTTAACCTGCCACAGGGCATTACTATCGCGGGCGGCCGCTTCGCCTACGAGATGTTCAACCAGTGCAAGGGTACAGCGTTCACCATGAACAGCGTCTTTAACCTGCCACAGGGTATTATCACCGTGGACAAGTCCTTCGCCTACTATATGTTCTACCAGTGCTCCGGCGACGCATTCACCATGAACAGCGTCTTTAACCTGCCACAGGGCATTACTACCGCAGGCGACAATTTCGCCGCCAGTATGTTCTTCTATTGCTCCGGCGACGCATTCACCATGAACAGCGTCTTTAACCTGCCACAGGGCATTACTGTCGCGGAAGACTACTTCGCCTACTCTATGTTCTCCGGCTGCTCCGGCGACGCATTCACCATGAACAGCGTCTTTAACCTGCCAAAGGACATTACTACCGCGGAAGACTACTTCGCCTACTCTATGTTCTCCGGCTGCTCCGGCGACGCATTCACCATGAACAGCGTCTTTAACCTGCCAAAGGGCATTACTGCCGCGGCAAACAACTTCGCCGACAGTATGTTCACCGGCTGCTCCGGCGACACATTCCAGGTTAATACGGTCTTTAAATTTCCGGCGCTCAGTTCACTTGGGACAAATGCTTTTTCATATACATTCCATCTGGGATACTATATGGATACTTTGCAGACCAGGACCGCAGCGAGCATCATTAACGGTAATGCCGCGCCAAGCAGCAAAAGGAATACCTTCGGCCCCGCTTCGGGAGTATGGAGCGACTATGCGGAGATAGACGCGAACTGGCAACAGTAAGATACAAAAGAGCCGGTTTCAAAACCCGGCAGGCGGCCCCCGGCATTGTCCGGGGGCTTTTTTTGTACCGCCCCGCCGGCCCCACGGGAAATGCCCAAAACGCCCTGCGTTTTGGATCGCCGTCCATGGCGCCGCCATGGACGCCGCAGGCACGGATACCGCAGAGTCAGGGAGCGTCTTCTCTGCGGAGCAGCCGGACCAGCTCTTCTTTGGAAGCGGCGTTGATCGCCCGTTCCAGCACCCCGCCGTCTTTAAGAACCGCGCCCACCGCCGCCAGAAACTGAATGTGGGGGCCTGCGGTACGCCGGGGAGAGACCACCAGGATGAAGATCCGCGAGGGTTCGCCGTCCAGGGACTTAAAGTCGATCCCCGCCTTTTTAATGCCCACCGCCGCCGCCAGATCGGCGACGCCTTCGGTCTTGGCGTGGGGCAGGGCGACGCCCCGCTGCATCCCGGTACTCATGGCCTTTTCCCGTTCCAGCACGTCCCTAAGGACCATGTCCCGGTCGGAAAGCTTTCCCCGGTCCCCAAGGACATCCACCAGTTCGGTGATGATCTCCTCCTTGGTTTCCCCCCGCAGATCGAGGACCGCACATTCGGGGCCGAGCAGGGCAAGCATATCCTCGTCGGTCCGGCCCTTCTCCTTCAGGATCTCCCTGGACATGGCCTTTGGGTCAGAGGAAGCCTTCAGCTTTTCTATGGCGTCGTTAAGGCTGACTATGGCCTCGTAAACGGCGGTTCTTGCAAAGAGCATGTCCGCCCTGGAGGTTTCTATGGTCACGGCGCTTCCGGATCCGGTGATGGAAAGGGAAACGTCGTCCTTCCGGGCCAGGGAGAGCCCCTCATCAATGTTCATCACCTGGACATAGAAGCCCTCGGCCCTAAGATCTTTAAGGAGGGTGTCCTCCACCAGGCCAGCAATTTCATCGGAGTAGAATTCCCACGCCGCCGCCGCGGTATCGTCGTCCTTTACCGGTTTTTTGGCGCCGCCGCCGGGAATCTTGAGGGAAGCGCTCAGAAGGGGCGGCGCCGCCAGGGTGGTGATCAGGGTCATAAGGATGACAACCCCGAAGAGCTGATTGTCAAGGATTCCCGAGGCAAGGCCTATGCCGGCGATTATCAGGGCCACCTCGCCCCGGGGTATCATGCCGGCGCCGATCCGCAGGGCGCCCCGGCCGTTAAAGCCCAGGAGCAGGGCGGGGCCGCCGCAGCCTATAACCTTGGAGCAGATCGCCGCCGCAGTGTAGGCCGCGCCGAAGAGCAGCACCGGCGGGGAGATAATCTCCCGCACATTCACCATCATCCCCATCACCGCAAAGAAGAGGGGGACAAAAAATTCGTAGAGCCCCCGGATCCGCCCCTGGATTACCGCGGAGATGTCGGTTTTTGAAAGGGAAAGCCCCGTTACATAGGCCCCGATGATCATGGCCAGTCCCTGCTTCTCGAAGATCCCCGCAAGGATCAGGGCAAGCCCCAGGGCGGCGGTGGAAAAATCATAGCTGTGCTTAAAGATTTTAAGGAAACCGGCGATTCTCTTTGCAAAGACGAGCCCCAGGGCGGTAAAGCCCAGCCAGATACCGAAGGCCTTCCCCGCAATGGAGAGCAGTCCCGCCGGGCTCAGGGAACCGCGGCCGGAGATTACTGCCACAATGCCCAGAACCACCGCCAGCATGATGATCCCCAGGACATCGTCAAAGACCGCCGCCGCCAGGATCGTTACCCCCTCGGGGGAATCCATCCGCTTATGGTCCGAGAGGATCCGGGCGGTGATACCCACCGAGGTGGCGGTGGAGAGTATTCCCAGAAACAGGCATTGGGGATCCGTCAGCGGAGTATGGAGCAGGAATACCCCCGTCAGGGCGCCGGATAGAAAAGAAAGAACCACCCCCCCGACGCCGATGATCCCGCCGGCCACGGAATATCTGAGGAAGAGGCCCAGATCGGTTTCAAGCCCCGAAACAAAGAGGAGGATGATCGACGCCACCGCGGCGAAGGCATACAGTTCGGGGCTGACCGCCAGGCTCCCCTCCCCCAGGGGAAAGAGGCCCCGGGGGAAACCGGGAAAAGCGATGCCCCCCAGGGCATAGGGGCCGATGACGACCCCCGCGGCAAGCTCCCCCAGCACCGCAGGAACCCCGATCCGTTTTGCCAGACGGCCGGAGAAGCGTACCGCAAAGATAACTATTCCTATTTGTAAAACCAGTTCCGACATCAGCCCGGTAATATTCATGCCCCACCCCCGGCTTTGGACATTTCATGCCTATCCATTCGCCGGAGACCGGCGGACCACAAATTCCTGCTTAACCGTCCAGGCGGACCCGGCGGCTTCGGCGGCTTTGGAAAGCAGGTAATCCTGCATGCTGAAAGACTCCGGCGCCGTCCCCGGCTGCATCCTGGTCCAGCGGCCCTCCGAATCAAGCTCCCAGGACTGCCGGTTGTCCCGGAAACAGGCCTCCAGCACATCCCTAAGCCGTTCCCTGATATCCTCCTGAAGCGCCGGAAACATCAGCTCCACCCGCCGTTCCAGGTTCCGGGGCATCCAGTCGGCGCTGGAAAGGTAGAATTCCTCCGCCCCTCCGTTGTTAAAGTAGAAGATCCTTCCATGTTCCAGAAAACGCCCCAGGATACTGACCACCCGTATATTTTCGGAGAGCCCCGGAACGCCCGGCTTCAGCATACAGATGCCCCGGATATTGAGGAGTACCTGCACCCCCGCCCGGCTTGCCCGGTAGAGGGCGTCGATCATATCCGTATCCGCCAGGGCGTTCATCTTGGCCATGATCCTGCCGGGATAGGCCTGGCTTGAACGGCGGGCCTCCCGGTCTATCAGCTCAATCAGGCGGCGCTTCAATACCGTGGGGGCGATTACCAAACGGCGCATGGACTGTATCGCCGAGTAGCCCGTAACCATGTTGAAGAAAACGCTGGCATCCAGGGCCATGTCCTTCCGGGCGGTAAAGAGGGAAAAATCCCCGTAGAGCCTGGCGGTTTTGTCGTTGTAGTTTCCCGTGGAAAGATGAATGTACTGCTTGAGCCCCTCATCTTCCCTGCGGATAACCAGGCTGATCTTTCCGTGGATCTTGAGCCTGGCAATGCCGTATACCACAATGACCCCCGCCCGCTCAAGCCGGTTCGCCCAGATAATGTTACGCTCCTCGTCAAAGCGGGCCTTTAGTTCCACCACCGCGGTAACATGCTTTCCGTTCAGCGCCGCCTGTTCCAGGGCCTTAACCACGGGGGAATCGCCGCTGGTCCTGTAGAGGGCGGTCTTAATGGCGATGACCCCGGGGTCCGAAGCGGCGTCCTGGAAGAAGCGGATCACCGGATCGAAGGATTCGTAGGGAAGCTCCAGCATCACATCCCCCCGGCTTATCCGGTCCCAAAGGGATTCCTCGTCGGTAAAGGCGGGGCTCCGGTATATCTTCCGGGGCTTCAGCCTCAGCTGATCAAAACCCCGGATACCCGCCAGATCCGCCAGGGTCCGCAGATCCAGGGGGCCCTCCGCCTCGTAGAGATCCTCCTCTCCAAGACCGAGCCGCCGGGCCAGCTCGTCCCTCAGGACGCCGCTGCCGGCGGAGTAGACCATCCGCACCGCCCGGGAATGTTCCCGCCCGGCGATGACCTCTTCCATGGCTTCGATAAAGTCTTCGTCCCGCTGTTCATCCACGGAAAAATCCGCGTCCCGGTTAATTTTGAAGAGCATGCTCTCCTTAACCCGGAATCCGGGAAAGAGATAGGGCCCCCAGGTAAGCGCCACATCTTCCAGCAGGGACCAGGGGGCGGCGGCGCCCTCCTCCGGGGGCAGCCGGATAATCCGGTCCAGGGCTTTGGGAATCTGAATGATGGAAATGCGGTCCCCCTCATCCTCCCCTTCTTTGGAGAGGAGAAAGACCGCATGGATAGAGAGGCTCTCCACCGGAAGTTCCCCGCCCTCCTGTTCTATGCGCAGGGGGGTAAGGATCGGATATATCTCCGCCATAAAGAAAGATTCAAGATAATCCATCTGGGATATGGAGTAGGATTCGGGCCGGACCAGTACCAGCCCCCCCTGGGCCAGGGCGGGAAAGACCTCTTCCTTCAGGCAGCGGTACTGGCGGCCCAGTATGGACCGGACCTTTTCCGATATTAGGGCAAGCTGCTTCTCGGGGCTCAGGCCGGAGGGATCCCCGCCGGCGGAGGAAACCGCCTGAGGCCGGAGGCCGGAACCGCCGCTGTTGATAAAGCGCTTTACCGCCGCCACCCGGACCATAAAAAATTCATCCAGATTGGAGGAGACAATGGAGAGAAACCTGAACCGGTCCAGGGGGGGCAGATCGGATCTGAGCCCCTCCTCCAGCACCCGGCCGTTAAAATCGAGCCAGGAAAGATCCCGGTTCAGATAGGGAACCGTTCCCCCGGTATTTTCCATTCGTTCCTTCCCCTAACCGAGTATAATCTTATACCCAAAGACATCCTGGAACAAATCCCCCTTCTCCTCAAGGCCCATCTTTTCCAGGCTCAGGTCGTAGGTTTCGCCGGTACAGAGAACGACCGTTTCGGCCCGGCGCTCTACCCTGATACCCTTGATCCGCTGGGAATGGCCCCGGTCCAGGGCGTCCGCCACCCGGAGGAGCGCCGCCATTTTGAGCACCAGCATACGCTCCTCCCGCTGCAGGGCGATGTACTCTATGTCCGCGGGGGCCGGCGGTTCCCCCCGGTGGTAGCGGATCACATTGGCGATAATATCCAGTTCCTCCCGCTGGAGGCCGAAGATCTCCGAATTGAAAACGATGTACTGTCCGTGCTTGTGGTGGCCCGAACCCCGGATAAACATCCCAATGTCGTGGAGTATGGCCGCCGTCTCCAGCATCATCCGCTCCCGGCGGTTCATGCCGTGATCCCGGATCAGCGCATCGAAGAGGGCAAGGCAGAGATCCGCCACGTGGCGGTTATGCTCCTCATCAAAGTGGTACTTCCTGCCCAGATTTACCGCCGAGGCGGTTATCTGGGAGAAGAAGTCCTCCTGCAGTTCCGGGTCCACCCCCAGGGCCAGATCGATAAGAAGCCCCTCCCGGATGGATACGTTGGGCACGACTATCCGGGCCGCGGCGGTCCTGTCCAGAAAGAGCCTGTACACCAGGATACCCGGAATAAAGCCCTCGGCTTCCACATAGGGGATCTGCAGTTTCTGGACGCAGTCTTCGATACTGTAGTTCCGCACCCGTTCCACAAAGCGGATAAAATCCTCCCGCTCCACGGTCCAGCAGTACTCGTTCAATTCCCGGCCCGCATGGTTCGCCGCAATCCGGGCGTCGGAACCGGCCATCACCAGGGTCCTGATATGGGACAGATCCATCTCCACATTCAGCAGTTCCGAGGTATTCCGCACGTTCTCGTTGAGGTAGCGTTCCTGGGAGCGGACGGAACCCAGGATCTGCCGGTACTGCTGATCAAAGAGAATGGTCCCCAGGCGGAGGCTGTGGGCGGCCACCATCTTGCCCCGGCGCAGAAGCATTATCTCCGTGGAGCCGCCCCCCGCCTCGATAATCATGGAATTGGCCCGCCAAAACTGGGGCAGGTCGCTCTTCAGGGCATGGCGGACCGCCAGGTACATAAGGCGGTTTTCTTCGATCCCCTCAAGAATAAGCAGGCTGAACCCCGTCTCCCGGAGCAGGCGGTCCGCAAACACGTCCCGGTTACGGGCGGCCCTGAGGGCGCTGGTGGCAATGACCCGGGCCTCCCGGGGGCTTATGCCCCAGCCGCCCAGGAGCTCCCGGTAATTCTTCAGCGCCGCGATACATTCCTGAAAGGACTCCCGGGATACCCGGCCCGAGGTAAATACGTCCCGGCCCAGGGCCACGGGCTTGCCCGCCCAGTCCAGCACCCGCCACTCCCCCCCGGCGATTTCGGCAATGAGGAGCCTGATACAGGTGGAGCCTATCTCCAAAACCGCGACGGGCCTGGTTTCCATGGAAACCACTATAGCAAAGGATGGAGAAAAAGTATCAGGGCTGCGGAGCGGGGGCTTGGGCGCGGAGCGGGAACCCCGCGCCCCGGCCTTCGCCCGCTAGGGGTCCCAGCCGCCCGCCCCCACGCTGTTAAGGGACACGCCGGGACCAGCGGTCTCGTTCCGCCATTTGTGGACGCCATTAACGGCATAGGCCGCATAACCTTGACTCGCCTGATTGCTGTTACCGCCCCCGCCGGAACCGTAAATAACGCCGCCGGCTTTTGTGAAGTTACTTTCTTGGACATACACCCCGCCGCCTAAGCCGGCGCTGTTGCCGCCGATGGTCCCGCTGCTCATGGTAAAAACGGCGCTGCCGCCGCTGCCGGCGTTGTAAACACACACCCCGCCGCCTAAGCTGCCGCCGTCGCTGACGGCGCTGTTACCGCTGATGGTCCCGCTGCTCATAGTAAAAACGGTGTTGCCGCTGCTGCTAGTGGCGGCAACAAACACCCCGCCCCCGCCGCCATTGTCGGCGCTGTTACCGCTGATGGTCCCGCCGCTCATAGTAAACGCGGTGTTGCCGCTGCTGCGGGCGGCAACATACACCCCGCCGCCGCCGCCATTGCCGGCGCTGTTATCGCTGATGGTCCCGCCGCTCATGGTAAAACCGGCGGCGGCGCCGTTGCTAGTGGCGGCAACATACACCCCGCCGCCGCCATTGCCGGCGCTGTTATCGCTGATGGTCCCGCCGCTCATAGTAAAAGCGGTGTTGTCGCCGCTGCGGGCGTCAACACACACCCCGCCCCCGCCCCCGCCGCCATTGCTGGCGCTGTTGCCGCTGATGGTCCCGCCGCTCATGGTAAAACTGCTGGAGCCGGTAACATACACCCCGCCGCCTCTGCTGCTGGCGCTGTTGCCGCTGATAGTTCCGCCCTTCATCTCGAAGCCGCCGGAGTCGGCATACACCCCGCCACCTCTGCTGCTGGCGCTGTTGCCGTTGATGGTCCCGCCGGTCATGGTACAATTGCCGCCGCTTGAAACATACACCCCGCCGCCGTTACTGGCGGCAATATTGCCGCTGATGGTCCCGCCGGTCATGGTAAAATAGCTGCCGCCTAAAACCTCCACCCCGCCGCCGCCGCCCGTTCTGTCGTTGTTTTGCAGGACGGCCCCGTCCCGCAGGATCAGGGCGCCGCCCGCTACGCTGACAAGCGGGGCATTGGCCGTAACGTCCCCGCCGTCCAGGACCAGGGTTCCCCCCTGGGGATGGCCCAGGGTCAGCCCGCCCCCGGCGTCTACCCGGAACAGCGCGCCCGTAAACGACGAAACCACCCCCCGCCGGATGACGCGCCTCCCTTCAAGGCCGGTAATCGTGAGGGGCCGGGAGATGACTACCGGATCAACGCCGTCCGCCTCAATGTCCCCCGTCAGGCCGATAAGCCCCGGCCCGGAGGTCCCTCCGGCGGCGCTCTTCAGTTCCGCCCAGGTACCCACCGGGATAACGGTAAGGTAGAACTCAACATCGTCCTCCAGGGACCGGTTAAAGTCGTCGCAGGCGGCCAAAACAAAGAGGCCGAAGACTACGGCGCACACGCAAAACCCCCGGCGCACTGCATTCCTGTTCATCGTAAACCTCCGCACCACACAAACAAAGAAACATAACCACGAACCTCACGAACGGAAGAAGGATGAGGTACAATCCACAATCCCGCCCCAAGGGACTAAACTTGACCCACAAATACAAATGAAGATAAAAAACCACAAAGGCACACAAAGGAAAGAAAGATGATTACCCGCAAGAAAGACTCGCCAAAAATGTGTTAAATTGCGCCTATGCTCTAACCATTCCTCCTTCCTTCGTGTCCAGCGGACCGTAGGTCCGGCGTGGTTTCTCCTCTTCCCTCCCTCTGCGGTTCATTCTCCTGGGAGAACGACCTGTTCTCCTGGGAGAATGACCTGTTCTCCTGAGAAAATGACCTGTTCTCCTGAGAAAATGACCTGTTCTCCTGAGAAAATGACCTGTTCTCCTGAGAAAATGACCTGTTCTCCTG
>JAISMC010000184.1 GCA_031276965.1 Treponema sp.
TACGGCCAGACCGTCAGGGGTTTGTTGAGGATCGGCGGCCTCTCTTTGGTTTTGTTAAGCACTTCCACCGAGCTTACCAGGTTCCGTTCGCCGCCGGCGCTGTCGAGATACCGGAAATCAACAATGTTGCGTCCTATTTCGGCCGGTAAAAACATTTCATCCCATGCAGTGATAGGCCTGTCAAGATCCTGTCCCATCAAAAAATCAAGATACCAGTCGGAAAAGGGCCTTGACCAGGTGAACCGGCGTATCTGTTCCCGGAACGTGAATCGTCCGGGGGTATTACCGAACAGTTCTTTGAATTGTCCGTTTGTTCCCATGTCGATGATGTCGCGGATCCGGGTTGAACAATTATCCCGGAATTCATGATAGTCATAATAACAATGCTCCGGCAGCACGTTGTTTTCCGCGTAGCTCAGGATAGTTTCCTTTTGTTCCGTATCAAGATTAAGGGTATATACGGTAATATCGCGATCTTCCTTGACATACATGTCCCTGTCGAAAAGTTCGACCGTGCATTTGTAACGTACCAGATTGCGGACAAAATCCTCTAGAAAATTGTCGCCCGGATAAAAAAAGATGCCCCAATCGTAGACATGGGAATATCCCCAGCGTGTGTTTTCGACAATTAAAGCGGCGTGTCCCCACCAGATAAATATTTCGTCGCCCGGACCGTATACCGCAATCTTGAACACCATCTCGCTGGTACGCTGATGGGCGGAACTATCCTGTCCGTATAAACAGCGCAGGCAAAAAAACGCCATAAATGTCATGAGCAGCGTGCGTTTTGTACGAAAAGTCATAGTGGGTAATGATATCCGGAAACCGGGAAGAAAGGAAGGGAGCAAGTACAAAAAGGGACGTTTTAGTTAAAAAAGTAATCCCGGAGGGTAAAAAATGCCGATATTAGGGGCTATGAGGAAACGGCGTCTTTTTTTCCTTCTTTTCCCGATCCTGTTCTTTTGCCTTACCTGCAAGTCTGCGCCGCCCCTTGAAGAAACACCCGCTTCGGATCTGAGCTTTGATCATATTGAGGCCGAGAATTTAAGCCGGGTGGTTCTGTACTACCGCCTGCGGACCGGTAACCCCCGGTCCCTTCCCCTGCGCCTGCAAGTCGGAGGCTGGAAGGCGCTGGTGGATGGTCTTGAATACGGCAAAAAAGACGCGGTTTTGACGGCGGATGAGATTTCCGCAGATGAAGTTCTGGTTGAAGTTCCTCCGGGGGGCTTTGCCGAAAAAACATTCCGGCTGGATCTGAACCTGGGGGCATACCGGGATGTCCCGGCGGCGGGGGATTCCGGCGGTTACCGGGCGGAACTTCTGTTGAATCTGGTATACCAGTACGGCAAGGGAAAAACGCTCGCCGGAGAAACGTCCGCCCAGGCCCGGTTCCCCCGGATCCGGAAACCCGAGTTTACGATCACCGGAATTGCCATTCTGCAGGCGGAATTGATCAACACCCGCTTCCGGGTCAATCTCAGGATCGATAACCCCAATGTGTTTCCGGTGAATCTCTCCTCCTTCGGGTACGAACTTTACGGAGCGGGACGTTTCTGGGCGGAGGGCAGGGAAACGGAGGCGCTTCGTATCCCCGCCGGAGGTTCTGCGGAGACCAGGCTTTTTCTCCTGATGAATTTTATCAATATGAAACGGAATCTGCTGGACGAGGTGATCGCCATGCGGAAGGTCCCCTACCGTTTTTCCGGCGAGGCCCTTATAGAAACCGGCGTTTCATGGCTGCCGGAATTCCGCATGCATTTTGACCATCAGGGCCAATCCGAGGTTTTTAAATAGTGGACTTGTAAGACAAACAACTGGATTCTCGAACAAGTTTAATGTGGCTACATTATGACAGACACTAAATAGAACGGCGCGGGTACGCCGGGGACAACCGCTGGGCCTCCGCCCCGGTATCCGCCGGAGGTTCAGTTAAAAAACGCAGCAATAGTTTTTTGTAAATTCCGGTGATCCGTTCCATGCTCACGGCGCAGTTGGCGGGGCTCGTCGAGGGCAGGTAAAAAAAGGGAGCATTGTACTTTTCCGAGCAGAGTTTTTCGTACAGCCTGTACGCCGTCCGCCCGGTGGTTAGGACCGCCTGAACCGGCGCTGCGGCGAAGATGGCGCCGAAGTCATTGGCCGCGGGGTTCCGTATCGATGAATCGGAAGCGCCCGATATGTCACATTCAGCAAGAACATCCCACAGGGCGATGCCGCGGGAAAGCAGAAAATGTTTTTTATCCGCTGCGGAGGGGCCTATTTCCAGGTTGAACACGGCGCCGAGGACGGCCCAAAACCGGTTGTGTTTGTGCCCATAATAGAACGCCGCCGCCCGGGATTGGGGGGAAGGCATGGTTCCCAGTATCAGCACCCGGGAACCGGAATCGTATACGGGGGGTATGGTGTGGACGATATGCTGCATCGTTCAATCCTCTTACATGGGGAAGGGGAGCACCCCGTCGATGGTGGAACGCCCCGTCATGGCCATGATAAGCCGGTCCACCCCCAGGGCGGTCCCGGAACAGCGGGGAAAGTTTTCAAAGATACGCCAGTAATCAAGATCTACCGCATGGGGAACCATGGCGCCTTTTTTTACCAAGGCTGATCCGCCGGAGGCGCTTATAACCGTTTCCGTTTCCGCCTCAAAGCAGCGGCGGACCTCCTCCGCATTGGTTTCCTCGGAATAGCAGTTAGCCAGTTCTATCCCCCGGAAGTAGAGTTCCCACCTTTCCCTGGATTTTCCGCCGGCATGTTTCCGGGCCAGGCAGGGAACAAAGGCGGGATAATCCAAGAGGACCACCGGCCTGTCCTTGGGAAGGGCCGGTTCCACCCTGTGGATGAAGATGAGGTCGTAGAGGGCTCCGCCGTCAAGCCCCGGAGGCGGATTAAGGCCGAGCCGCCGGGCCTCCGCTTCCAGAGTCCCTCCCCCGGCCGCTTCGTAGAGATTAAAACCGGCCCAGCGGGAAAAGGCTTCTTCCATGGTGATCCGCAGGAAGGGCGGACGCAGATCCGTTTTTCCGGCAGGGACGGCGCCGGTGAGGAAGGCAAAGAGCTCCTCGGTGATCCTGAGGGAATCCAGATAATCCGCATCCATCGTATAGTATTCCAGCATGGTGAATTCCGGACTGTGGATACGGCCGGTGGATTCGCCGTTTCTGAAACATTTGCAGATCTGGTAGAGGCTCCTCCGGTGCCGGGCAATAAGCCGCTTCATCCAGATCTCCGGGGATGGGACCAGCCAGCAGGGCTGCGGCGGCCTCCGGCTTTCCGGGGGGGCGATGCGGCGGCTTTCAAAAACTTCAAGGCATGATTCGGGGATAAGATCCGGCGCCAGGATGGGGGTGTCCGTTTCCAGATAGTTCCGGCAGTCAAAGAAGGAGCGGATCTTCCGGATGATCCGGGCCCTTTCCTCCAGCAGTTCAATGTCCATGGCGGCCCCTGCGGGATGCTGATGCGGTCATGCCAGCCGGGTTACCGCTTCTTTCCACCGGCGGCCCCGGTCAAATTCGTTGAGGAACATGCCGAAACTGGCGCAGCCCGGAGAGAGGATCACCGTGTCTCCCTTCCGGGCCGCCCCGAAGGCCGCCGCCGCCGCCTGGTCCATATTGTCAAAGGGACCCAGGTAGGTAAGGCCCCGCCCGTCCAGCAGGGCCTTGAATTTCTCCGTTCCCGATCCTTCCAGAAGGATCAGGGTCTTGACCTTTGCGGCAGCGTCCGCCAGGGGTCCGAAGTCCAGGTTTTTGTCGGAACCTCCGGCCACCAAAACCGGGGGCCTGTCGAAGGCGGCCACTGCGGCGGCGGCGGCTTCCGGGATTGTGGCGGCGGTATCGTTGTAAAAGCGAACTCCTCCGGCTTCACGGAAGAATTCCAGCCGGTGCTCGATACCGGGAAAGGTTTCCAGACTCCGGCGTATGCTCTCCGGGCGGATCCCCAGATCCAAGAGGACCAGGGCCGCCGCAAGAAGATTCTTCTTCTGATGGCGGCCCGGAGTCAGGGGCCGGGGGGGGACCAGTTCGATGATTTCTCCGGCGGCGGTTCCCGGAGGAACCGCGCCGTAAAGCCGGACCAGGCCCGGGCCTTCAGCTCCGGTAAGCCAGCCGCCGGAAACGCCTTCGGGAAGGGGAGTTTCCGCGTATACCTGAGGACGGCCGGGGGTTTCCTCAAGGAAGCTCCGGCCCCACTGGTCGTCTCCGGCGGCGGTAAGATCCCCCCGGTCCTGGCCCTGGTAGATGACCCGCTTGTCCGCTACATAGACCTCCATGGAAACATAACGGTCCAGGTGGTCCGGGAAAATAGCGGTAAGCGCCGCCGCCCTGGGTTTTAGCAGCGGACCGGAGCCGTCTTCCCGCAGCCTGCCCCGGAGATCCCCAAGCTGCCAACTGGACAGTTCCAGGACTACATCATCGCCGGGGCCGAGGGAATCCAGAAAGGAGAGGGGCGAGACAGTGATGTTTCCCCCCAGACGGACCTTGCCTTCCCCGGCGGCGCCTTTCCGGCCTTCCCGAAGGCCCCAGTGGATCGCCGAAGCGGCGCCGGATTTTCCCTTGGATCCGGTAACTGCGGTAAGCCGGGCGGGGGAGGCGGCTAAAAAGAGAGAGATGTCCGTTTCGATACGCCGGGCGGCTTTGAGAAAAGGCGAATCCGGGGAGACGCCGGGATTTTTTATCACCATATCGGCCTTTTCAAAATCCGCCATTTCGTGGCGGCCCAGCACACAACGGACCGGGACCCCCAGGGATTGAAGCTTTTCCAGGGAGGGGGCCAGCGTTTTTTCATCCCGCAGATCCGTTACCGTAAGCTCCGCGCCCTGTTCCGCCAGGTACCGGGCCGATTCGAGGCCGCCCCCGTGGAGACCCAGTCCCATGACCAGAACCCGCATCCCCGTATATTTCATGTACTATTCCTCAATTTTTTTAAGCCCGCCGTCGATAATACCTATAGGTGTATATCATGCAAAGAATACTGTGTAAATATCTTTTGCCCCTGGGCTTTTTGCTGACCACCCTCGTCCTGCCGGCCCAGGAATCTCCCGGGGGCAGGCTCAGCTATATTGAAGATGAATGTATTCTTATCTCCGGCGGACAGCAGCGCGTTTATAGACCCGGCGATATAGACGGGGAGGGACTTGTTCTCAGCGGCGGGGATATGCTGCAGACCGGTCCGGGCGGCCGGTTTGAGATACGGCTTGATTCGGAGGATGTTGTTTTTAAGGCTTCGGAAAACACCTTCATCCAGTTTAGGGGATTTACGGAACCGGAGGCTGCATCGCTGGAACTCTTGTACGGCCGCCTGCGCATTGCCAACGATACGGACAGGGAGATACGCATAAAAACCGGCGGAGGACTGGTCGCCTTTCAACAGGGAGATGTCAGTCTTGATTATATCAGCCAACTCGAAGGATCTTCCCGGCCCGTATTGAAGATAATGGTTTTTACCGGCGGGGCCGAGTTAACCCCTCAGGGAGAAAATAAAACCATAAAGGCGGAAGCCAACGAAATGCTGACGATAGAATCCTTTGCCCCCTTTGTTCTTGCGGAACGGACTTATCTTGCTCCGCCGTCCCCGGAACCGCCCCCTCCTCCGGCCCAGGAGATCCGCTATACTCCTCCCAATTATTCTGATATTGAAAAGGAGGCCCGGAAAAAAACCGCCGGCATTGTTTCCGGCGCCTTCTTTATCGCCGCCGGCGCGGTAGTACAGGGAATAGGCTTCGGTTACCTCGGCGGCGGCAGCGACTCCCAGGCCAGGGTGCTGCTCTCCGCCGGGGCTGTTCCCATTGGTATGGGTATTCTGACCATCTTTGCCGCTCTCTTGCCCCATTTCCCCTGACCGGAAGATCTATGGCCCAGCACGAGATCACATTCGGGGATAAAGATTCCGGCCCCGCCATTCTGGACGAATTAGGCTGGCCCGGTAATTTCGGCTGGAGCCGGCGGCCGCTTTTTTTTTACAATCCCGGCCTGAGCCGCGCCCCCCGGCGGCGTATCACCGAGTCGGACCGCTACATTGTTTTTTCTCCCACCTGCCTGATAAGTTTTGAAGTTTCCGACAACGGCTATATGGGATATATTGGCGTCTCGGTGATCTCCCTCAAGGATCAGCATCGTTCAACTCATTCGGACATTGTGGCCTTTCCCCTGGGCAGCTTGGGATTTCCCCAGGACAGCAGCAGGGGTTCAATCAAGATCAGATATAAAAACTATGCCGTGGATTTTATTGTGATGGAAAGCGGCGCCCGGATCATCAAGGTGGATATTCCCCGCTTCAGCCACCACCGTAATCTCCGGGGGGCGCTGGTCCTTTCCGGTCCGGCGGAAGCGGAATCTATCGTAACCAATATGCCCTGGCGCCGGGAGAGAAACGCATTCCGTTATTCCCGGATCTCCCCCTGGTATACCGCCGAGGGGGTCATGCAGTTCGGCGGTTCCGGAATGGTCTTTACCAAGGACAAGGCCTGGGGCATTTTCGACTGGTCCCGGGGCATCCGCCCCCGTGCCGATGTTCACTACTGGGCCGCCGCCTGCGGCCAGTACGGGGGCAGGCAGATGGCTTTCTCCGTGGGCTACGGCTCCGCGGATTCAAGTTTCGGGACGGAGAACGCCTTCTTTTTGGACGGCCGCCTGCACAAACTGGATCAGGTTACCTTTCACATTCCCCTTACCAATTGGCTTGAACCCTGGCGTTTTACCAGCAACGACAAGCGGCTGGAGATGCGCTTTACCCCCCACCAGGAACGGTCCGAACGGCGCCGGATGCTCGTCTGCTCGATAAACCGCAGGCAGATCTGCGGTTTCTTTTCGGGCAGGGTAACTCTGGATGACGGCGAGGAGATCGAATTCCGCACTCTTACGGGATTTGCCGAACGGAGAAAAACCAATCATTAGCGGGTCAGGAACCGGCTGTTAAAAGCCCAATTCCGCCAGGGCCTTTTCGGCTTCCCCTATCTCGTCATAGGGCCGGGTCTCTTTGCTGTAGATGATGGAATTCTCATGCCCCTTTCCCAGCAGGAGCACCAGGTCCCCCGGCCGGGCCAGGGAAAGGGCCCGGCGGACGGCGGCGGTCCGGTCCGGTATAAGGAAGAGATTCTCCCCCTCCCGCCATCGGCGCTTTCCCGTTTCAATACCGGCGGCTATCTCCTTTAGTACGGCCATGGGCTCTTCGCCCCGGGGATCCTCGTCGGTAAGGATAATGCAGTCGGACCATTCGGCGGCGATGCGTCCCTGTTGGAGCCGTTTTCCGGTGTCCCGTTCTCCCGCGGATCCGAAGAGGCTGATAATCCGGCCTCCGCTTATCCGGCGGCGCAGGGGCGGGAAGATAGTCTCGAAGGAGGACGGGGTGTGGGCATAGTCCACCAGCACTTCAAAGGGCTGGCCCCGGCTGACGGCGGTCATACGGCCCCGGACCGGTTTTAGGGAAGGAACCAGGGGGATAAGCTCCTCTACCGGTTTCCCAAGGAGGGCCGACACGGTAAGGAGGGCCGCCAGGACATTCCCCGCATTAAAGGCTCCGGGAAGCTGGTCCCGGATGCTTACCTGTTTTCCTGTTGCTCCGATACGGACTTCACAGCGGTTCCCCCCGGCGCCGCTTTCAATCGAGAGGAGACAGAGATCCGCCCCGGCGTCTTCTGCGGCGCTGTAAGTATAGCACCGCCGTTTGGCGGCGGCGGAAAAATAGGCGGCGCTTTTATCTCCGGCATTGATCACCCCGAAGGAGGGGACCGCCGCATCCTTAAACTTGTCGTGGGAAAAACGATTCAGGGATCGGAAAAGGTTGGCCTTATCGTTACGGTACTGCTCCCAGGTTCCGTGAAACTCCAGATGTTCGTGGGTTACGTTGGTCATCACCGCAGCGTCGAAGGCCACATCTCCCAGGCGGTTCGTTCTGGGGGAAAGGCCGTGGGAACTTGCCTCCAGCACCGCATATTCCGTCCCCGCCGAGACCATCTCCGCCAAAAGCCGGTGAACCGCCGGGGCCTCCGGGGTAGTCTGATGTTCGGGGTTCCACTGCGCCCCGCCGCCCGGGGAAAACTGGACCGTGGAGATAAAGCCCGCCCTCTTTCCCGCCAGCTTCAATAGCTGCCAGATAAGATAGACGGTGGTGCTTTTCCCCTCGGTTCCCGTTACCCCAATCACCCCAAGCCGCCGGGAAGGAAAACCGTAAAAAGCCGCCGCCGCAGGGGACATGGCGAAGCGGGAATCCTTCACCTTAATGTAAACAATATCAGGCCGGTACGCAGCCAGTTCCCCCTGATAAAGCACCGCCGCCGCTCCCTGCCGTACCGCATCGGGGACAAAGGAACGGCCGTCGGCATGGAGCCCCGGCAGGGCAAAGTAGAGATTTCCCGGCTTGATCCGCCGGGAGTCATATTCCAGTCCGGTGATCAGGGGATTCAGCCCGGCGTTGATCATAGTGATGAGTCCCGCCTCCCCGGCGGTCCCGGCGTCAAAGAAGGCGTTCAGCGTTTTTTCCATGCCGTCATGGTAGCATAAGCGGGAATCTTCGCAAAGGACGGATTCCCGGGATTTGTTGACCGGCGGCGGCGGAATAAGTATCTTAGAAGCATGTACTATGCCCGGGTGGAGGCGGAATTTGCGGCGGCCCACTTTCTAAGCCGCTACCATGGCAAATGCGAGCGCCTCCACGGTCATAACTACCGGGTACTGCTTTGGGTGCGGGGAGGGGATCTGGACGAGGGGGGGATGCTCGTTGATTTCGGGTTCCTCAAGAAAGCGCTTCGGGACATTACCGGCGGCCTGGATCATACCAGCCTTAACGATAATCCGGCTTTCCGCGGCGATCCCAGTGCAGAGCGCATTGCCCGGTATATTTTTGAAAAGGCCGAAGAGCTGTTCAGGGCCGAAGGGCTGAATCCAGGACTGCTCCACGCCGCGGAGGTTTATGAAACGTCCTCCAGCATGGCGAGGTACGAGAGGGGGTGAGGGAATTTCCGGCGAGGTTGAGAGATGACGGATGAGGCTGTTATACAGGAACCGGCGGTGGCTGCATTTCCGGGGGCAAAACTGGCGGGTCTTGTTTGCGCTACTACCACAAGATACGGCGAGAATTACCGGGACATTCCGAAATTCTGGCAGGATTACCTCCAGAGCGGCGCCATGCAGAGGCTTCACAACGAAGCTTTTGTTAAGAGCCATACCGAATACGGCGTCTGTTTTCCCAAGGACCTCTGGACCGGAAAGATTGAATACTTCCTTGGGCTGCAGGTAATGAAAGGAGATGAGGATAAGGTCCCTTCAGGCTACGAGATCCGGACACTGTCCCCTGCGGTGTACCGGGTTTTTTCGAGTGTCCCTTCGGATACTCCCAATTTCCCCAAAGTAATCTTTGATACCTGGGCCTTTATCTTCGGCGAGTGGCTGCCAAAATCGGGCCGTGAAGTGGATGGAAGGTTCCCCCAGTTTGAACGCTACGACGAGCGGGTTTTCGGCAGTACCGGCAAGGTCTGCGATATCTTTATCCCCCTGTGGGAAGACTAACGGCCCCTTTTGCCCCGCCGCTCCCGGCTACGCTTCCCCGAATACCACCGCGGTAAAGGTATAGAGCTTTGCATCCGGGGCATCGTATGAATGGGGGGGAAGCCCCGCCTTGACGCAGATATAATCCAGATATTCGTCCCGATCCCAGCCCTGTTCCACCGGCACCTGGGGAAGCAGCACCCCGGCCCTGCCGCGGCGGATCAGGTAGAGGCCGTGGACCCCCACCTGTACCGTCCGGGGATCGGGACAGGGCTCCATGGGGGAAAGGGCGGAAATTTCGATATGGCAACGCTCCAGTTCATCCCGGGAGAGGGGGGGGAAGCGGGGATCGGAAAAGGCCGCTTCCGCCGCCATGGTGCGGACCGTTTGTTCCAGGGCTTCCGCCGCGGTCATCCTGCCTATGCAGCCCCGGAGCCTGCGGCCCTGGGCCGTTTCGATGTGCAGGGTAACGAAGGCGCCGCAGTTTTTTGCCAGGGCGGAGCCTTCAGCCGCCGGCCCCCGCCTATAGGAGGGACTCCGCTTTTCCAGCGCCGCGGCAATGCTCTCCCGGGCGTCCGCCAGAAGGATATGCCGCTCCTCCTCCGTAATGGCAAAGTCCATGGCGCTCAGGCCCTTTTGACCGACTCAATCGCCACCGAAAGGCAAAAACTGTTTTCAAAGACCGTAAAGGGGATACACATGATCCTGGCCAGATTGGTGGGCCACTTGATGATATGCTCTTTGCCTTCAACAATTGAAGGGAGGGAAATAACCAGCCGAAAGGCCTCTTCAAGCTCCCGTTTGACGTTTCCCGCTATGATATTGACGATTTCGCCCACCGCATCCACCACTTCCCCGTCCAGCTCTTTGTGTTCCGATCCGGTCAGCAGCCCCGTAAGTTTTACGGCAAGCTCTTTTTTCATGGAGATAACCACCGCGCCCCTGGCTTCGCCGGTAAGCCCTATAATGGCGGAGATGTCCCAGTCCTGGGGGGCGTTCTTGTTTTCAAAGTAGGGATGTCCCGCGGTAAGATCGCAGCCGATAAATTCTTTGAAAATCTTGACGCATACATCTACAAAGGGTTTAATATATTTTTCCATAAATGCTTCCTTATTAGGTTTTTATAGGGCGTTTTTTAGATTACTATTTTACTGAGCTTCTCAAAAAATACTTTTTCGTTAACCGGTTTAACGATGTAATCGGTGGCCCCGCTGCTGAGGGCCTCTACCACGTTGAGTCTTGCGGCCTCGCTGGTAACCATGATAATAGGCAGATCCTTGTAGATTTCCATGCTCCTGACTTTCTTTAGAAAATCAATGCCCGACAGTCTCGGCATATTCCAGTCCAGCAGAACCAGATCGATCTTCTGTTCCTGTAAACGCAGCAGAGCCTCTTCCCCGTTAGGAGCTTCAACATATTGACAGGGAATATTCAACTGTGAAAAGGTACTTTTCACAATCCTTCTCATTATTTGAGAATCGTCAACAACCATAACTGTTTTCATTGCGTATCTCCTGGACCGCTGTTTGCTAATATGAGGATTTTAGTACCTTCTGCATTTCTTGTCAATCGTATTCTATTTTTGGTACTATTGCCGTTGCCATGTACGGCCGGCTTAAAACTTTTTCCAGGGCGCTAAAGTACTCCTTCCCCGTTCTGCTGGGGTATATGGCAATAGGGGTTGCCTTCGGCCTGCTGCTGGCCGGAGCGGGGTATCCCTGGTGGCTCGCCCCGGTTATGAGCGTGGTCATGTACGCCGGGGCGGGGCAGTTCATAGCGGTGGGACTTTTTACCGCCGGGGCCGGACTTTGGGAGGCGATCCTGGTACAGTTGGTGGTGAACGCCCGGCACATAGCCTACGGGATCACCCTGTTTAAGCGCTTTAATGCCGCCGGTCCCTTTAAGGGCTACCTTGTCTTTGCCCTGACGGATGAAACCTTCACCCTCCTCTCTTCTTTGCCGGAAGAAGACGGCGCCGGGGACCGGCCCTTGTTTATGTTTTTAACGGCCCTTCTGGATCAGTGCTACTGGATCGCCGGAAGCCTCGCCGGCGCGGCGGCGGGTTCCCTTCTTCCCTTTGATATGCAAGGGATAGGCTTTGCGCTGACTGCCCTCTTTGTGGTCCTTATGATAGAGCAGTTCCTTCAGGCCCGGAAAGCGGCGGGCCGGTCCTATCTGACGCCCTTCCTGGTTTCAGCTCCGGCGGCGGTGCTGGCGGTTCTGGCGCTGCCCCCCCGCCTGACTATCCTTGCCGCCCTTGAAGCCGGGGGATGCATGAAGCTAAGCGTAAACGCCGCCCTTATTACGACCTTTGCCATGGGGGCGGTTATTCTGTTTTGCCGGGCCTTCCCGTTCTTCTTCTTCCGGGAACGGAAACCGGGAGCCGGAAAGGATCCCGGACCGCCGGACCGCCGGGCGGACAAAGGCCGGAAGAGCCCGCCGCCGAAACGGAGCCTTAGGGAGAGTTTCCTCGTCCTGGTGGAAAAAACGGCGCCCCCTGCGGCTATGACCGTTTTGGCCTTTAACGCAATCAGCGCCCCGTTAAAGGAAGATCTCTCTAAGGCTCTGCCGGTTCTTGCCGCATCGGCCTTTACCGCGGCAGTTCATCTTTGGAAACGAAACGCCCTGCTCAGTATTTTCGGGGGCACCGTCCTCTACATGATCCTGGAATATGTTCTGTAAGCGTATCCCGGTCTCTGTTTTGTAATAATATGCATTCCCCGCCCGGTTTCCTGTATAAATATGCTTGACAGTGTATATTTTTTTGTGCCATCATAAGGTATGAAAATCGAGGATCTACAGGAAACCGCCGCCCTGGCCCACCTTCGTATGGAAGCTGAAGAGCTGGCCGGCGCTTTTCCCGCTTTTGAGCAGATGCTTGGGTATTTTGCCGCCATGCAGGCGGCCGGCGAGGACAGAGCGGCCTTTCCCGAAGACGCCGCCGTCATTGCAAACTTTTCCGCCGCCCGGAATGTTTCCGCCGATCATTTCCGGTCTGATAATCCTTTTCATAATCCCCAGGACCTGAACGATCGGCCGTTAAACAGCGATTTGCTGAATAATGCGGGCGATAGGGACGGCCTCTTCATTGTGGTTCCTAACGTCCTGTAAAACACCGTAAAGGCGGAGGCTTTCCCAAAACTTCAGTTTTTGGGAAAGCAACCTTAGATTTATGGGGAAAAGCGGACTTTAGGCCGCCTTTTCAAGAGCATTTCGCAAAACTAACCGAGTTTTGGGAAATGCTCGGCGGATAGTTTATTTTTTTCGCCCCGGTGAAAATTTTGTGGAGTATTGATCCATGTCATATACATTGCCCGAAGGCTATTTACCCTATGCTCAAGCTTGGGAAGAAAAAATAGGGGCCTTTATTGAATTTACCCCCGGTGCTGCGCCGTCCGGAATGGTGGAGGCCGGCGTTTCCCCCGGTTCCGGTCCGGCGGACCTGGAGGGGCTTCCCTTTGCGGTGAAGGATAATATCGCCGTGAGGGGTTTTTCCATAAGCTGCGGTTCCAAACTGCTGGAGGGCCTCCGTTCCCCCTATACCGCCACGGCGGTACAAAAGCTGGAAGCCGCCGGGGCGGCGGTGATAGGCAAGACCAACATGGATGAATTCGGCATGGGTTCCTCTACCGACGCTTCGGCCCTAAAGCAGACCAACACTCCCTGGGATCAGAGCCGGGTCGCAGGGGGGTCCTCAGGAGGTTCCGCCGCGGCGGTGGCGGCGGGGCTGGTTCCCTTCGCCCTGGGTTCCGATACGGGGGGATCCATACGGCAGCCCGCCGCCTTCTGCGGGGTAGCGGGATTAAAGCCCACCTACGGAGCGGTTTCCCGGTACGGCCTGGTGGCCTATGCTTCAAGCCTGGAGGGGATAGGGGTCCTCGCCGGTACGGTTGCCCGGTGCCGGTCCGTGTTTTCCGTTATCCGGGGGAAAGATCCCAGGGACCAGACTTCCCGGGACGCCCCCGCCGGCGCGCCGCCCCTGGAGGAACGGGTCCCGTCCAGAACCATCGGGGTCCTTTCGGCGGAGGCCGTCGCCAGGGCCATTGCCGCCGCCGGATCCGCCGGTACCGGTGAGGGCCGGCCTGCGGCGGAGGCCGCCTCCGCCGCCGAGGCTGCCCGGATCGCCGCCGGGGCTGCAGAGCTGGAGCCGGAGGTGCGCCGGGGCTTTGAGACTGCCAGGGAGCGTTTTATCGCCCTGGGATATAAGCTTGAGGATGTGGAACTGCCTATCCTCAAATACGGAGTTCCCGCTTACTATACCATTGCCACCGCCGAAGCCAGTGCAAACCTCGCCCGCTTCGACGGCATACGCTATGGCCGCCGGCCCGGCTGGGCGGAGAATCCCGACGACCTTATTGACAAAGCCAGGGAGGCGGGTTTCGGCGCCGAGGTCAAGCTGCGTATTCTCTTGGGAACCTTTGTACTCCGATCCGGTTTTCAGGACCGGTACTATCTCCGGGCCCAGCGGATCAGGGCGGGGATACGCCGGAGCTTCGAGGCCCTGCTGGGAAGTTCCGGTTACGGCGGCGCCCCGCCCCGGTTCGACGCCATACTTATGCCGGTATTTCCCACCAGGGCCTTTGGCCGGGGCGATACGGCCCTGTCCCCCTTCGCCCAAAAGGCGGCGGACCTCTATACCTGCTGCGCTAATCTGGCGGGACTTCCCGCCCTCTCCTTTCCCGCCCTGGTTGAAGGAGGACTCCCCGTGGGGGTTCAGCTTCTGGGCCGGGCCTTTGCGGAGGGCGTTATTCTGGATATAGCCGAAACCTACGAAGCGGCCCATCCTTTTCCCCATCCCCGGGGATACCGGGCCTTTTGGAGTTAGCCATGTACCAGTCGTTTATAGGACTCGAGGTCCATATTCATCTTTTAACCAAAACCAAGGTGTTTTGCGGCTGCCGTTCCGCCTTTGGGGACGAGCCCAACGCCAATGTCTGCCCCGTCTGCATGGGTTATCCGGGGGTACTGCCCTCCCTCAATATCGAAGCCATGCGCATGGGCTGTATGGTGGCCCGTTCCCTTAACTGCCGCATCCCCGAAAAAACCTGGTTTGAGCGGAAACAGTACTTCTATCCCGACATGCCCAAGAATTATCAAATTTCCCAGTTTGCCTCCCCCCTGGGGCAGGAGGGCTTTGTGGAACTGGAGGGAAGGGGAAGGCATCCCGGTTCAAGACCCGTAAAGAAGCGGGTGCGGATCAAGGAATGTCATCTTGAGGAAGATGCGGGCAAGATGATTCACACCGGCGCCGTTTCTCTTTTGGACTACAACCGGGCGGGAGTTTCCCTGCTGGAGATTGTTACCGAACCTGATATGGAAAACGGGGACGAGGCGGAGCTGTTTATCCATCAGCTTAGGCGTATGGTCCGCTACCTAGGGGTCTGCGACGGCAACATGGAAGAGGGCTCCCTCAGGGCGGACGCCAATGTGTCGATTAACTTTCCCGGCAGGGGACTGGGGAAAAAGGTTGAGATAAAGAACCTCAACTCCTCCCGTTTTGTACGGCTGGCCCTGGATTATGAAATAAAACGCCAGGGGGAACTTTTGGATGCGGGGAAGACCGTGATCCAGGAGACCCGGCTTTGGAACGAAAACCGGGACGAGACCATGCCCATGCGGCAGAAGGAGAACGCCCAGGATTACCGTTACTTCCCCGAGCCGGATCTTCCGGTCTTTGTTCCCGGCGAGGCTTTTCTTAAATCCGTGGAGGATGCCCTGGTGGAACTGCCCCAGGTCCGGGTCCGCCGCCTTGCCGAAGATTACGGCCTTACCGGAGAACAGGCGGATCTTATCTGCGAAGAAAAGGCCCAGGCCGATTATTTTGAGGAAGCCGCCGCCGAGGCGGTTAAGCGGGGCCTGGAAAAACGGACGGCGGCGGGACGGATCGCCAACTTTCTTTTGACCGGCATAAAGCATATACTCAACAGGGAAGGCATTCCGGCTCATCAGATTGGACAGTTGAAGCTGACCCCCCGCCGGCTTGCGGCGCTGACCGCGGCGCTGGTTCTGGGGCAGGTATCGGGCAGGAACGGCAAAGAGGCGCTTGAGGCGGCGCTGGCGGAGGACCGGGACCCGGAGGAACTTATCCGGGAGCGGGGATGGGAGCAGATTACCGATCCCGCGAAAATAGCCGAGGCGGTCAAGGCGGTGGCCGCTGCGGAGGCCGGAGCCGTAGCCGAAGCCCGTCAAACGGCGGCCGGCGACAAACGCCGCCGGACCCTGACGGCGTTTCTGGTGGGCAAGGTCCTGTCGGCCACCGGCGGCAGGGCGGAGGCGAAACTGGCCCGGACCCAGGTGGAAGCCTTAATACAACAGGGGTAGATCATGCGCATTCTTGCGAAGGATATAGAAGCCGCCGCCCGGGACAGGCCCGGGGAGGAGGCGGAAGCATCGGGCTGGGTCCACCGGATCAGGGAACTGGGGGGCGTGGTCTTTGTGATGCTCCGGGACCGGTCCGGGCTGGTTCAGCTTGTTTTGGAGGAAAAGCCGGTTTCCGCTGACGGAAGCCCCCTGACGCCGGAATCGGTGATCCGGGCGCGGGGCCTGCCCGCCTTAAACGAAAAGGCTCCGGGAGGGGCGGAACTAAAGGTCCGCTCCCTGGAGTGTCTTGTCCGGGCCGGGCCGGATCTTCCCTACCAGGTAAACGCCGACGCCTCCAGGATAGGGCTGGAGACCATACTGGACAACCGCATCCTCTCTCTGCGGAATCCGAAGATCCGGGGCGTCTTTAAAATTCAAGCCGTCATTATCGAAGCCTTTGCCGAATACCTGCGGGGACAGGACTTTACGGAAATTAAGACAAGCAAACTTGTGGGGAGCGGTACCGAGGGGGGTACTAATCTTTTTGAGGTGGAGTACTTTGACCGCAAGGTTTACCTGGCCCAGTCGCCGCAGTTTTACAAAGAGGTCATGGTAGCCTCCGGGCTTGAACGGGTTTTTGAAATCGGGCCGGTCTACCGGGCGGAAAAACACGATACTCCCCGGCACATTAACGAGTATGTCTCCATGGATTTGGAGATGGGTTTTATCGAATCGGAACAGGAGCTTATTGAGCTGGAAAAGGGCCTTCTGGCCCATATTTTTGAGGCGGTGGCCCGGAAGAACGGCCCCGAGCTGGCCCTTTGGAAGGCCCAGGTTCCCCCTCCGGATGCGGTTTTCAAGGCTCCCACGGTTTCCTATGACGAGGCCCTCAGGATTGTCAACGGGGAGACCGGGGGCGGCCGCGTCTTCGACATTAATCCCGAGGCGGAACGGATCCTCTGCGAATGGGCCCGCCGGGAAAAGGGCATAGACCTGATCTTCGTTAACCGCTTTCCCCGGCGGCACCGGCCTTTTTATACCTATCCCCTGGAAACCGGAGGAGACGGCGGCGCCGCCAGGGACAGCGCCGCCGCTTCCACCATGAGTTTCGACGCCCTCTTCCGGGGCCTGGAGATTACCTCCGGCGGCAGGCGGCAGCACGATTACGGGGCCTTCCTGGAGGCGCTCCCCAAGTTCGGCCTTAGGGCGGAGGATTTTGGGGATTATCTCTTTTTGCTCAAATACGGCTGCCCGCCCCACGGCGGCTTTGCCATAGGCTGCGAGCGGCTTACCCAGAAAATTCTCGGCCTTGACAATGTAAAGGAGGCGAGCCTCTTCCCCAGAGACCGCAGGCGGGTTGAACCCTAAGCAGGCGTTTTTTTGACTAACTGGAATAACCGCATGCTGTTCCGTCTCCTTGGGCCCCTGATCGTGGAGCAGGTTCTGACCATCACCATAGGCCTGGCGGATACTACCATGGTCGCCGGCGTGGGAATGTACGCCGTTTCCGGGGTTTCCCTGGTGGATCAGCTCAACCTGCTCCTCGTCCTCGTCTTCGGCGCTTTGGCCACCGGGGGAACCGTGGTGGTAAGCCAGTTCATCGGCAGGCGGGATGAACGGAACGCCCGCCTCGCCTCAAGGCAGCTCATGTATACCAGCGTTGCCGTGTCCCTCGTCATCATGGCTTTGACCCTGTTCCTCCGCCGTCCCGTCCTCCGCCTCCTCTACGGCCGCATTGCCCCGGAGGTGATGGCCGCGGCGGATACCTACTTCTGGCTCAGCGCCGTAAGCTATCCCTTTCTGGCGGTGTACAACACCGCCGCCGCCCTCTTCCGCAGCGCGGGAAACAGCCGGATCACCATGTTCATCTCTATCCTGGCCAATGTGATAAACATCGGGGGGAATGCGCTGCTTATCTACGGATTCCGCCTGGGCGTTGCCGGAGCCGCCCTGGCCACCCTGGTAAGCCGGGCCGCGGCGGCGCTGGCGCTGAGTTCCATGCTTATGAGCCCCGGTTCCCAGGTCCGGTTCAGGGCCGTTTCCCTCCGGGGGCTCTTTAAGGTCTCCCTGGCCCCCGCGATAATCGGGAACATCCTGCGGGTGGGAATCCCCAGCGGCGTGGAAAGCTCCCTGTTTCAAATGGGCAAGGTCCTGGTGGCCCGGATCTTTACCACCTTCGGCACCACCGTCATCGCCGCCAATGCGGTGGCCGCGGCGCTTACCGCCTTTCCCTTTATGCCCGCCCAGGCCTGCGCCCTGGCGATACTGACCGTCGTAGGCCAGTGCATAGGGGCCGGCGATTACGCCGGGGCCAGGCGGAACAACAGGAAGCTGATGATCGTCAGCTACGGCACGGTTATTTTTTTAAGCCTGATCATTGCGGTCTTTTTGGATTCCATTGTCGGCCTCTTCAGGCTCTCCCCGGAAAGCCATGAAACGGCAAAGCGTTTTCTGCTGTACCATTGCATTGCCGCCCCCCTGTTCTGGCCCGCCAGCTTTACCCTGCCCAACGCCCTCAAGGCCGCCGGGGACGCCCGGTACGTGATGATCACCGCCTCCGCCTCCATGTGGCTTATCCGGGTCTGCGGCTCCTATGTCATGGCCTATCCCCTGGGCTTCGGGCCCGCCGGCGTATGGTACGCCATGTATGCGGACTGGTTTTTCCGGGCGGCCTGCTATGTCTTCCGCTGGCGGGGGGAGCGGTGGAAGGAAAAGCGGGTTATATAACTCACGTTACGCACGGGATCCGAAATTGAAGAAATTTAACCACGAACCGCACAAACCTCACGAACGAAAATGTGAATTTCATACAAATGTTCGTGAGGTTCGTGTCAAAGTGAGCCGATCTTTCAGGAATAATCCGGAAAATAAAAGCTTGACACGTCCTGTTCGTGTCTGTCCGCAAAGTAACCGGCTTTGTGGACAGACACTATATAAAGGGCCCTTCCCAAAACGCCCCGCGCCGGGGCCGGTAATGGGAAGGGCCCGCCCGGCACAAGCTTTGTACCGGGCAATGCCGCAAAGAACGGCTACGGAAGTAATTATTCGAAATCATCCCAGACCACTGTTATGGTGGCGTTGTTAAAATTGACGTTTGTTTTCTGATAGACGAAGGTGTCCCCCTGCAAATTAATCCATATAAAATACACGTCGTATTCGCCGTAGCCGGTCCACGGGGGTCCGTTTTTCTTAGGCGGAATTTCCGTAAGATGGAATTGCGCGGTTGCGGTCCAGTTCATAGTAGTCCCCGCAAACTTTAAATCGGTGTAACCCATGGCCGGCTTGTACCTCGCTCCGGCGATAAAGCCCATCTGCCGCAGTTGATGTTCCGAGGTTCGGGTGTTGTTCATAAACCGTTGAAACAGGCCGCTCATATCCTCCCCGGATATTCCCTTTTCAAAAATGCCGATCATGGCGTCCGCAACATCTTCTGCCGGACTATGCATATTAATACCGGTAATTTTCAGGGTTTTTGGCACCGTATCGGTAGCGATGTTCACGGACGCCCCGCCGGCGAAGTCTACCCCGGGAATCGTGTACGTCCCCCTGTTGTCCAGATCGCTTGTCCTCGCGAAGCTTGGCCCATCCTTGATGATCAGATAAATGGTTATGTCCGAATCAGTCCCGCTGTACGGCCCGGTTATGGTGCCGCCTCCTGTGGTATTTCCCAGATAGACCGGAATCGTTACCGAACCGCCGCTGATTCGGACGCCCGTTAGGTTGGAATCTGCGAAGCCGCCGGCGCCAATCAGGTAATCGTCTTCCGTTGGCGGGGTACTTTCTGAGGAACGGAACACCGCGAATTGGCCGTTATACTTGGAATTAATATAGGTGAACTTAACGGTTCCGTGCCATTTGGCGTAGAAGGTCTTGTCCCCGGTACTGCCCGCGGGAATTTTGGTAACGGCGTCGCCGGTAAAGCCCGCGTCTATGTACCAGCCCTCAAAGATACAGTTCGTGCGGGTGGGCGTGGGAAGCGTGATGTCGGGGGATTCTATCGTGTACGTGGCGGGCGGAGAACCGGGGTTGACCCCGTCGTACAGGGTATATGTGATGGTATACGTCTTCGCCTCAAACTCCGCAGTTACCGTTACGTCATAATCGGGCATGGTAAAGGTCCGGGTATTACCGCCCCCGCTAAGGGATACTGTGGTGGTATCGCCGGTTTTGGTAGCCGTGATGGTTTTAAGCTGGTATCCCGTGTCCGGCGCTATGGTCAGGGTAACCGAAGCGTCTTTAGCCGCGGAAGAAACATCCACGGAAGAAACACTGCTGGTAACAGCGCCGTGGCCGTTGGGAACGGATACCGCTATCAAATGATTGCCGGCCGGTACTTGTTCAAAGGCCGCAGTTACCGTTACATCGGCGGCGGGCATGGTAAACCGGCATAGACGGGTAGTTTCGCTGCCGGAAATATAGGCGGGGGATATCACTTGTTCCGGCGAACCATATTTCACCTTCAAGCTCCCGTTCGTAAGGGTATAATCCTCGTCCGGCGTTACCGTGATGGTTACCGCCGCGCCCACCGCCGCGCTAAGCTTATCCACGGCCAGGGAACCGCCGGTCAAACCCGTTGTTACCGCAACGGAGTAGGTCTCTACGCCGCCTCCGCCCCCGCCGCCCCCGCAGGAACTCAGGATACCGGCGGCAAACACGGCAAATACGACAAGGGCCGCAAAAGCCGCCAGTAAAACAGCCGCCGCCGGGGATGCACCGGACAACTTTTTCGTAAAAACACTCATTGTACTCCTCCTTGCAGTGGAATACACTTAAAGCGGCCCCCCCGTTCAAAGCGCGCCGGACAACGTCCGGTAGATCCGACAATCTGTCTTTGACTCGGGGGCCGCCTTACTGCTTACTCATCTATGCTCTCGTTCTCCTCTCTCCTTTTTTAACCACGCCGGACCTTTGGTCCGCCCGCACAATCCACAATCCCGCCCCA
>JAISMC010000021.1 GCA_031276965.1 Treponema sp.
GCGCGATAGAGCTAGCCTCGTTTAAGGCTTCCTGGGCTTTAATGGTAAATTTTTCGTAATCCATAATACTACCTGAAGCTGTTTTGTTACCTTTTACATAACATACGAAAAAAACCGATGCGGGGCAAGTTTACATTCGGTATCCTTGCGGGAACCTATTTTAGTACATGAACAGAGATACACGGCACGTTTATGGAAGAATTTTAAAGATTGAAGCTGGATTTTACCTATTTTTTGCGAAAAACAAATGAAGATACCCAGGAGCAAGCTCCTGGGTATCTTCGTTCTGCAAGGTATGGATTGTATACGGGGTTCATACCAATATCTACCTCGCTCATTATAATTCCATCACTCCGCTTACATTATTTGGCAACAGGGGCAAGTCCCTGGGTATGAACCCCGCCTGCGAATCAACCGCAAAGGCGCGTAGGGTGCGCAAAGGAAGGACAGTATGATGAAACGGAACACCCCCCGCCGGGCTGCCGCCGCCCCGGAGACGCCGTCCTGGACCGCCGTGAGCCTTGTCAACGGTACGGCGCACAAGCAGCAGACACGACGGCCTGCGCCGCCTCCAGCCTGCACCGTCAAGGCGGCGGACGGCAGCCGGAGCGCCGGCGCGGCAAAGACGGCGGCCCCCGCTGCCGCCATGAACAGCGCCGCCGCCGTTACGGACTACCTTGACGCCGCCCCGGGCGGCGGCAGCGCCGGGACCATTTCCAGTTACCCCGTCCTCCGTATTGCCTGTGCGGATCCCGTCCCCCTGCCGGCGGCCATGGAGCTTTCCGCCGCCGGATGGGCGGAACTCCTCGCCTCGATACGGGACGCGGATAAATATGTGGCCCTGGACCTTTCGCTCTGTACCAGGGGGACCCACACCTCCGGCGGCGGCCTCTACAGCGACGGGACCTTTGACCCCGGCAGAACGAACAGCGCCGGCAAAGACCGCATCGTCTGCCTCGTCCTCCCCGACGCGGCGGAAAGCATCGCGGCGGGCAATGAGTTAAAACACACCTTCGATGCCTTCACGGCCCTCGCGGAGGTACGCGGCAGGAAGGTAACCGCCATCGGCGGCTACGCCTTCGACGCCTGCGAGTCCCTGACCGCGGCGGACTTCCCCAGGGCCGCAACCATCGGCAACGCCGCCTTCTTCTACTGCCATTCTTTGACCGCGGCGGATTTCCCCGAGGCCGTAACCATCGGCAGCCACGCCTTCTGCCACTGTAGATTTTTGAAAACGGCGGCCTTCCCCAAGGCCGAAACCATCGGCGGCGGCGCCTTCAGCGAGTGCAGCGCTTTGGAAACGGCGGCCTTCCCCGAGGCCCTCACCATCGGCAACGCCGCCTTCACCTCCTGCGGTTCCCTGACCACGGCGGATTTCCCCGAGGCCCTCACCATCGGCAGCCACGCCTTCTACGGGTGCTATTCCCTGGCCGCGACGGACTTTCCCAAGGCCCAAACCATCGGCATCTTCGCCTTCGGCAGCTGCCGTTCCCTGACCGCGGCGGCCTTCCCCGAGGTCATAAGCATCAGCCGCAAGGCCTTCGCGCACTGCACCGCCCTTTCCGCGCTGAGCCTCCCCGCCGTCCCGCCCCGCTTGGAGCCGGCAGCCGCCCCGCGGCGGAAATCCCGATCCCGGGCGTTCCCCGGCGCGCCGCCCTGCCCGGAGCCGGCAGCCGTGTTTACCGATACCTATGCCAAAACCGGCGCCGGGGCCGGCGCCATCCTGACCATCACCGTGCCCCCGGGTGCGGTGGGCGCATATACGGCCCCCGCCACAGCTGTCCCGCCGGGCTGGGGCGTCTCGGCGGTCACGGGGGTCAACAGAAATTTGGACGCATACGGCAGCCGCCACAAGCGGATTGTCATTACGGAGGCGCCGTGAAACCCCGCGCCGCGCATCTCCGGCCCGGTACAATGCAACTAAATTTCCTGTCCGGCAGAGAATCCGGGAGCCCGCTCCCCGGTTCTTTGGTCCGGCGTTGAAGAAGCCGGAAAAAAACAACTATTTTCCCCTAACCTGTTGACAATGGAATATAAAAACTTCATTGTACCTTTTAGAAAATCGTTAGTTGATTAGAAGGAGGTTGAAGGGGCAGTATTGAAAGGAAGCGATGTGATCATCGGAGAGGTATCCAAATCTTTCGGTGATTTTAAGGCCCTGGACGGGGTGAGCCTTGAAATAAAAAAGGGGGAGTTTTTCTCCCTCCTGGGACCCTCGGGATGCGGCAAGACCACCCTTTTGCGGATCATTGCCGGGTTTGAAAGCCCCGACTGCGGTACGGTAACCCTTGAAGGGACCGACGTACTCCCCCTGCCCCCCAACCGGCGGCAGGTCAATACGGTCTTTCAGAATTACGCCCTTTTTCCTCATCTGACGGTATACGAAAATGTGGCCTTTCCCCTGCGGATTAGACGGGTCTCCGGGAATAAGATTAATCCAATGGTGGCCGAATACCTCCGCCTGGTCCAGCTTGAGGGCCATGCCCAAAAGAAGCCGAACCAGCTTTCCGGGGGGCAGAAACAGCGGGTGGCCATAGCCAGGGCGCTGATCAACGAGCCCAGGGTGCTCCTGCTGGACGAGCCCCTTTCCGCCCTGGACGCCAAACTCCGCCAGCACATGCTGATAGAACTGGACCAGATCCACGACAAGATCGGCATCACCTTCATTTACGTTACCCATGACCAGCAGGAGGCCCTTTCGGTTTCGGACCGCATCGCCGTGATGAACCAGGGTGAAGTGCTGCAGGTGGGTACTCCCCACGACATCTACGAAAGTCCCGCCACCGGTTTTGTGGCCCGCTTTATCGGCGAGACCAACCTCTTCGACGCGGAGGTTATTTCGGTATCGCGGCTGGACAAAAAAGAGCCGGAATATATGGCCGGATTGAAGATCCCCGAGCTGGGGAACATCCTGGTTACCACGGTGGACGAGGTACGGCCCGGTCAGCGGGTCAGCTTTACGGTCAGGCCGGAAAAGGTGCTTATCTCCAAGGAGAAGCCCGCCACCAAACGGGAGGACATCAACCTCTTTCACGGCGTTGTGGACGAGCCCATCTATTCGGGGTTCCAGACCAAGTTCTACGTTAAAACCGGGGACAGGGCCACCATCAGGGTGATCAAACAGCACGCCAAATACTCCGACGAGGGCCCCGACATCGTCTGGAAGGATGAGGTTTACCTTTCCTGGAGCGCCAACGACGGCTACATCGTGGAAGTAAAAGATCCCGGAGGCGGGGAACCATGAGCGTCAATACCGGGGCTGTGGGGAAGCGGAATTTCGGTCCCCTCTATTCGGCGCCTATGGCGGTGTGGTTTACTGTTTTTTTTATCGCCCCCCTCATCATCATTATCATCTACAGCTTTCTTAAGAAGGGGCTCTACGGCGGCGTTATCATGGAGTTTTCCCTGACCGCCTACCGGTCTTTGGGGAATCCCAGTCTCATCATCATCATCGTCCGTACCATCGTTACATCGATGCTGGCCACGCTGATCACCATCTTCATCGCCCTCCCCTGCGGCTATTTTATGGCGAAGAGCAAACATCAGACCCTTCTGCTCCTCCTCATCATCATTCCCTTCTGGACCAATTTCCTTATCCGGGTATTCGCCTGGATGAACATCCTGGGGAACAACGGTTTCCTCAACGAACTGCTGATACGGCTGGGCCTGATTGGGGAAAACATTCACTTTTTGTACAACCAGAAGGTGGTGATCCTGGTACTGGTCTACATGTATCTGCCCTATGCGATTCTGCCCCTCTATGCCACCATCGACAAATTTGATTTTTCCCTGCTGGAAGCGGCCAGGGACCTGGGGGCCACCAAGCCCCAGTCTATGCTGAAGGTGCTGCTTCCCAACATACGGAGCGGCATGTATACCGCGGTGCTTTTTACCTTTATCCCCATATTCGGGGCCTACGCGGTGCCTCTGCTGGTGGGGGGCAAAGATTCCTACATGCTGGGGAACGTTATCGCCGACCAGCTTACCAAGTCCCGGAACTGGCCCCTGGCCTCGGCAATCTCCCTGGTGCTGACCCTGGTTACCACCGCGGGGGTGCTCCTGATAATGGGCCTGCAGAAGCGGGACGCCGCCCGGCTCCAGGGGGCTCGTGTGCAGGAGGCCGGACTGCCCGCGGCCCTTTCCGCCGCGGGAGGGGGTAACTTGTGAAGCTGAACATCAAGGCCGTCATTACCTCCCTGCGTCCGGGGGCGCCCCTGGGAGAATCGGCCCGCCACGCCCGGCGGGCATACCGGAAACAGTTCTCCTTTTCCCAGACCGTGTTTATCGCCACCATTGTGTTTCTCTTTCTGCCCCTCTTTGTGCTGATCCTCTACTCGTTTAATGCGTCCAAGGGCATGAACTGGACGGGCTTCTCCTTCCGCTGGTACAGTCAGCTCTTCCTCCATTCACGGGACCTCTGGCGGGCCTTCCGGAACAGCGCCTTTATCGCCCTGACATCCGCGGCCACCGCCACGGTTCTGGGAACCTTCGGTGCTATCGGGGTAAACTGGTACCGCTTCCGGCTGCGGAACTACATACAGGCCATCTCCTTCATGCCCATGATACTCCCGGAGATTATTATCGGCGTTTCTCTTTCCCTGTTTTTTACGGGGATCAGCCTGCGGCTGGGACTCCTGACCATCTTTATAGCCCATGCCACCTTTAACCTGCCCTTTGTGTTCCTCATGGTCATGGCCCGGCTGGACGAATTTGATTTTTCCATTATCGAAGCGGCCCACGATCTGGGGGCCACCGAGCTGCAGACCCTCCTTAAAGTTACCATTCCCATCTGTATGCCCGGCATCATTTCCGGTTTTTTAACCGCCATCACCATCTCTCTGGAGGATTTTGTCATCACCTCCTTCGTGTCGGGTCCCGGCTCCTCTACCCTGCCGGTTTATATCTACTCGGCCATCCGCTTCGGGGTTTCCCCGGTAATCAACGCGCTGTCGGTGGTAATGATCCTGGGGACCGTACTCCTTACCTGCCTGCTGCGGAATTTCCTAAAGTATATAGCGGCAAAATGACCCCTTCGCTCTGAAATTCCCGCGCCGGCGGGTTTCCGGGTACAGAGCCCGCTGCAAATGAAATCCGGTTCCCGAAGGGGTCCGTATGGATTTAGGAGACCTGTACAGGTTTCCGTAATAAACAAGACGCCGTAATCGGGGAAGACCGAAGCGGCGCCGGGAGGAAATATGAAAAAAATACCTGTATTGGATGCAATCCCGCATGGCAGGGGATTGCAAAAAACGGCCGCGGTTCTGCTGGCCGCCGTCCTTGTCCTGGGCAGCTGTTCGG
This sequence comes from Treponema sp., assembly GCA_031276965.1. Classification (GTDB taxonomy): domain Bacteria; phylum Spirochaetota; class Spirochaetia; order Treponematales; family Breznakiellaceae; genus JAISMC01. Next base: position 5,299 of record JAISMC010000021.1, read on the forward strand.
GGAAACAGGCCGAAAGCGCCGCGGCCCCCGGAACCGAATCCAAACAACTCAACATCTACTGCTGGACCTACTATGTTCCATTGTCTGTCCGGGAAAAGTTTGAAGAGGAATACGGCGTTACCGTTATGTTTGACGAATACGATTCCAACGAAAGCATGTACACGAAGATTCAGGCCGGCGGCGGCGGCTACGATCTGGTCTTCCCCTCGGGGGACTATGTGTCCATCATGATCAAGCAGGGGATGTTTGAAAAGATCGACCACTCCAAGCTTTCCAATCTGGGCAACATCGATCCCCTGGTGCTGGAAAAAACCGCCTACGATCCCAAAATGGAATATTCGGTGCCCTACTACTTCGGCGCCGCGGGCATCGCCGTCAACACCGCCCGGGTGCCCAACTTTGAGCGGAGCTGGTCCATCTTTGGCCGCAGCGATCTCCGGGACCGGATGACCATGCTGGACGATATGCGGGAAGTCATGGGCGACGCCCTGGTCCATCTGGGCTATTCGGTAAACAGCAAGAACCCCGCGGAAATCGCCGCCGCCCATGACCTTATCAACAATACCTGGAAACCGAACCTGGTGAAATTCGACGCCGAGGCCCCCGGCAAGGGCTTTGCCAGCGGAGATTTCTGGGTGATCCAGGGCTATGCGGAGATGGTCTATGAAGAAATATCCGAGGCCCAGAAAAAAGACACCGTCTTCTTTATACCCCCCGAAGGAGGCCCCGCGTACATCGACAGCATGTGCATCCTGAAGGGCGCCCAAAATGCGGATCTGGCCCACAAATTTATCGATTTTATCCACCGGCCGGATATCTATGCGGAATTTACCGATTACTTCGGCTTTCCCGCCACCGTCAATATCCCCGCCAGGGACGTAAAAACCGTCGCCCCCTACTATACCGCGGAGGAACTGCTCCGTACCGAACTGAAGGACGACCTGGGAGAGGAACTGGAACTCTATAACGAAGTCTGGTTTGACTCCATAAGAGTAGGAGACTAATATCCGGGCCGGTTTCAAAATCCGGTTGGTTTTGAAACCGGCCTTGCCTTGAAAGGCTTAAAAGATTTTGCAAAAAACATACGGAAACCGGCTGCCCCGCAATCCCGGCGGGTAGTAACGTATACTACACGCACTTTTCCATCTGTTTGATCAGGGCCCTCATGTCCCTGGGCATGGGCGCTTCCAGGACAAAGCCCCCTGCCCCGGCTTCGCCGGGCCGGTAATCCGGCAGCTCCAGCCGGCCCGCGTGAAGTCCCAGCCGGGCGAGGAGGGGTTTTTCCTCCAGAGGATCGCCCCGCCAGCCCTTCTTAAATGACGAAAGAAAAATCCCTTCGGAACCGCGCCTGCCGGTCCGGCCCCCGGCGGAGTAGAGGGGATCGCAGACCACGGGATGGCCCAGGCTTGCGCAGTGTACCCTTATCTGATGGGTCCGGCCGGTTTCGGGGAAAACCTCCAGGACGCTGTAATTGCCCGTACTGAGGAGGAGCCTGAACCGGGTTACGGAAGGCTTCCCCCGGTATTTGTCAACAATGGTCCTGTGCTGCTTATCCCCATCGGGGACCAGGGGCAGGCTGCATTCGGTTTCGGTCCAGAGGGGCCGCCCGTGTACTACGGCGGCGTACCGCTTCTTCACCCGCCGGGACTCGAAGGCGGCGGAAAGTTCCCTGTGGGTTGCCGCATCTTTGGCAAAGATCACCAGTCCCGAGGTATCCCTGTCGATACGGTGCACCGTAAGTATTCCGGGACAGCGGGCCGCCAGGAGCCTGTCGAGCCGTTCCCTGGATTCGTCCCACCGGTCGGCCCCCAGGGCAAGACCCGGCGCCTTGTTTACCGCCAGAATACGGCGGTCTTCGTAGATGATGCTGAAAGGGACGGCTTTCATGCTTATTTTATCAGTCCCTTGGCGGAGGAGATATAACCCCCGCGGAGGGCGGATATATCGTTGGTGATGATCATGGCGGTCCCGTCGCGGCGGTGAATCTCCCTGATGATATCCTCCTTGCCCTTCCGGTTGGCAAAGATCATCAGCACCTGCTTGTCCGAGTCCCTGCCCCTGGCTTCGATGGTGGTTACGGCGTAACCCTTGGCGCGCAGGGATGCAATCATGGTTTCGCCGTTTTCCCTGGAGATGATGGTCTGAATCAGTACCTGTCCCAGGGCAATGTAGTTCTCAATCCTGGATCCCAGATAGACCCCCAGGGAAAAGCCGATGCTGTACACAATACCCTTAATGGGGGCCGCCGCTATGCCCGTAATTACCCTGGAGGCGATGAAGGTCCAGAGGATGATCTCAAAAAAGGAGAGGAAGGTTCCCTGCTTACGGTATCCCTTGTTGATGAGGATCTGCCTCAAAGTTCCCAGGGTAACCTCCACAATTTTTGAAACCAGAATAAACAGCAATTCCAGAGGAGGGGCGGCGGTAAAAAAATGGACGGCCTGACCGGTTATAGACACAGCAGTTTCCGCCTACAATCTGCGGGAACCCGGTTTGACCGCCGGCAGCCCCCGGCGGCAGAGTTCACAGTTCCCGGCATCCCAGCTTCCCGCCTGTACCGCGGCGGCGGCATAGAGGGGCCAGGGAAGGGCGATCCCCGCGGCCCGGCGGTCCACCACGCAGGCCAGGGCGGCGATTTCCGCCCCCAGGGCTTCCAGAACCCGGGCGCTTTCCCCGGAAGACTTTCCCGTGGTAACCACGTCCTCGGCAATAAGGATGCGCTGGCCCCGTTCTACCGTAAAACCCCGGCGCAGGGACATGGCCCCGGCTTCGTCCCGCTCGGTAAAGAAGGCGGGAAGCCCCAGCTGGCGGCCCAGTTCGTAGGCGGCGATGACGCCCCCCATGGCGGGTCCCGCCACTGCGTCAAGGACCAGCTTTCCCGCGGCTATATCGGCCCGTATCCGTTCCGCCACCGGGGCCAGGGCCTCTTCCGCCCTGCGGGGAAACTGAAAGAGCCGGGCGCATTGAAAGTACCGGTCCGAATGCCGGCCCGAGGAAAGAAGAAAGTGCCCCTCCAGCATGGCTCCGGATTCCCTTAAAAGGGTGATAGCATCCTTCATATGAACAGCTTACTCAATAGTCCGCCGGGCCGCTAGTCCCTTCAGCAATGCCCGGTTTAAGATACCCGCGCCGGAATTTGGCGTTACAAGACCGGGCACGCACGGAGGCGTCCGGCGCTCCGCCCAAGGGCCGCGGCGGGCGGCTTATTTGTTATGGCGGCGGCGGGTATGCCGGGAGACAAAAAAAGCCCCGCAGAACGGGGCGTTCTATGAAACCCGCCCGGGGCGGGCCTGGTTAATAATCGGCTTTGCCCTTTCGGGATTTTTTAAGAAGTTTTCTTTGAATAGCCTTTTTCTTCCGGTTAAGGATGGTGGATGGTTTTTCGTAGTATTCCCGCTTTTTGTATTCCCGAATGATGCCTTCCTTTTCCACCATACGCTTAAAGCGTTTGATGGCTTTTTCAAGCATCTCGTTATCATCTACGATGATATGCGCCAAATAAAATCACCTCCCTTCCTAACGGTCAAGATACGGCGGAGACGCCGGGCTTCCGGCTGAAAGCCGGGGCCGTTCCAAAACCGGCGCTCCTGCACGGTAACCGGACTTTGTTCGAAAATCCGGCTGCTTCTCCCACAGGTTTTTAAGCGGCGCTTACCGGGAAACCTCAGTTTCCAAGCCCTGTTCACCCATTTTACGCAAAAGAGCTTCTTTGTCAAGGATGGGCCGGGCCGTAAAGGCGTCGGGATCGGCATTTTCCCCGGAAACCCGGATTTCCCAGTGGAGATGGGGGCCCGTAGCCAGGCCGGTGGAACCGGATTCTCCCAGAACAGCCCCGGCGTTTATAAGGGCGCCCTCTTCGACCAGGATCTTGTCCAGGTGATAATAAATGGAATAAACCCCCGGCAGATGTTCCAAAACCACGGAATTCCCCGTTACAATCCGGGGCCGGGCCAGAACCACCCGGCCGCCGGCGCAGGCGCTTACGGCGGTCCCCGTGGGGACCCCGTAGTCAATCCCGGCGTGGATTGAAGTGGCCGAGGAACCGTCGGCATAACGGTAAACCCGGCGGTCCCCAAAGAAGCTGGTCCTTCTGGCAGACCCTACCGGAGGAACAAAGGGGCCCATGGTATGGATGTCGTTTCCGGTACGGTAGAGTATGGCCGTAAGGTACTCGGACTCCGCGGTTTTCCGGGGGTCCGGCACGGTACGCAGGCTGGTGTTGGCCTGGTTCAGGGGGATTTCTTCCGCCGCGAAATTCCTGTCCGCAATGACCAGGGGGATCTCCGCCACCGTTTCGCCGGCGGCGTTTTCCACCCGGACCAGGGCGGCGCCGGAGGCTGCAGTGGAGGGAACCGCCAGTATCGCCGCCTTAAGTTTCGGCCCGCCGACGTCTCCGGGGGCGTCGAAGAAGGAAGAGCGGGAAAGGCGCCGTCCCTGGCTGTTGATAAGACTTACCCGGAGGCCGCCGTCCTCCGCCTCCCCGGAGACATGGTAACCCACGGTCAGGGGATCTCCGGGCCGGGGGCTTTCGGGCAGAACCGCCAGCGGAGTCCGGATCTCCGGCGGCGGGGCCGGAAGCTCCCGGGACTCCGCCGGTTCTGCGGATTGTACCGGCCTGTCTCCGGCGGGCCGGGAGTAGAGTAAGGAAGCGCCGGCGGCGAAGAAGAGTATCAACGCAATGAAGAAGCGTTTCTGCCGCCGCATCAGGCGCTCCGTTTTAGATCGGTAACGATAAGCTGAGGAGTCTCGATACCGTTAAACCAGTCCCGGCAGATGGTAAAAACCAAATCCACCCTGTCGTTTATGTCAAATTCCCGCTTTACCTTCTCCACCGCCCGCCAGTAAACCGCGGGCCATTTGTACTTTCCCGTATCCAGGGTTAGTTTTACATGAACCGGATCGGGCTTTCCCATCAGGCTGATATCCAGGATCCTGATTCCCCGGGCCAGAAAGGTGAGGGGGCCGTTTTCCTGGCCGTAGGGCTCAAAAAGATCCACCACTTTGAAGATCTCCGGGGTAAGGTAGGACTGGGGCAGCTCCGCATCCACCCTGACCGCCTCCCCGCCGGGATCCAGCTCTATGGTTTCTGCGGTATATTTAAGCCGTTCCTGAAATTCATCCCAGCGGGCCCTGTCCATGCTGAAACCCGCCGCATAGGGATGCCCCCCCTTATCAATGAACAGATCCCCGCACTGTTCCAGAACGGCCAGGACATTGTAGCCCCCGGCGGAACGGAGAGAACCGGTGGCGTGGTTTTCGCCGAAGGAAACCACCGCCGCAGGTACGCGAAACCGGTCTCCCAGACGGCTTGCAATCAGCCCCGTGACGCCCCGGTAGATCCCCTCGCCAAAGACCATCACCAGTTTGCCGCCGTAGGTCTTCAGGCTTTCCGCGGCCTGGGGTTCTACCCTGGTCCAGGTTTCATTGACCAGCTTTTTCCGTTCCTCGTTCATAAGGAGGATCTCCCCGGCCAGCCGGTTCCGTTCCTCCGGATCCGCGGAGAGAAGCAGCCGCACCGCTTTGTCGGGGCTTCCCATGCGGCCCGACGCATTTATCACCGGGCTGAGCTGCCATGCGATCTCCCTGGTTCCAATCTGCCTGCCCGCCAGATCCAGTTTGAAGAGCAGGTCGGAAAGGCCGGGCCGGGGTTTGGCGATAAGGGACGCCAGGCCGTAGCGGACGATGATACGGTTTTCGTCTTTCAGGGGCATAATGTCGGCGATGGTCCCCAGGGCGGCAAGCTGGAGATCCGTCATGTCCTCTTCGGTAAAGAGTTTTTCCTTCCGCTGAATAAAGGAGGTAAAGAGATTGATGAATACCTCCAGCTCTCCCAAAGCGGAGGACGCGTACCGGGCTATTTTGGAAAGCTCCCGTATTCTAAGGAGGCTCTTCCCTTCGGTCTGCTTTATCTCTTTCCCAATCTCCGGGGCAAGGTCCAGCATCTGCATTTCAAAACCGCCGCCAAAAATTTTTGCCAGCATCTTCTGCTGCAGGGGAGCGTCCCAGCTTATGATATGCTGACCCTCAAGAAAAGCAGGAAGCCGGGTCCCGCCTATGCGCAGCATGCCCGGTATCACCGTCTCGCTGAGCTTATCAATGACCGAAAGATTCCGCATCTTTGCAATCTCGATGACATAGGCGTCGTTGACGGGCTGGACATTGAGGAGGCAGATGGGCTGTCCGTAGATTCCGCTCTTTAAGGCGAAGCGCAGGGCCGCAATCAGCTTATAGGCCACTCCGCAGCCGGCCAGATTCTTAAAGGGATAGCGGGAACCGGGCAGCTTTGGATTTACCAGCGCCAGGGCGCCGGGGAGCTTTTCCGGCGGGGTATGGTGATCCGTTACCACCACGTCGATCCCCAGTTCCGCCGCCCTGGCAGTCTCGGCCACATTGGAAATGCCGCAGTCCACGGTGATGATCAGGGTTCCGCCGTCACCGGCGAATTCCTCCACCGCCTCAAGGGAGAGGCCGTAGGGATCATCCCCCATGGGAATGCGCCAGGAAACATCCATCCCGGTACGGGCAAGAAAGCCGGTAAGCATCGAGGCGCTGGTGATGCCATCCACATCCCTGTCCCCGAAGACCAGTACCTTTTCCCCCTCTTCCTTGGCGGCGAGGATACGATCCACCGCATCTTCCATATTGGGAAGATCGAAGGGATTCCTGAGGTGCCGGGGATCGTTTTCAAGGTAATAGAGGATATCCTCTCCTTCGGTGATGCCCCGGCGCGCCAGAATCGAAGCGGTCAAGAGATCGCAGCCGTATCTGGCGGCCATATGCTTAATCATCTCCGGGGCTATGTCTTTCTTTTCCCAATCCATGTGCAACCCTTTACAGCAAGCAGCTATACAATTTCCTTGAGTATCAATTGCCGGGGCCCCGGAGCGGAGGGGGCATATTCCACCGCCTCCGCAAGCTGAGGAAGGCTTTCTCTAAGGCCCGCTTCGTCCCCGGCCCAGACGGTCATAATCAGATCCCCCGCCTTAACCTGTGCGCCCCCCTTCTTGTGGAACCGTACCCCCGCGGTGGGACTTACCGCATCTCCGGTACGGTTCCGCCCGACCCCCAGCATCGTTCCCGCATGACCCACCTTCCATGCGTCAATCCGGGCAATGCAGCCGGATTGTTCCGCCCGGATCTCCCCGCTTACGGGACTCCTCCAGGAAGAGCGGAGTTCGAGGAAGCGTTTTACATCTCCCCCTTGGCTGCTTATATTTGACAGGAAAAGCTCCCGGGGTTTCCCCGAGGCCAGAGCCTCTTCGCAGAGCCGCCGGCCCTCCTCTGCGTCTTCAGCCTTTCCCCCCATGACCGCCATCCGGGCAGCCAGCGCCAGGGTTACCTCCATTAAATCCGCCGGACCCTTTCCTTCAAGACAGTCCAGGCTTTCTTCCACTTCCAGGAAATTTCCCGCCATATTGCCCAAAGGTTCGTTCATGTCCGTCAACAGGGCGCATATACGCATACCCATGGCGGTTCCCGTGTCTACCAGGGACCGGGCGAGCTTTTCTCCGTCCGCCGCATCCTTCATAAAGGCGCCGGATCCGAATTTTACGTCAAAGACCAGGGCCTCCGCCCCTTCGGCGGCTTTTTTGGAAAGTATGCTTGCGGTGATAAGGGGGATGGATTCCACCGTAGCGGTTACATCCCGAAGGGCGTAGAGAAGCCGGTCCGCGGGAACAATGTCCCTGGTCTGGCCCGTCATCGCAAAGCCGTCTTTGGCGATGATCCTGCGGAATTCTTCCGCCGTCAGACTGGTACGGTAACCGGGGATAGCCTCAAGCTTGTCCAGGGTACCGCCGGTGTGGCCCAGGGCCCGGCCGGACATCATAGGAACCCGGATTCCCAGGGATGCAATCAGCGGAGCCAGGATGAGGCTGGTCTTGTCCCCCACGCCGCCGGTAGAGTGTTTGTCAACGAAGGGACCGGAAATGCCCGAAAGGCTGATGGAAGAACCGGACCTGAGCATCACTCCGGTGAGGGCCGCGGTCTCGGCGGAACTCATCCCCCGGAAGAACACCGCCATGGCCCACGCGGAGATCTGGTAATCGGGAATTTCCCCCGCCGTATAACCGCCGATAAGAAACTCCAGTTCCTCCCGGGAAAGCTCCTTCCCGGAACGTTTGTCCATGATGATGTCTACCGCTCTCATATCCTTCTCCTAAAAATCCCAGCTGGCAAGCCGCCTGCCGAAGGCCCCCGTAAGCACCGCCGTAACCAGGGTCTTTACCTCAGCCCCGGCGGTCCTGTCCAGGGTGTACCGGGTCAGCAGGGCCGGATCCAGTTCCCCAACGGCGTTAAGCCAGCGCCTGGCTCCGGGACCTACCGGCAGAAGCCCCCGTCCCCGGCTGAGATTTACCGCTTCTCCGTTACCGGCGGCGCGGCTTTCCCCGCCATTTGCGCAGTTCCCCGCACTATTTGTAACGTAGTCTCCCGCACAGGAAGAACAGAACAGGGTTCCCTCGTGCGGCGAGTACCATAATAGGCTATCTCCCCCGGCTTCACAAGCTTGATAATCTCCACCCGGAGAATTTCCGCAGGAGGCGCAGCGGTTCAGTTCCGGCCGCTGCCCCAGGAGTTCCGCCCAGTTCCATAAGAAGTGAATGAGTATCCTGATGCAGCCTTCTCCGTCCGCCCCCTCCAGGGCGTCCAGGGTCTTTCCCGCCATGGCAAGGGCGGACCCCCAGTTCCCGCCGCCGCCGTGTCCCGCCAGGATGGTCTCGGCCACGGCCCCGGCGCTCATGGTCCGCTCATAAAGTTCCCGAAGCCCCGGCCTCCATGAACGGACATCAAAATCGATAAGCTTCCGGGAGTCCCGTACCGGATCGTGATAGATCCAGATCTGTCCCTGATGATAGGGCGCCGCATGGGCCCGGAGCCGGCTCTTGGGCCCCCCAAAAACCGTAGCCCGGAGTATCCCCTCTTCAGCGGTAAGGAACCAGGCATCCCGGTTGGACTCTCCCGACGGACGCACTCTGAGGATCAGGGCAGTATAGGTGAAACTGCGGGACACGGCTAGTTCCGCCCTGGAATCATTGCTGGAGACCTATGTCCAGGGCAAAGATCTTGCTGTTCCGGTTCCGGTCATAAAGGAGGCGCCTCTTTTCCGGAAGACTTTCTACGGAGACCTCTTTGAAACCCAGCAGTTCAAACCAGTCCTGGGTCCGGGTAGTCAGAACGAAGACCCGGCGGAGTCCCTGCTTCCCCGCCCGGTCAATGAGATAACGGACAATACGCCGTCCCAGGCCCAAATCCGCATAGGCGGGATCGGTGGATACCGCGGCAATCTCACCCTGACCTTCCCCCCAGTCATGAAGGGCCCCCGAAGCATGGATTGATCCGTCAATGGCAAAAACCGCATAATCGGCCTTTTTTTCCTGAATCTCCCCGGCGCTACGCCGGACAAGAACGCCCCGCTGCATCAGGGGTTCCATCAGCCGGAGCACATCGGGAACATCTCCGGTTTTTAGAGGGCGGATAGATTCGTATTCGTCGCCGTAAACCATTGTTCCCGACCCCAGGTTGGAAAAAAGCTCCCGGAGTACCGCCCCTTCCTCCCGGGCGTCCACCAGATGTACCCGCTCCACTCCGGTTCTGGCGGCCTTAAGGGCCAGACTGATCTCTTCAAGCCCCTTGTCGTTTTCCTTCCGGTTCTTCTCCAGAATATCCCCCGCCTCCTGAATACTCAACCGGATGATGCGGCCCTGTTCATCCCGGCTGATCGTGCCGGGAAGGACATAACCCCCCGCGCTGATCCGGTTTTCCAGAGAGAGGATAAACAGCTTGACGGCTCCCAGGGCCGCCGAAACCGTCAAGGCGATCTCGTCGCTGGGGACATTGTAAGGTTTACCCGAGGCGCTCCAGCCTATGCAGGGCAGGATGGGAACCATGCCGTTTTCCAGGACCCGCCGTACCGGATCGGCGAGGATCCTCTTTACCGTTCCCGTGTGAGCCATGTCGGCGCCGTTAACTATTCCCAGCCCCTGGGCCCGGACGAAGTTACCGATCACCGCATCCACCCGGCTTGCCGCCAGCCCCGTTATAAACCGGGTGGCCACATGAAAGGCAGCCATCTCCACAAAGGGGATTGCCGCTTCGGTAGTGATCCTGAGGTTTCCCGCATAACCCGAAACGATACCGTATTCCCGAAGCACCGAATCGATCCATTCCTTGGCTCCGGGGACAATGACCACCCGGAATCCCGTTTGGGCCAGCAGGGCCAGATCCTTTACCAGATAGGAAAAACCCGGATCTTCGGTAACGGGGAAATCAATCTTAAAGACCATGGTAGAACCCGCAAAACGGCTCTGATAGTGAAAGGCCTCCCGTATCAGATCCACCTGGGGCCAGGATTTATCCATGGCCTATTGTAATACGGGGAAGAAGCTAGGGCAATATACGGGGAACCAGCGGAACCAGGGCGGCCCCGCCCCTGAAAAAACGCGGTCATACTGACCCGTTTTGAATGCGCCGCAGGAACTCCCCGGTTGCTTCCAAACCGGCCTCGTTCGGCACGGCGGCGGGAACGCAGGAGGCGGACACGATGTGCGCTCCCCCTCTACCGCCCCTCCTGGACCTCCTGACCAACCGCTTTTACCTCTGCATGAAACCCGTCTCCAGGGAACGTACCGGCGCCAAGGACCGCAGGAGTCAAAGCGGCAATGCTCGGTTTCAACAAAAGACAGGAAGTGGTATAATTGGCGCAATTCCCGTGAAAAACGATAATGCCCCCGCCAAGGCGCCGGACTGCCTGAAATGCGCCTACTTTAAGGTTACCTGGGACCCCGCCTTTCCCCGGTCCTGCCGGATTTTCGGTATAAAAAGCAAGAACCTGCCCTCGGTGGAGGCGCTCCGGGCAACGGGACGGCATTGTCCTTCATTTGTGCTGAAGGAAGGCCTCAAGTAAGGGGCTCTTCTGCCTTGACTAGCCTTTAATCCGGCCCTTTCCCCATCCCGCGTCCGCAGCCAAAATGATTCATTGCCCCCGGCCCGTTTTTTTTGTATGTTATAGACAATCCACTTTTGACCAAAAACCTCGAAAGGAGCTTTTTCATGGCACAACACCAATTCCAGACTGAGGTGAGCCAACTGCTGCACCTCATCATCCATTCCCTCTACTCCAACCGGGAGATTTTTCTGCGGGAACTG
>JAISMC010000033.1 GCA_031276965.1 Treponema sp.
GATGTCTGTACCCCCGGAGCGGACGCCGTGCTGGCCCGGTGCATCGAAGAACTCTCCGCCCTGATTCAGCTTGAGGCGGAGTACCCCGATCTGATCCCCCCTTCGCCCTTCAGCTTTTACCTTTCGGTGCTGCAGGAAAAACAGTACGTGCCCCAGCAGCAGAAACCGGGGCTGAACATCTTCCCCTACCGGGTCGCCGCCGCGGCTCCCTTCACTTGCCACTTTGTGCTCAACGCGACCCAGGGGGCGGCCACGGTGCTGTACCGGCCCCTGAGTTTTCTGCGGCAGGATAAACGGAAGGCCCTCAACATCGGCGATACGGATGCTTCGGCGGTTTTCTTTTATTTATATCATCTTGCGGAGGGAGGGGATTTTCAGCCCCACATCCGGATCAGCGCCTCCGATGAAACCTTTACCGGCTGGGCAATTCCCCATAGTTTTTTTGCCGCCGCAGCGTCCGGCGATTCTGCGGGAGAAAATCCCGGCCCTATACCGCCGGACCCCTTTCTTATGGAACGGGACTGGTGGAACGGCGACGCATTTCCGGACCGGCTTTTTTCGGTGCAGCGGGAAGGCTTTGAACGGTGGCGGGAAAGCTTCCCCGCGCCGGGGACGGGCTTCGACCTCCTCAAAAAACCCTTTCCCCGGACAGGATACCTGTACCGGCGGCTGGACGAAGAGATCGCCCGGGTGCAGCGGAGTTCCGGGGATCCGGCCTCCGCGGCAGGGAACAGTGATACTGCTCCCCGGGACAGGAGGGATTCCCGGCTAAAGGTCTCCGCCACGGATCTGACCGAATTTTTTGCCTGTCCCGCCTTCTGGTTGTACCGGAAGATCTTCGGCCTTGAGGTGTTTTCCCTGGAGGCAAGGCTGCTGGATGATGCATCCCTGGGGAATCTCTATCACGAGATTCTGCGGAATCTCTTTGCCCGGATCCGGGACACGGACCGGGTTTTCGACCCGGGCCGTCTTGAGGAATACTACTCCTGGCTGCGGATCTGCGCCGGTGAGGCCGCCCGCAGATATCCTGCTTTTCAGGGCCCCCTGGCGGTTCCCCTTCTGGTATCCCAGTCCGCGGCGATCACGAAGAAGCTCCGGGAGGTTTTGAAGATCGAAGCCGCCTATTTCCCCGGCTATGCCGTGGCGGAACTGGAAGCGGTCATCGAGTCGGCCCAGGGAGGGATCCTCTTCAAGGGAAAACTCGACCGGGTCTCCCTTTCCCCTGAGGGCGAACCCTGTATCATTGATTATAAAACCGGCGCAGCGCCTTCCGCAAAGGCCTCTACGGAGAGGGAGGATTCCCCCCTGGAGAATTTTCAGATTCCTATGTACATAAAACTGTACGAAGACAAACACGCCGCCGCGGTGGGGGGCGCCTTCTTTGTGAGCATCAATAAACACGACATTACTGCTGTGGTGGGTTCCCCCAGGGGGAAGCGGGGGATCGACCGGGACGCCTATCAGCCGACCATCGAAGCCCTGGAAGCTTACATCGGGCGCTTTGTCGAAGCCGTGACGGATACGGATTTTTCGTCCCCGGAGATCCGGTACAATAACTGTCTTGCCTGCGATTTCAGGACGATATGCCGGACCACCTACGGACTGAACGCAGGGGAGGGGCAGACCGGTGAGCTGTGACAGGATCTTTGCCGGGCTGGACCCGGAGCAGCTAAAGGCGGTGACCGCCGCAGACAACATGGTGGTGACCGCCGGGGCCGGTTCAGGCAAAACCAAGGTCCTGGCTGCCCGCTATGCCTGGCTCGTCATAGAGCAGGGATTCCGGGTGGATGAGATCCTCACCCTGACCTTTACCAACAAGGCGGTGAGCGAGATGTACAGCCGCATCTACGGCCTCCTTTCCGCCGAAAGGGATAACGAAAGAGCCAGGGAAGCGGTGGAAAATTTTCACCAGGCAAAGATATCCACCCTGGATTCCTTCTGTGCCGCCGTGGCCCGGACCGCCGCCCGGCGTTACGGGATAAGCCCGGATTTTAAGAGCGATGAAGGGGCGGTCAGGGATATGGCTCTGGAAGCGGCCCTTCCCTTCCTGCTCGACCACCGGGACAACCCAAGCCTCCGGCTCCTCCTGGCGGACAGGAAGATCAGAACCCTGGCGGAGGAACTCTTCGCCGAAACGGTCCTGCGCCATAGTCCCATAAGCAGTCCCATCAATTTCGATGCACTTATGGCGAATCAGGGAAGGGAACTCCTCGCCCGGTGGAAAGAAAAGACCAGGCAGGCGGAAGAGCTTACGGAGACCATCAGGCAGGAACTGCGGGGGGTGTCAAAGCGGGACGGCAAACTGTACGCCGCCCTCTGCGATGTTTTGGCGGAGCCCCTGCCTCCGGCCCCGGACATCAGGCCCCTGCTTGAAAAGTACGGCCTCTGCCCCGGCGCAGTAACCTTGCCGGCGGCTACGGTCAGCGCAGTAACTCTACCGGGCAGCGCAGTAACAGTACCGGTTTATTCCAACGGCGCAGCAACTGTACCGGTTGATTCTAACGGCGCAGTAATCGTACCGTTTGATTCCTGCGGCGCTGCGGAGATCCCGGCGGACGAGGCGGCCCTGCGGCAGGGGATGACCGCCTATTTCGCCCGGCTTGCCAGGCTGGCTTCGGTCAACCGCAGCGGGAGACACGGCAGTGAATTTGATCTCATCAAGGAGAGCCTCCGGGAATTCAAGGAGAGCCTCTGCGGGGAACTGGAGTCCATCGCCAACATCAGCCTCCAGGCGGATATTATTGCGGCGGTTTTTCCCCTGGCCGCCGAATTTCAGCGCCGGTTCAACAAACAGAAACGGGAAGCGGGACTGCTCAGTTTCAACGACATCGCCCATCTCGCGGTGGACGCCCTCAAACAGTACCCGGACATACGGCAGGTCTACAAGGCCGAGATCCGGGCCGTCATGATCGATGAATTCCAGGACAACAACAGCCTTCAGCGGGACCTGATCTACCTCCTTGCCGAAGAGGATCGCCGAACACTGCCGGATATCCCCCGTCCTGATGAACTATGCCGGAACAAGATGTTCTTTGTGGGGGATGAGAAACAGTCTATCTACCGTTTCCGGGGCGCCGATGTGTCGGTGTTCCGCAGCCTCGCGGAAACCCTCCCCGCGGTTTCTGCGGGCGGCGTCATCCGGCTGTTGATGAACTACCGGTCCAAGCCCGTCCTCATCGCCGCCTTTAACCGGATCTTCGGCGGCCTTGATGCGGACCATGCCCGGAATTTCCCCGGGGTCTTCCTCCCCGGGGAGATCGCCCGCGACGATTTTGAGGCCCGGTATGCCCCGGTGTACTCTCCCCGGACCACGGATCCCCCGGACAATCCGCCGGTCTGTTTTTATTTTCTTGATGCGGGGAGGCTGCCCAAGAACGATCCCGCAGGGCTCTCCTCATACGACCTTGAGGCGGCCTGGATCGCCCTGAAGATCCGGGAACTGGTCGAATCGGGCTGCCCCGTGGAGGAGCGGCGCGGGGCAGAGACGATCATCCGTCCCTGCGGCTACGGCGATTTTGCGGTGCTGCAGCGTTCCTACACCCATCAACATTCCCTGGAAAAACAGTTCAAGGATTTCGATATCCCCTATAATGCGGACCGGCCCGCGGGCCTCTTCGGCGACGCCCCGGTCAACGACCTCTGTAATCTTCTGCGGCTCCTCATCTATCCCGAAGACCGCATCGCCTATGCCGCCCTCCTCCGCTCTCCCTTTGTGCGGCTGAACGACCTGAGCCTTGCAGTCTGTATGTTGAATTATACTGATGTTCCCTTTGATGAAAAAGCAGAAACACTGCTCCCGCCGGAAGAACAGGAACGCTACCGCAGGGCGCGTGAACGATACCTGGCGCTTTCGAAGGATGCCCGTACCCTGCCGGTAACGGCTCTGCTCACAAAACTCTGGTACGATGAGGGTTACCGGTACGAAACGATCTGGTCCCCGGAATCCCAAATTTACGCCGAACTCTTCGACCTGTTTTTTGAGCTGGCCCGGACCACGGAAGCCCGGGGGAAAACCCTGTCCGGCTTTCTTGACTATCTTGCGGACCTCATCAACCGGGAGGAGCGGCTTGAGGATATTGCGGTTACCGCGGAGCGGGAAAGCGGGGTACGGGTCATGTCCATCCATAAAAGCAAGGGCCTGGAATTCCCGATAGTGTTTGTGTACTGCTGCGCCTCCGCCGGCGTCAGGGATGCCAATACCAGGGCGGTATACTTTCACGAAAAATGGGGCATCACCCTCAACCTGCCCAGGGCGGAGGAACTGCCCCGGGACAGCGGCAACTATTTCTTTAAGCTCCAGCAGGAAGAAGAAGAGCGAAAGCGAATCGCCGAACTGCGCCGGCTCCTCTATGTGGCCATGACCCGGGCGGAAAGCGCCCTCTTCCTGACCGCCGCGCTGCCGGCCCAAACCAGGGAAGAACGGGACCTCCGGGATCTTGAAAACGAACCCTATAGCGACGCCCTGATCCGCGAGCGGATAGGGCTGCTCAACAGCGTAAGAAGCCCGGACAGAAAAATATCATCCTTCCTCGATCTCCTGCTCCCGGCGCTGGAGACCGGGCAGGACGAAAAGCCGCCTTTTTCCGTCATGCACATCCCCATCCTTAACCGGCAGAAATTGTACAGCCTCCGCCGCCGGAAACAGTCCTGCAGCCGGGGGCCTTCAATGAAAGCCGCCGCAGATCAGGCCGCTCCCCTCTACGCCGCCGCCGGGGTCATCGACACGCCGGAAGAATGGCCCGACAGCATCCCTGCAACCAGCCTCCGCTACAGGGCCCCGGACGCCGGCAGTAATACTGCCGCCTGCGCCTCCGGTCCTGCCGGCGCCGCTGAAACCGGCGATCCCCTGGATCGCCTTCTGGAAAAAGCCGGGCTTAACAGCATGGACTTTGGCACCATAGTACACAGCTATCTGGAGGCCATGTCCGGCGGACATGAACCCATCATCCCCCCCCGGATCCTCGCCCGGATTGACGAAAAGAGTCTCACCGGAATCCGGGAGGAGGCCCGGTCAATGGCGGAGGGATTCTTCGAATCCGATTGGGGAAAACGCAGCCGCGCCGCATCATGGCAGGAACCGGAGTTCCCGATCATCACCGCCGTCAAGGTAAACAACAGGATTACTACCATTACCGGTCAAATCGACCTTGTCTTTGAAGAGGCGGGAACCGTATATGTGGTAGATTTCAAAACCAGCCGCGTTGAAGATCCGGACCGCCACCTGGGGCAGCTTGCGGTGTACGTCCGGGCCGCAGGGGACATCTTTAAGAAACCCGTCAGGTCCTGCATCTTCTACCTCCGCAGCAGAACTGCGGTTGAGCTTGACGACCGCCTTGGCCTGGCGGATATTGAGGCCATGGCTGCCGCATGGGAGGCTCCGGTAGAATAAGCAGGAAGATTACCGTATATAGCATAAGATGTGTTCAAAAAGATGCAAAAAATACCCGGCGGCGATGCCATGACGGAGATATTGAACCGGTGGAAGCCCTAGCGGCAGCGCCGGACATCAAAGAAATCGTTGTACGCTGTGAAAGACCGGCCAGGACCGTCCCGTGTGAGCGTCCTCCCGAATAAACCCGGAGCGGACTTGCCTGGGGGCATGCCCGTCTTCCTGTCACTTCCCTATAAAGGGAACGCAGCAAAAGCCCTGGTCAGGGGCCTCCCAGTAGGGAACAAAGGCCCGTTCCCCGGAGGGTTTCGCCGGACTCCCCGCAGGAACCGGTAGGGGGAAACGGAGGGGATTATCCGGGGCCGCCCTGAGGTTCTTAAGCATATCCTCCGGCTCCATGGGGATATGGGGAACATAAGGGCTGCCGTCAGGGCCTTTATCCCCGGTGCAGAGCGGATCCGTCAGGGCCATCAGGACCGGACCGCAGAGCATGGTATACCTGGTCTTGCCCGGAGCCTGATCCGCGCCGGTATATTTGTAAAGCCGGGGCCCGTAGGGAAGGGTAAAACTCAAACGGTCCCCTGTTTGCCAATGCCGGTTGAGGCTTACCCGTTCTCCCGGTTTTCCTGCCCCGGTGAAGCTGCCGTTGACGTTTACCCTGAGCTCCTCCGGCGCCCAATAGGGGACGCGGATACTCACGTCAAAACGCCCCGCCCGGGGCAGGGGATCCACCGTAATGGCAACCTCGCCCGAATAGGGGAAATCCGTCTCCAGGGTGATTTTTCCGAAGGGGGAGTCGAAGGTTGACGCCGCAAACAGATTCACATAAACCGTGGTATCGCTGGTCATGTATATCCATTGGGGCATGGCCGCCACAGCCATGCAGGCCGATACCTGGCAGCAGCCATTCCCATTGCCTGCCCCTCCCTTTTTCCCCTGAAGGGGAATATACCCGGCATTGCCGGGTTTGCCTTCGGTTTTGCCGCACACCAGGGTGTTGTACAGGGTCTCCTCCACCTGGGCGATGTAGCGTTCTTCCCGGGGGTAGAGCTGCATAAGCCGCTGGTTTATCCAGGCCCAGAATACCTGGCCGCAGGTCTCCCCCGTGGGGTGGGTAGAAATATAATAGGAACCGGGTGCGCAGTAGGGGCCGCTTAATTCCCCAATGGAGATAAAGCCCCCGGTATGCTTGTAATAGTCGTGGTAGATCTCCCAGCCGCCCATAAGGGCCTTATAGTACTTTTCATCCCCGGTGGCAAGGTATTCGTCGGCAATGGTCTCCAGGCTCAACAGGGTATAGCAGTGGGGGCGATCCCCGGGGTAATCCACCGGAGCAAGGGGCTGTCCGTCCCCGAGGGCTTTTATCCAGAAATCCTCCTCCAGGTAACGCATACTGGTTATCAGGTCGCCGGCCCTGCCCACCGGGCTGAGATAAACCAGCGGGCCGCCGGGCTTGCCGTTGGCCGAGTTGGCACTGCGGATCATATTGACCAGATACTTTTCCTGCCGGTTGAACCAATCATAGAAACGGCGCAGCAGGACCCCCGCGTCCTGGTCTCCCGCCATCATGGCGGCCAGGAGCCCCCGGGTCCAGAAAACCCGGTCGTAATTCTTCCGTTCCGAATATTCCGCATCCCCCCTGCACCAGGTGGTACGGTCAATCCAGCCTTCGATAGTATGAACCCTGGCGTAGGAATTTTCCTCCGGGTAGTAGTTGTGGTAACCGTCATCCCGCATCCGGGCTTTAATATCCCCTATAATTTTTGAGACCCCCTCCCTCAGCACGGGGTCCTCCTCCCAGCGCAGGGACCCTGCGGCGCCCGCCAGCATCCGGCCTTCGTTGGAGCCGGAAAGCCAGCCGCTCCAGCCCGGAAGTTTTCTCAGATCCTCCTCGGGCACATGCTCATTCGGTTCCCCTTCGCAGTAATAGGGCAGGGTAAGATCGTATTTTATCTCCGCAATATTCCGGTCGAAAAGGCGGCGGACTATACCGCCGGTAAGCCTTACCCCCCGCTCGGGCATAAGCGCCCTGAAGGGCACCGGCTTCCAGGTTTCAAAGGGTTTCCAGGTCTTTTCGTTGTTCCTGATGATCTCGTATTCGGTAAAATACTGCCGTTTCAGTTCCGCCCGGTAATCTACCGGGTTATGCGCCTTAAAACAGGCGGTTTCAAGAAGGGTCCCCCCGGATTTGGCGTTCCTATCCCCGGTATTTACCAGAACCAGGTTATGTATGACCCCTTCGCCCAGGCCCTCCTCCTGATAAATACATACCGCCCGGGTCTCTTCCGCGTAACAGTCCGCGGCGGTTACTTTCCGGCCGTCCAGCAGGACCTCGCATATACCCCCATCCGGTCCGGCGGCAACCCAGGCTTCCGCCTTCCCCCCTGAAAAAGTGAAGTAACATCGCTGGTACGCCAGGTCCGTAAAACGGCGGCTGCCGGCACAAGTCCAATGGCCGATATAATGGATACTCCCGTCATCCGGGGCTGCGGTCTTGAGCTGTAACGGGTCTCCTGTAAGCATACTAAGTCTCCTTAAGATACAATCTATCCTTATAAGTCCTGAAAATGCAATCCCCCTCATCTGTTTCCTGAATTCACAAGCCCGGGGGAAGCGCAAAAGATGGCGAATATTTTTGAGTGAATGCGCTGAACTGCTAAACATCAGTCCGGAGCCGGTGATTTGCGGCGCAAATTTATACGGTACTTCATGGGAGTACAATGAAAAACTTTTTTAAAATAGAGGATGAAGCGGTTTACATTTGAAAATCCGGTCATATCTGAAATAACGCCAATGGTTTGATCCGTCGTTTCAATCAGATGAACCGCCCGGGAAATCCGGTAATGATTTAAAAATTGTATAGGCGGCATACCCAATATCTGTTTTACTTCACGGCACAGATGGCCTTCACTCATATTTACTTTTTTGGCCATATCGGCAAGAAATATGCGTTCACCAAAATTCTCCTGGATAAAACGCAAGTATTCTTTGATCCATGCGGTATTTGGCGTTACACCGCTTTTTACCGGCCATGACTGACTGCTGGGGGGGGGGGGGGGGGGTATGTTAAAAGGCCGTGTATTTTGAAAATATATAAAAAGCCTCGTAGATTTTCGACTTGATAAAAAGTTCATATCCCTTTTCTTTCTTTCTGTGGGATTTTATAATGGTCATAAGAACATTTAAAAGGCCGTACCGATTATCCATATCTGCTTCAATGTGGACCGGGTAAACTATATGTCCAAAAAAGAAGGGAAGTATATACTTTTGCTGTATATCATCAATTTCCGGACCGGCAAGAAAATTATAATGAACCAGAACCGAATATAATTCGCAGGGAAACTTGTCAATCATGTCAACCGAATGAAACATATTGGGCTGGATAACAACGATATCCCGTTCCCTGATGGTAAAGTCTTCTTGCCCAAGCCGGAAGCGGGCCTGCCCGCGGGCAACAACAAGAAATTCCATCTCCTCATGCCAATGGCTGTATAGTATTCGGGAACTGCCGGAGGAAGCCAAGGTGTAGTGGACGCTCATTCTAAAGCGCGGAGTACTGCGGACAGCAAGATCATGACCATTCGGATCAGTTGGAAAAGACCGCCCGGTTACACTATGCTCAAAACTTCTTTTCATTGATGTATCGAAATATACCATAGCAAGCAATAACAAGCAAGCAGAGAAAAGCCGGAAAATCCGGTAAAAATCAAAAAAGAATGAAATGATGTTAAAAAAGAGTGAAACGAATGATACGGACCGGTGTAACATCGATCCTTAGAAGTATCGCAGACGCCGGCGGGACTCTGTCCGGCGTTAAGATATTTTATATTCAATTCTTTTTGGAGGATCCTATGAAACATTTCCGTACATTGTTGATCGCGCTTGCGTGCCTGATCGCGGCAGGCCCCCTGTTCGCGGGGGGCAGCCAGCAGGGCGCCGCCCAGGCGGGAGGACCGGTTAAATTAACCGCCATCGCCGTTACCCATCAGTTAACAAACGACATAACAACATTCAAATGGCTTAAAGAGCTGCAGCAAAAAGCAAACGTTTCCGTTGAGTGGCAGCAAATTTCTGCGGACTGGGGTGATAAAAAGGCAGCCCTGTTTGCCAGCGGTGATATTCCGGACATGATTTTCGGCGGCGCGGGGGGTACGGATTTTTCCGTCTATAACGGTCTTTTTGCGGATCTGGTCCCCCTTATCGAAAGCAGCGGCCCCAATATTAAAAAAATGTTCGCGGAAAAACCGGCGGTGCGGGTTTTGGTTACCCAATTGGACGGCAAAATATACAGCCTGCCAAAGTACAATAAAATTGTGAATTCCGTCGCTTCCCTTATGTTCATTAATAAAACATGGCTGGACCGGCTCGGTTTACAGGTTCCTTCCACCTGGGATGAACTCAAGGCTGTTCTTATCGCCTTCCGGGATAACGACGCCAACGGGAACGGGGATAAAACCGATGAAATCCCGATGGATTTTAATCAACTGGGTGGAATTTTCACACCCCATTACCTAATGGGAAGCCTGGGCCTGCCTATATCCAACTATGGTCAGAGCGGTTATTTTGCCGAAGACGGAAAGGTCAAGAACTGGTTTTTTGACGACCGGTTCAAGACGCTGATGCTGTTCCTCAGGGATCTCTATGCCCAGGGACTCATTAACAAGGAAGTGGTTACCCAGGATTATTCCCAGTATCAGTCTTTAGGCAGGAACGATAATAAATACGCGAAAGTCGGCGTTACCTTTGGCTGGGACAGAAGCGATCGTTTTGGTGACGCATTGGGGCCCGAGTATATCACTGTTCCGCCGCTGAAATACCGGGCCGATTCCACAGGCCGGGTTTTTTATTCAAACGATACCTACATAGAGGGCGCCAACGGTGACAACTGGTCTTTAAGCGCCCGCAGTTCCAACAAGGAAGCGGCTGTGCGCTTCGTGGATCAATTCATGGACCCTGTTGTCAGCGCCCAGGCATGGCTAGGCGGAATTTCCGATAACTGCTTAAAGGATAACGGCGACGGTTCTTATGCCTTCATTATGCCTTCCGATCCCCAGATGAGTCCTGCTATTTGGGCATGGACCAATAGCTTCCGCTATGCGCCATACTATATCGCCGATTACCTCAAGCTGGAGCCTGAACCCAGTTATGCGGAGGCCGCCATTATGCGTGAGCCGTACCTGGAACAGCTTGGATATTACAACAACAGCAATATTTACCCGGAATCATTCATGAAATATTCCGCAGCCGATAATCAAACCCTGGCCCTGAACGAAACCAATATTGGAAGTGTCAAGGAACGCTGGGCAGCGTGGCTTGTGGGACAGGGGGACATAGAAGCCGAATGGAAGTCCTATGTACAATCCGCCATAGATGCCGGTCTCAACAAAAACCTTGAGATCCGTCAAAAGGCCTTTGACGCTTATCTCAAGGCGCTATAGCATCATGCCGCTTCGGGAAACTGTCCGGGACCACAGGTCTTGGGTTTCCCGAAGCATGCCAGGAAGGAGTTTTTATGAAAAGGACCGGAAATGTTCTGGGGGACTTCCAGCTATGGATAATGGTGCTTCCCGCCCTTGCCTATATTATCATATTCAACTATGTCCCGATGTACGGTATTCAGCTTGCCTTTAGGGATTATGATTTTTCAAAGGGATTCACCGGCGGCGCCTGGGTTGGGCTCAAATACTTCAAACAGTATTTTGAAAGCCCCCTTTTTTTGGTAACCCTCAAAAACACCTTCTTGATCGCCTTTACCAGTATTGTATTCGGTTTTCCTATGCCGATTATTCTTGCCCTTGTTATGAACCAAATCAGAAATAACAGAGCAAAAAAAATCCTTCAAACTACCGTGTATCTGCCGTATTTTATTTCGACAGTGGTAATGGTGTCAATCATAAATATTTTTCTTTCCCAGACCAAAGGGATGTTGAGCCTCCTCCTTCTACGGCTGCACCTTATCGGTCCAAATCTAAACCTGCTCGGCGAACCGGGACTGTTTATTCCGATATATGTTATCTCCGGTATATGGCAGACCTGCGGGTGGAACAGCATTATCTACATGGCGGCTCTTTCCCAGGCTGACCCCCAGCTCTACGATGCGTGTAAAATAGACGGCGCAAGTCATCTTCAGGTAGTACGGTACGTTGAAATTCCAACTATTGTCCCTACCATATTAATAATGCTTATCCTGAGTATGGGCGGTATTCTGAATGTAGGTTTTGAGAAAATTTATCTGATGAGAAACGCCCTTAATACCAGCACCTCTGAAGTCATAAGCACCTATGTATACCAGGTTGGATTACGCTCAAGCCAATTCAGTTTCGGCGCGGCGGTAGGCCTTTTTAACACCCTGATCAATTTCCTTTTCCTTCTTGCCGCAAACTGGGTATCAGGAAAAATTTCCGGTACAAAACTGATGTAACAGGAGCATTGTCACATGAACAAAATAATGAAAGTAAAAGAATCGGCGGGGGTTTCTGATTATATATTCAAGGCTGCGGTTATTGTCATATCAATTTTTGTATTTGTAGTAGTGGCCTATCCCATGTATTTTATCGTCATAGCGTCAATCAGTAATTCAACGCTGGTAAATCTGGGACAGGTGATATTATGGCCCAAGGATATCAATTTCTATGGGTACCAGCAGGTTTTTCAGGACGAGCGGGTCTGGACAGGATACGGAAACACGATTCTCTATACCGTAGTCGGTACGCTCCTGAACCTGGTGGTAACCATTCCCGCTGCCTATGCGCTTGCCTGCAAGAAATTCCGGCCCCGGAAGATCATCATGCCCATGTTTGTCTTTACCATGTTTTTTGGCGGCGGGATGATACCAACCTACATGGTCGTAAGAAGCCTTCATTTGGTGAACACGCCGTTTATTCTCATAATAATGGGCGCCATAAACGTATATAATTTGATAGTCACCAGAACTTTCATTCAAAGTTCAATACCTTATGAATTTTATGAAGCTGCGGTTATTGAAGGCTGTTCTCATTTCCGTTATTTCGGGTTTGTCATAGTACCCCTGTCCAAAGCGATAGTATCCGTCATGCTGCTCTACTATGCGGTAGGCCATTGGAACGAATACTTTAGCGCCCTCATGTATATCAGCAGCAATAAACTGGTGCCCCTTCAAATAGTTCTACGGAATATTTTAATTTTGAACGAAGCGTTTAAGGACGGAATCGGTACGGCTGCGTCCGGCGGTTACGGGGGAGACATGCTGCAATACGTGGACCAGATCAAATTCGCAATCATAATCGTCTCGGTAATACCGATTCTGTGCGTTTATCCCTTTATCCAAAAGTATTTTGAAAAGGGCGTAATGATCGGCGGGATAAAAGGATAGCGAATTCAGCGGCCTTTAGCCTGTTTTTGCGGACAAATTATCCTTAGGTCAGACTCCATGCCCGCCGTTCTTTCTTAAAGAAATGCCGGGCGGCGGCAAGGCCGGAGAACGCCGGGGGATAGCAGGGCTGAGAGAAGCACCCCCAATCACTGCCGGCAGGGTTATCATCACGATATCCGGCAACCGGTGTCCCGCATAGGGTTCAAGCCGCTTGCCGCTCGATGATAAGAGCCCCGTTTCGCCTATTATTCCCCTGATTTCACTAATCTTTGCGCTTTTTTTGACCATATTCCCTCCCCGGAAAGAGTATATCACCCCGAAGGGCCAGG
>JAISMC010000036.1 GCA_031276965.1 Treponema sp.
TCATGTCCAACCTCATCTGCCTTATCTCCCTGATAAGGCTGGTATAGTTTTGGACTGGATTTTTAGTTATTAGGCATCCGCTCTTTCGGCTGGATTTTATTTTTAGGCATCACGTAAATGACTCTCCCCGCCCTGAAAGGCGGGGTATCGTCGTTCTGCAAGGTATGGATTTTATGCGGGGCCATACCCCAAACAAACAAAGTTACGCCGGGTCCAAACGCCCTAAAGCTCCCCCGCGTAAGCGGGTTCTTGGGTATGGACCCGGCCCCCCAATCAATAGATGCCTAAAACGGGCGGACTTTAATGAAACCGGAAACGGCGATTAATCTTGCCGGAATCCTGACCAATGTTAAGCATGAGCGTATGGATAGTGATGTGATTGATGCGGCGGGGAGATCGTCAATAGAGTTGTTCAGAAACCTCAGTTTCTGAACAACAACCGCTTAAGTCCAATGTTATCACCGGTAATGTCAAAAAAGAACCGGAACGCTTATTTGCAGTGGGGTCTAATACCTAAAAACCCGCCTTTCGGCGGGGAGCTTCGTTTGTGTTTTGGCTGGTCTAAAAAGGGCCGTATTGAAGATCCCGTTGACTGGTCCGCTAATAGACGAATTGCGTCTATATCCCACCAGGGAATAGGCGGACTGCGGCGTCTATTGACGAAAAGCTCTAAAAAGGCCACATTTTAGATGAGTAATTTTATAAGGGGGCGATATGCCGGATACTCAAAATCCCTATAAGAGCCCGGAGGCTGAAATTAGTTCGGAAGAGGGCGGTTCCGCCGGCAACTTAACTGAAACGATGGTTTCCTATTTGAAGGATGCCTCTCCCTGGATGCGCTTTGTCGGGATCATGGGCTTTATCGGCGCCGGCCTCACGGCCATGGGGGCGGTGGGTTTTATCAGCGCAAGTCCCTTCATCTCCAACATGCCCGGCGTGCCCGGAATTTGGGGGGTCGCTGGCCTCATAGCCGTGGGACTTATCTATCTTGGGGTTGCGGTGCTGGTCTTTTTCCCCGCCCGGTTTACCTACTTTTTCGGCGAGAAGATCCGCAGATTCCTCCGGAGTAATTCCGAGGCGGAACTTGAAGGAGCCTTCAAGAACAACCGGTCTCTTTGGAAGTTTATCGGAATTTTAACCGTCGTCAATCTTGCCATTATCCCCGTATTCATCGTTGCGGCCATTATAGTTGCCGTGTACACAACGCTTATGTGACCGGTTTTCGGATGCCGTCCCTTACCCCCTCCGCCTGCCTTCCCCGTTCAGCGGGTTCCTGTGCCGTTGATAGTATGCGAAAGCTGCATGCTCCGCCCCTTTCGGGCGGTAAAAAGGGCATGTACCTTGAGACAAATACCGTATCAAAACAACCATGTCCCGTCCGTTCCACGGTGGAGTTGGCTGATTCTTCCCTGGGGGTGCAGACTCCCGAAGGTATAGAATTTGTCCTCCACCCCGCAGGTCTGCCCGTAAGGGCCTGCGCCTACGGCGTAGATGTGCTGATCCAGTGGCTCTGCATCGGCGGCGCTTATCTCGTCTTCGGTGCTCTGCGGGATCTTATCGGCCTTTGGATGCTGCTGCTGATTCGTTTTGCGGTTACCTGGTCTTATCATGTGATCTGCGAGTGTTTTTTTAAGGGCCAGAGCGTGGGGAAGCGTATCTTTGGAATCAGGGTGGTGATGGGCAGCGGCGCTCCGGTCAAGGCCGGGGCGTCCTTTTTGCGGAACCTGCTCCGTTCCGCCGACGCTTTTATGTTTCTCTATCTGATAGGCCTGCTCTCTCTCTGCCTTTCCCGGGGTTTCCGCCGTATCGGCGACTGGGCGGCGGATACCCTGGTGGTGTATACTTCCGTCTCCAGGCCCCTGTACCGGATCGCCGCCGGAATGCCGGAGACGCCCGTCCAAATTCCCGCTTCTCCCCTCTCCTATGAAGAAAAACAGGCGGTTCTGGATTTTGCCCGGCGCTATCCCCTTTTGGGTAAGGCCCGGGCCGGCGAGATCGCCAGGGATTATGCGGCCTGCCTGAAAACGGAGACGGTTCTCCGGGAGGAATTCGGGATCTCTCCTGAAGAGGAATTTGCCAATTCTCTTAAAGGGGAGTTTAACGGCGCGGAGTATCTTCTGGGTATTGCCCGGGGGTTGAGCGGGGCCGCCGGAGAGAGACTATGACCCAGCAGCATTTTGTGCGCCGCCGGGAAGCCTTTTGGAACAGGTTTGAGGGGATTATAAACGGAGGGAACAAGGCGGTGCGGGCCCAGGCCGCATGGTTTCCGCGGGGATTCCGGGAACTGACTCAGGACCTCAATATCGCCCGGGCTAATGGTTACGATCCTTCAATTATAGAACGGCTTAACCGGCTGGTCCTTGAGGGGAATCAGATCCTCTATGGCCGGCGTTCCCTTTCCTTCAAGGTTCCTCTTGATTTTATCCTCCGGGGTTTTCCCCGGGCGGTACGTTCCCAGTGGCGGGGACTGGGGGCGGTGCATCTTATCTTTTACGGGCTTTTGTTTTTTACCGCCCTGCTCTGCGTCCGTTTTCCTGATACGGTCTACGACTTGTTTCCCTTTTATCAGCTTCGGTCTCTGGAGGAGATGTACGACCCCGAAAGCGAATACTTCCTTACCCCCAGGGAGATCAGCGCCGATGCGGATATGTTCGGCTTTTATATTTACAATAACATCTCCATCGCCTTTAGAACCTTTGCCGGAGGCATCCTGGCGGGATTCGGCAGCCTCATGATTCTTTCGTTTAATGCCATATTTATCGGCGCCGCCGCCGCTCATCTTATCAATTCCGGTTTTGCCGGGACCTTTTTCTCCTTTACCAGCGGCCACAGCGCCTTCGAGTTCACGGGCATTGTTTTCAGCGCCCAGGCGGGACTGCTCCTGGGGTACCGTTTTTTTGTTACCAAGGGCCTCAGCCGGGAAGCGTCGGTCCGCTCCGCCGCGGCGGCGGCCCTGCCCATCATCACCGGCAGCGCGCTGCTCCTCCTTGCCGCCGCCGTCATCGAAGCCTTCTGGTCCTCCCGGCACGAAATCGCTCCGGTAATACACTATGGCTCGGGCGCCGCCGGGGCGCTGCTGCTGGCGGCCTACTTTATCTTCGCCGGGAGGAAGCGGATATGAGCGTCCTTGAGACGGGCATCCTCACCCTGAGGCAGAGAAGCGGCTGGGAGGCGGCGGATTCGGGGATACTCCTCTGGCGGCATAATCTGCTCTATCTGCTTTTTTTCTTTGCCCTTCCCTTTCTTGTACCGGCGCTGACGGTTATTTTTATCCCCCTAAAGATCCCTTTCTGGATCGCCGTTCCGGTCCTCTGGTGGCTGAAACCTTTTTTTGATCGTTTCATCCTTCATATTATTGCCCTCCGTTTTTTTGAACCCGATGCTTCCCCCTCCCGGCTCTTTAAGGGACTGGGCCATTCTCTGGGAAGGGGGCTTCCGGGGGATCTTCTCTGGCGCAGGGTCAGCCCCTGGCGTTCCGCTTCGATGCCGCTGAGGATCCTGGAAAACCTTAGATCCGCCGCGGTAAGGCGGCGGAAGGAGGATCTAAAAAAGGGTTGTTTTAACTTCTGCATACTTCTCTCGATCCTCGGTATCGGCATTGAAGGCATGCTGCTGATCTGTGAACTAATCTTTTTTTCCATTATGGCCGAATACCTGGATTCCCCTCTTATCCGCTATGTTACCGGCATTTTTCCCTATGGCAGTATCGTCTTTATCTTTTATTGTTTTAATTATCTGCTGCTTGAGGGCCTCTATGTATGTATGGGATTTGGCCTTTACATTAACAGCCGGGTTGAGGTGGAAGGCTGGGACATTCAGCTTCAGTTTCAGCAGTTTACAAAGCGGAGGAGGAGTCAGGGGAGAGGCGGCGCGGCGCTGATCCTCCTTTTACTATTGACCTTTTTTATTCCCCAGGGCGCTTTTGCCCAGGAGGATCCGGTTCCCCTTCGGTCTCTGGAGGAAGTTCTGGAATCCCGGGATTTCGGCGGCGAAGAAGAAAGCTGGGGGATACGGCTGAAGCAATGGAAGGAGCCGGAGGAAAAGAAACCTTTTGAGTTTAACACCCTTTCCTGGGCGGAACGGGTACGGGAATGGACAGCCCGGATTCTCAGGCTTGTACTGGCCGCCGCCGCCCTGGTCCTGGCGGGGTTCTCCGTACTGTGGCTCTGCAAGACGGGACGGAGAGCCCGCGCCGGGAGGGGCCGGTTCCTGGGCGGCATAGACGGCGGCGCGGATGGCGTTTCCGCCGATCCAAGACGGCTCCTGGAACAGAGCCGGATCCGCTATGCCCGGGGGGAACTGCGGGAAGCCTGGGCCGCCTGCCTTGCCGCCGCCATCGCCGTCTGCGAAATCCGCTGGGGCATCGCCTTTCCCCGGAACGCTACGGAATATGAATGTCTTGCCCTGGTCCGGGCCTGGGGCGCGGCCGTCCCCGCCGCAGTTTCCCGGGAAGGGACCGCGGAGTATCCCGCCGCTGCGAATAACTCTTCCCGCCCCGGAACTTCCCCGCCGGAGGGCGGGGTCTTGGGTTTGGATCCGCCGGTGAATCAGGCCGGGGAAGGTTCCCAGGCCGTGGTCCGGGCCTTTGCGGATCTGGTAAAGAACTGGATCGCCCTGGTCTACGGCGGCCTTTCCCCGGAAGAGGGCGCCTTTGAACTTGCCCTTGATTTCTGTCAATCCCTGCTGCCCCGGGGCGGCGATGCGTAGGTATCTTGCCGTCTTCGGCGTCATTGCCGGGGTGCTGGCCATACTGGGACTCGCGGCCTATGCTTTTTTCGAGGTATACCCCAGGCCGAAGTATCTGTTTCCCTCCGGGGAGGCCCTCTACAATGAATACCTTGCCCTGGATCGCTGGCTTAATCAAACGGGCCATCCGGTACGGGCTGCATCCGAAGTCCGGGCTTCCTCCCTGGCCGAAGCGAAGGAAGGGGTTGTCTTTATTCAGGTTTCGTTCCTTGACAAAGAGCTGCTGCCGGAATTGGAAACCCTGGCAGCGTCGGGGATATCCCTGATCGTTTCCCTGGACGAGTCCTGGGATGAGGAGACAGATGCCTTTCTGCGCGGCCTGGGACTTGAGGGAACCTTTGGGCCGGAGGCGGAGGAGAAAGACGGAGCCGCCCCCCGGACGGATTCCTCCGCCGGGCCCGTTTTTGATCGGCAGGTCCGTTTTATTTTGCGCCGGAAACTTGCCGGCCGGGGGGATGTGCGGACCCTTACGGACGAAGAGGGGATAATCCGGCTGGTAACGGTTCCCCTGGAATCGGGCTCTATCACGCTTATGGGGATTCCCTTTTTTATGATGTCCGTCAATCTGGGTAACGAGACGAACGCCCGTTTAGCCTGGGAATTGACCGGCGGGCGGGACCGGGAAAACCGGGGGGTACTTTTTTTCCGGGAAAACCGGATATCTTCTGACGGTCAGGAGGAAGAGGAGGGCTTCTTTACCAAGCTTTTTAGCCGGGGCCGCGTGATCCCCTTGGCAATATCCATACTTGCCTTAACGGTGATAGGCTTTTGGATGGTAATTCCCCGGTTCGGCGTTACCGGGCAGGAGGACCGTTCCGCCGCCAAACCTATCCGGGAACGGTTCCTTGCCGAAGCCCGGTTCCTGGAAAAGCATCATGCCCTGGGGGCCTACCTGGATGTGTACATTCAGGAGATCCGGGTAAAGCTCCGGCGGCGGGAAGGGGATTTTGACGAGGCCGGTCTGGTCCCCCTGGTTAAGAAGATCTGCCGCCTGGGGGATGAGGCGGAGGAGATCATCAATCATAAAGAACATAAAGAAAAGATAGGCGTCCGGGAATTTATAAAATACCGGGAAATTATAGAAAGCATATTGGAGCGGTTATGAGTGAAAAGACGAGGTATACCATAGAATCCGCCGCGGCGGTCATGGAGGATCTGCGGAATGAAATTGGCCGGGTCTTTATAGGCCAGCGCTTTTTGGTGGATCACGCCCTGATTACCCTCCTTGCCGGGGGGCATCTTCTGGTGGAGGGGGTTCCCGGTCTGGGCAAGACCCTGCTGGTCCGGGCCATCGCCAGGACCATCGGGGGCGATTCCAAGCGGGTTCAATTTACCCCGGACCTGATGCCCAGCGACATTACCGGCAGCATTATGCTGGACACCGTACCGGCCGGAACGCCGGGGAGCGCCGTCTATGGCGGCGGAAGATTTATCACCAAAAAGGGGCCGGTGTTCACCAACCTTTTTATCGCCGACGAGATTAACCGGGCTCCGGCCAAAACCCAGGCAAGCCTCTTTGAGGCCATGCAGGAACTCCAGGTAAGCCTTGACGGGGTGGGACATCCGCTGCCCCGGCCCTTTATGACCCTGGCGACCCAAAACCCCTACGAGCACGAGGGAACCTATCCCCTGCCGGACGCCCAGAAGGATCGCTTCCTTATGAAGGTGCTTGCGGACTATCCCGCGGAGGATGAGGAGAGGCTGATGGTGTCCCAGGTGCTTGCCGGTGGAACCGGAGCGGAGCTTTCCGTTGATGCGGTCAGGGCGGTGCTGACCCCGGAGGACTTTACCGCCCTTCAGGATCTGGCCTCGGGGATACGGGTGGACGATTCGGTAATCGACTATGCGGTCCGGCTGGTCCGTTCCACCCGGCAGCTTCCCAGCCTCCAGTCCGGGGCCGGCCCCCGGGGGAGCCTTGCCCTGATCCGCTGCGCCCGGGCCCGGGCCCTCCTCGAAGGCCGACCCTTCGTGCTTCCCGACGACATCAAGGTTCTGGCGGCGCCGGCGCTGATCCACCGGCTTACCCTCTCCGCGGAAAGCGAGCTTGAGGGCCTTAACGAAGGGCGGATTATCGAATCCCTCCTGGCCCGGACCGAAGCTCCCCGGGGCGGCGGACCGGAAGCGGCGGACCGGTGAAACCGGGCGGCCTTTTTTTTACCGCGGTCCTCCTCTGGTTTTTTTTGGGGGCGGCGGCCTTTTTTTCGGAAACCCTCTTCAAGGTCTGGTTCTTTGCCGGGCCGGCCCTCCTTCCCTTTATCGCCGCCGATTTCCTGCTGCTCTTCCGCTTTACCGGCCGGCTTGTGCCGGAACGGGAGATCCGTTCCTCCCTGGGACTGGGGAAGGGCACGGAGGTTATCCTCAGAATAAGAAAAACCGGGAAGGGCCTCCTTCCGGTACGGACGCTTATCTTCGACCTTTACCCCCAATCCATGGAATGCCGGGCCTTTCCGGCGGCGCTGGACCGGCGCATACTCAAAGAGGGAACGCTGATTTTTAAGTATGAGATCCTTCCCATAGAGCGGGGAAGCTGGGAATTCCCCGGCCTGGAGATGCTCTTCAGTTCGCCCCTCCGCCTCTGGCGGCGCAAGTCTTTTTATCCCCTGGTAAGCCGGGGCCGGACCTATCCCGATTTTAAGAAAATGGCGGGCCGGGCCCTGGCGGGAACCCTGGAGCGGACCGGCCTTAACGCCATACGGAAACGGGGACAGGGACTGGAATTTCAAAGCCTGCGGGAGTATCAGCAGGGCGACCCGGTGCGGGCCATAGACTGGCGGGCCACCGCCCGGCGGCAAAAGTTTATCCTCCGGGAATACCAGGAAGAGCAGGATCAGCAGGTACTGTTCCTCCTGGATTCGGGATACCGGCTCCACCGCCGGGAGGAATTCCGGGCCGCCGGGCCGGATCATCCCGATTCGCCGCAGAGCATACATGCCCCGTCCCCCCGGGACCGGGCCGCCGGGCCGCCGGAACGGCCCCTCGTAAGGACCCAGTTTGACGACGCCCTGGAGGCGGTGATGCTCCTCTCCTATGTGGCGCTGAAACACGGAGACGCCGTGGCCGCCGGGGTCTTTGGGGCGGAGGACCGCTGGCTTCCGCCCCGGAAGGGCCTCAGCGCCCTGACGGGACTGCTGAACAGCCTCTACGATTTGAAGAGCGCCCCCGTCCCTTCATCGCCCTTTTCGGTCCTGGAAAGCGCCCTTAACCGGCTTAACCGCCGCAGTTTTATTATTCTGATCAGCAACTTCCGGGAAGAGGACGGGGAGTCCCTCTCGTGGATACTTCCCCGGATTGAAAAACGGCACCTCCTGCTGGTGGTAAGCCTCCGGGAAGGCGAAGTTGAGGAGCTTGCCCTGCGCCGGTCCGGCAGCGGCGTCCATGCCGCCGGCATGGACGCCGATCCAAAACGCAGAGCGTTTTGGTCATTTGCCGTGGGCCGTCCCGGCGGCATGGACGCCGAAAAGGAACTGGAGAGCGCCGCCGCCAGGGCCTACCTCGCTTCCCGGCGGCATCTCTACAAAACCTGGGAGCACATGGGGCTCCTGACGCTGGAAAGCGCCCCGGCGGATCTTTCCTCGTCGCTGATAAACAGCTACCTCCGGGTCAAGCGGTCAGGACGGCTCTAGGAGTTTGCCGCGCTTTGCGCGCAAAACCCTTAAAAATCGCCTGACCGGCGATTTTTTACCCTGCAAACTCCGCAGCAGCCCGATAATCGTGGGTCTTCCGGATACCGGCCGGATACGGAAAAACGCGGGGCCTTTTCCATAGGGCGCGCCCTTGCCCTATGCGGCGTCTCATGGTACACTTTTTCAAGATTAAGGGGAAAAGCCGGGCCCTTCGCCGGTTTTTCTAAAGCCCTTTTCAAAACCAGCCGAAGTTTGAAAGAGGTACGACTGTTTGCCGCATTTTGCCGGACAGAAAGAAGGCGCCCTATGAAAGAATCCCTTGACAGGACAGAAACGTATATGCCGCTTACCCCCCGTATCCGGCGGCATAGAGCCGCTATTCGCAGCGCCCATTCGCGCACAGCCCCTCCCTGTGCGGTCCGCCTTCCGGCGGTCCTGGCTGCGGGCATTCTTGCCGCCCTTTTCTTCGCCGCCTGCGGTTCCGCCGAAGGCGGCCCGGCGGGCGTCCCTCCCGGCGAAATAGGCGGCCTTACTAAGCAGTCCGCCGGCGATACGTGGGCAGCGCTGACCTGGACCGATCCCGCGGACGATGATATTAAGCATATCGAAATCACCTGGACGCCCGGCGGAGGTACGCCGCTCTACGTTCCTAAATCGCTTTCGGAAAACCCGAACGGCGCAGTCATTACCGGCCTGACCCCCGGAACTCCCTATACCGTTACCGTTAAAGTGGTAAACAATTCCGGCAGCAGCAGCAGTGTAAGCTCTCCGCTGTACTTAAGCGCCGGCGGCGGGTATCCCAGGCCGGTAGAAGATCTTGCGGCCGTTTCCGGTGATGGACAGGTAACCCTAAACTGGACCAATCCGGCGGGCATTGACCATATCAGAATTACCGGCGGACCTGAACCGCTGATGAACATCTCCCCGGGAACACAGACCGTGACCATTACCGGTTTGACCAATGAACGTTTCCGTGTTTTTACCGTTTGGACGGTAGACAGTCTCGGCGGCGAAACCCCCAGTAATATTACGGTCGCTCTCAGTCCCGGCGGTATTTTGGCGTCTATTAACAACTATGCCGCCGGTAATCCGGGAGCCGGAGATACCACCGCAAATCCTGTCCCTTTAACGGAAAGCTTTGAGCTTTCAAGCGATAGTTGGAAAGATATTCTGAATGCGATAGACGCTGCAGGCAAATACGTTACCCTTGACCTTTTGGGCTGCAGCAGGGGGACCCACACTACAGGCGGCGGCCTTTATACGGACGGCCGCTTTGATCCCCTTCCGGGTAATCAGGAGGGTAAATACAAAATCGTATCCCTTACCCTGCCCGACCCTACGGTCTCCATCGGCGAAAGGGTCTTCCAGGGCTGGACTTCTCTGACATTGGTACGGCTCCCCGCTTCGCTGACAACCATAGGCGCCAACCCGTTTACCCTCTGCCGCAGCTTAACCGGCATAACGGTTGACGGCGCCAATCCCAATTATAAGAGCCAGGACGGCATGTTGTTGAATAAGGCCGGCACGGCAGTAATTGCCTGTCCCCCCAGTAAAAGCGGCGGTATAACAACGCTTTCTTCGGTAACGTCCGCCGGCGCATACGCCTTTTACGGCTGCAGCTTCCTGACATCGGTAAGCCTCCCGGCGGCAACGTCCATCGGCGATTACGCCTTCTATGGCTGTACCAACCTGACAACGGTAGATCTTTCTTTGGCGGCATCTATCGGAGACAGGGCCTTTTACGGCTGCAGCTCCCTGGCATCGGTAAGCCTCCCGGCGGCGGCGTCCATCGGCGAATACGCCTTTCGGGACTGCAGCTCCCTGACAACGGTAAACCTCTCCGCCTCACTAACAAGCGTCCGCGACAATTCGTTTATTGGCTGCCGCAGCTTAACCGGCATAACGGTTGCCGCCGCCAATCCCAATTATAAGAGCCAGAGCGGTATGCTGTTAGAAAAAGACGGGAGCGCGTGGACCTTAGTTGCCTATCCCGGCGCGGCCGGGGCCGTAACGGTTTCTACAGTGGGCGGCCTGCCGGTAAAATCCATCGGGAATAACGCCTTCTATGGCTGTACCGGCCTGACATCGGTAACGCTCCCATCGGTAGAATCCATCGGCGCCTACGCCTTCTTCGATACCGGCCCGGCGCCTCTTACCCTTACTTTGCCCAAGGCCGCCCCGTCCGTGGCGGGTTCCGGCTCGAGCGCTTCTTATCCCAAGGACGTTACCGTCAAGACGCCTCTGCCCCGAACCGGCTACGATCTGACCTGGAAGGACGATTTCAAGCGGAATTTTGGAACGGACGCCGATATCTCCCTGACAATTCAGAATTTGTGAGCTGAACCGCGGGCATAAGCCGGCGGGCGCCCGCCGCCGCCGGACAGCAGCCTTGAAATCCGCATTTTCGCAGCCCTTAGGCGGGAAAATGCATCGGACTAAAGCCCGCGGTCTGTCCATGATGTAGACGCCTTGCGGACAGACGCGAATTATCCCCCGTACAGCCCGGTTTCATCGCCGTACACCCCATAATATGCGCTCCGTACCTCAAAATCCGTAAAAAATGCCCCCTTGTCTTAAGACAATGCTCTGTTGTCTTAAGACAATGCTCTGTTGTCTTAAGACAATGCTCTGTTGTCTTAAGACAATGCTCTGTTGTCTTAAGACAATGACCTGTTGTCTTAAGACAATGACCTGTTGTCTTAAGACAATGGCCTGTTGTCTTAAGACAATGAGCCCTTTGGGGAAAAGCGGGGGTAAAAGGCGGCGGGATAAGGGCCGGCCGGGGTCCTGCGTCCGGGCTCCGGCGTCCATGCCGCGGCCCGGATGCCGCCGTTACCGGAAGAGCTGTCCGATCAGGGAGGGGATGGAGATAAAGTTCCCCACGGCGCCCCCCAGGGTGGAGAGCAAAAAGACCAGGAGGGCCCGGGTGATGCGGTTGCGGTAAATTCCCTTGATGCTGCTTATGTCTTCGGAGATGGTCTGGGCGTCGGTAACCTTGGGTTTCCGCAGGGCGGCCTCGGTAAGCCCCGAGAAGAGGCCCACCCCGATGAAGGGGTTGATGGTGGCTACCGGCGCGCCGATAAAGGATACCAAAATGGAAAGGGGATGCCCCAGGGCGATGAGGGCCCCCAGGGCCGCCAGGGACCCGTTGAGGAGCGCCCAGTGGATAAGCATGGCGGCGCTTACCTCCGTGCCGGCCCGGAAAAAGCCTGCGACGATGAGGAGGATAATCAGGGCCGGGACTGCCCAGCCCGCCGCCCTGGAGAGGAGGGTCTTGGGGGGTATGCGGTCCAGGGCGGAAACGTCCTCCCCGGCTTCGCCGGCGGCCAGCCTTTCAAGATGGATTTTAAGGCCCGTCATGTGGCCGGCTCCCACCACCGCGACGGTTTTGGTTTTCCTTGAGGCCCAGATCTTCGCCGCCAGATACTGGTCCCGTTCGTCGATGAGGGTTTCCTTGACCGGGGGCAGGTATGCCGCCAGTTCCGCCATCATGCCGTCCAGTTCGCTGCCGCTTTTAAGCTGCTCTATTTCCTTTTCGCTCAGCTTTTCCGTGGTAAACGCGCTGGAGAGCAGGGAGGCCATGAGCTTGCACCTGCCCCAGAAGCCGCAGCGGGCCCAGGCCCGGCGGAGGGTTATCTGCACGTCCCGGTCGCAGAAGGCGAAGGGGATGTTCAGCTCCACCGCGGTCTCCACGGCGGTTTTCATCTCCTCCCCGGGCTTAACCCCGGTTCCTGCCCCCAGGCGGCGCTGGAAGCCGGAGAGGACCAGGTTCGCCATCAGGAAAAAGCCCCGGCCCTCCCGGATAACCCTGGACACGTTGAGCCTTTCCCAGTTGTCCTTTTCGTTCATGGCGGCGTACCGTCCGCTGTCCAGTTCTACGCAGACCATGCCGGGCTTTTCCTCCCGGATGACCCGGCTTACCTCTTCAATGCTTTCCCTGGAAACATGGGCGGTTCCGATAAGGATGATCTCGTTGTCCTGCAGATGCAGTGTTGTCCTGGTGTCGTTCATGCTGATGGATGCTCCTCTTTGTCTATGGCTTCGGTAAAACGCTGAAACAGCTTTTCTTCGTCTATCTCTGTGGAAAGGAGCCCCCCGGCCATGTGGTCGTGGCCGCCCCCTTCCCCGATGCCTTCCAGGGCCCGGCGTACTACCCGGGCGGCGGAAACAGCCGGGTCCCTGCTGCGCACCGAAACATGGCGGATGGAGCCCCGGCTCTCGATAATCACCGAGACGGATATTTCCCGCAGCCGGAGAAACAGATCTGCTAATATTGATATAACTTCCTGGGACGTGTCTACGGTGATGACGGTGAAATAGAGCTTTTTTTTGATTCTGGCGCCGCTTACGGCCAGTTCCAGGGCGGGAAGGTCCTTTTTGGAAAGGGAGGTTTTGATGTTCCTGGCGCCGAACTGCCAGTCGGCGTTGAAGAAGAGGCGGTGGAAGGCGTCCAGGTCCAGCCGGCTTACCCGGCGGGAGAGGAAATCCGTGTCTATTTCTATTCCCATAAGGAGGGCGGTGCTCTCCTCCTTGTCCGGGACAAACCCCGCCTCCTTCCAGTAGGCGGCAATAATGGCGGCGCAGGAACCGCAGCCGGGCCTGATGTCGGCGAAAGCGCAGGGGGGGACCGCAGGCGGGCCGCCGGTTTTCTCCTGTCCGGGATGATGGTCTATGACGGCGAAGAGATTTTCCGTTACCTGCCGGGCGTTGGTGTTCAGCGGATTGCCGTCTACAATGATACAGGGGGCCCGGAGCAGCTCCTTTTCCGCCATACCGGCCACTTTGACAAGGGGGATGTTCAGCCCGTTTATCATGGATTTGAGGGAGTGGCTGCGGATAAGCCCCCGGTAGCGGAGCAGGGCTTCGTAACCGCAGCGGCCCAGCAGCCGGCCCAGGCCGAAGGCCGAAGCGGCGGCGTCGTGGTCGGGAAAGTCGTGGGTCTGGATAACCACCCTGGGGCGGGCCTGCCCTTGTTCCCGGGGAGCGGAGCCTTCCCCCGGTTCCGCCGTTCCGGAGGACGATGCCTTAAGCTCCGCAAGGAGGCGGGCAAATGCGCCCTTCATCAGTATACCTTGAGGCTCCGTTCGGTTACGATCCAGTCGTTAAGGCGCCATTCAAGGTTGCCCCGCTGATTCAAATCGCTGGACTGCAGGAAGTACTTGTCCGCCAGGTTTCTGTTTCCCCGGATGTCGTAGTACTGGGCCAGGTAGTAGAGCATTTTGGCCTTAACGTCGTACCTGGTTTCCCGGTCGATCCGGGCGGCCACATCGGCGTCTCCCGTCAGATCGTGATAGAGCCTGAGCATGTACCAGTCCAGGCTTTCCCGCTGGGTTTTACGGATAGCTTCCTCCAGGAATTGTTTCGGGTCCGCCGGCCGGCCGGCCCGCATCCAGTTGGCCGCGGCCAGGAGGGCGTAGCTGGTTTCGGGAGCCCGCTTGTAGGCTTCCATAAAGGCGTCCCGGGCTTCGGACCAAAGCTGTTTCCGCATCTTGTGTATTCCCATCCCTTCAAAGGCAAAGTAGTATTCCGGGTTCAGCCGCGCCAGGATGGTATAGTCCTTTTCCGCCCCGTCGTGATCCGCCAGATCATCCTTGATGCCGGCGCTGTACACGTAGGCAAGAAAATTGTCCGGATCCAGGCTGATGGCCCGGGTAAATTCGCCGAGGGCTTCCTCTTTCCGGTTAAGGGTGATAAGTACGTTTCCCCTGTCTATCGCTGTCCAGTAGTCCCGGGGGTTCAGATCCTTCGCCTTGTCCAGATCCTTTATCGCATCGCCGGGAAAACCCGCCTCGCTGTAGAGCCGGGCCCGCTCGCTGTAGGGAACCGGCCATCCGGGATAGAGGGTAACCGCCTTGTTAAGCAGCGTTTCGGCGTTTTTGGGGTCCCGCTCGTAGCGGTATACTCCGGCCCTGCCCACCAGGGCGTCGCCGTTTCCGGGATCCGCCGCCAGGGCCCGGTCAAAATAGGATGCGGCGGTTTTGAAGGAACGGCCCCGGAGGGCTATGTTCCCCAGGAGTATCAGGGCGCTGGTATTGGCGGGCTCCGTCTTAATGACCTGCTCCAGAAGGGCCCGCTGTTCCCGTTCCCGGCCGGCGGCGCCCTCTACATTGGACAATACCAGGAGGGCCTCCATATTGCCGGGTTCCCGGGCGGCAATTTCCCCGGCTATGCTCCGGGCCTCTTCAAGCCGTTCCGCGGCGGTAAGCACCGAAGCCTTTATAAGCCGGATGCCGCTGGTTTCCGCCTCGGCGGGATCTATCCGGTCAAAGAGGGCCAGGGCCTCTTCGTAGTCCCCCCGGTTCAGAAGCAGGGCTATTCTGGTCAGGATGGATTCGGTATCCGAAGCGGTCAGCGGGGGAAGTTCCTCTCCGGGGCCTTCAACGGGACCTTCGGGGGGCCGGGGGCTTGAGGGACAGCCGGAGAGGAACGCTAAAATCAACAGGGTTACCAGGAGGCCTCCCGGGAGGAAGGCTTTTTTCAAAAATGACGCCAAGCTTGTTTCCTTATAAAAGAGTATTGGGCTGTCCCAAGACGAATGGTTAAGACCGCCCCTATACTATCACTATCGGCAGTTTTTGATAGGGATGTTGTCATTATCCCGCTTCCTCGGCTATCATTGGGCTTGTCCGGGAACCCGATTGATTCTCGAACAAGTCCTGCAATTTCCCGCCGGCGGGCCTTTGGTTCGCCGGCCGCGAAGTTGTTTATGAGAAAAAAATAATGCTTTTTTCTTTCATAAACAAACTCATGGAGCATTCTTGATGAGAAAACCGGTTTTCCCCCGTATAATCGGCCTTTTTGCTTTGTACGGATTTCTTTTTGTTCTGCTGGTCATGATCCAGTTTACCAGGCGGAGCGGTTTTACCTACCGGGTGGGGAATTTTGTGGTCTCCGGCCATTACGGGGATGTATCCGGTTCCGGGACCCTCAATCCCGGTGAATACGCCCTTTCGGGAAAGCTCAGCGTCTATTCCGGGGGGATGGAATTCCGCCTTGCCGGAGATGATGATGAAAGCCCTCTCAAACTTATCTTTGATGAAGGACAGGATTCCGGTGCGCCGGAGGCGGTTTATCCCGAATACATGACGCTGTCCGGCGAGTCCGCGCGGTTCCGTCTCTCAAACGGAGCCGAACTGGTTTTTGATACCCGGTACGCCGGGGGCGCCCCGGAACTGCGGATTTCCGGTTCCCTGGGGGAAGGGAGGGCCCTGGAGCTGCCCTACAGACCCCTCCGGTCCTCCCGCATCCAGGATACCGGAGAGGGCCAGTTCATTGTCCAGGCCGGCGGGACGCAGTACAGTTTCGGACATTCGCCGGTCAACCGGGAAAAGCGGCTTCTCACCCTGGACGCCGGGGGGATCATCTCCTACCGGGCCGTTCCCGAAAGACGGCTTTTCAGTCCCGCCGACTTTGTCATCCCCGCCGCCCGGAACGAGGCGTCCTATCTGGAAGCCCTGAGCCGCTGGCAGGATCAATCCTTCTCTCTCTGGAACAGAACCGTGGCCGCCGGCGCCGATGAGGATACTATCATCGCCTATATGGGTGAAGCGGTCCGCCGGGGCGCCTATAAAGCGGCGGTCTCAGCGGTCCCCCCTTCGTTTTTGAACGGAAACCAGCGGACCTTTGAATCTTCGGTCTACCTGGGCCAGCTTGATACGGCCCTCCGCTCTCTGGTGGTCTTTGAACGGGAAAAGGCCAGCATCCTCTCCCGGCAGCTCAATGAAAAGTCCGCAGATTTTTTCCGGGAGCCCCGCGTGTTCGCCTTTCTCTGGACCCGGGGTTATGCCACCCTCTCCGGCGCCGGGGCGGAAATGGTCCGTTCCATTGATCCCGCTTCCCTGTCGCTGAAGATGGGTCCGGGGATTTTGGAAGGCTGGCAGGACTGGGCGCAGCTCCGCCCCGGCGAAGAGAATCCCTTTAGCCGTCTTATCGATCAGGCCTGTTTTGTCATTGCCGGTGCGATCAGGATGAACGCCGCCGGGGACCAGGTCTTTGCTGTCGAGGAAAACGAGGCTGCTATTGAATTCAACCTCCGCCTGGGAACGGCCCTTATTGAATACGGCCGCTCTGCGGACAATGAGGACTGGGCCGCCCTGGGCCGTTCCCTGGTCTTGTCGGTCCTGTCCCTGCTGGACGAATCGGGGTCCGTCCCGGCCGGGGCGGCCTTTTCCAGCCGGGACGAGATCGGCGGACTGGGGACCGCCCGGATCAGTTCCGCCCGGATCTACCGTATGCTCCGTTCCGGCGGGTACTATCCCCGGGCGGTGGATATCGGCGATGCGGGAAACGGCGTGTGGGCCTGGACCGCCGCTTCCTCCGTATCCGCTGTCCAGAATGGCAATGTGCTGGACATTTCCGTCTCCTTTCCCGTAGGGGAAACTCACTATATGCTCATCCGGGGCATACGGCCCTTTACCAAAGTACAGATCTACAATATGGACTACCGTACCGATCCTCAGTTTGAACGCTACGATTCATCGGGCTGGACCTATTCCGCTTCGGAACAAATGCTGCTCCTCAAGATGAAACACCGGACCCCGGTAGAGCACGTCAAGATCTTCTATTAATTGGAAGGCGGGTCCATACCCCGGGCTTGCGCCCGGATTTTCACTCATAAGGGGGTATGATACCCAGGAACCCGCCTTGGGGCGGGGGCCTCGTGGCGGCAACCCCGAAGCCAAGGCTGCGCTTCCCGATCCGGTCAACGGCCGGTACTGGATTGCTGAAATTTCCCGGAACCCCCAGGGAACCGGCAAGCAGATCACTCAACAGATCCGCAGTTACCTCAATACCGGTAAGGTTGACAAAAGTGTTATTATGATCGCTCTTTATATTATTGAGCTTGTTCCAAAAACTGAAGTTTTGGAACAGCCTCTATTACCAAAGAAAACGCGGCGCAGTAAGCCGTATCCGGCCGGGCGCGGACCCGGCCGGGGCAAAGGAGTCTTCATGGAACCCTGCTTACAGGTAAGGGGTATAAGCAAAACCTTTCCCGGTTATATACGTTGTTCCATTATGGCGGCCCTGGGCGGGGTACTGGCGGCGTCCAAGCTGCAGAACGGACAGCCCGCCGCCCGCGAAGGTTACGAGATGTTTGCCATTGCCTCCGCCGCGCTGGGGGGCGCGAGCCTTACCGGCGGTTCCGGTCCGGCGGGCCGGGCTGTGTCCGGGGCGGCGATTATCGCCGTTATTCTGGATATGGCGCAGAAACGGAAAGAGAATAGAGTTGTTCAGAAACTTCGGTTTCTGAACAAGTCCAATTAACATCATGGCCGGCGGATATTACCTTGCTCTTGACATAGGGGGAACCAAAACATCGGCGGCGCTTTTTACGTCCTCCGGGGAGATAGCGGGCGATCTTGTCCTTACGGTGAAGTCTGAAACTTTCCGGGGCGAAGAGGCGGTCTATCAGAATATCCGGTCCCTGCTTGAAGATCTGATTCGGCGGCAAGGAATTGCGCCGGGGGAGATTTTGGGCATAGGCGTGGGAAGTCCCGGACCCCTGGATACGAAGCGGGGCCTTGTCATCCATGCGCCGCTTATGAAGTGGCGGAACTTTCCTGTTCAGGACCGCCTCAGCGCCGATTTTCACCTGCCCGTCCGCCTTGACAACGACGGGAATCTTGGCGCCCTGGCGGAGCAGCGCTGCGGCGTGGCCCGGGGCCTGCGGAATATCATCTACATGACGGTGAGTACCGGCTGCGGCGGCGGGATTCTGATTAACGGTGAAATATACCGGGGCGCCAACGACGGGGCGGGGGAAGTGGGGCACATGTCCATCGAGTCCGGCGGCCTTGAATGTCCCTGCGGCAGCCGGGGCTGTTTTGAACTCTACGCTTCGGGCATGGCCCTGTTGAATGCCATGAAGGCCGGCTTGGCCGCCGGCAAAAAAAGCCGCGCCTTCGATCTGGCCGGCGGCGACGGGGAAAAGCTTTCCGGCCACCACCTCGATCTGGCCGCCGCCGAAGGGGACGAGTATGCCCTGGCCTTATACCGGAAAGAAGGCTATTATCTTGGCGTGGGGCTTGCCAACCTCTTCAACCTCTTCGACCCGGAGTTGATCGTATTAGGGGGGGGCATCACCAAGGGCCGGCGCTTTTTTCATCAGATCATGATGGAAACCTTGAAAGAGAGAAGCGAGCCGCCGGTACATGACGGTTCGGTACGTTATTCGGAGATGAATGACCGCGTGGTATTATACGGGGCCTTCTTTCTGATTCGGGAATATACGGAAAAGCAGCCGTCCTAAAGGGCGCGTCGATATTACACCCAGGAGGATTATAGATGGAACTGGTAACGCTAAGGGATATTCTGCCCCGGGCCCAAAGGGAACATTATGCGGTGGGGGCCTTCAATTTTAACGGCTATGAGGATGCCGCGGGCATTCAGCTTGGGGCGGAACAGGCCCGGTCGCCGGTGATTCTTATGGCTTCCCAGGGGGCCTGTCAATATATCGGCCTTTACGAAACGGTGGGTATCGTGCAGGGGCTTGCGAAACACTCGAAGGTGCCGGTATGCCTGCACCTGGATCATGCCACGGACTGCGATTTTATCAAGGAGGCGATAAGGGCTGGTTTCAGTTCCGTGATGATAGACGCTTCGGCTAAGGAATACGAGGCCAATATCCGCGAGTCAAAGGCCATCGCCGGTTTTGCCAGGGACTACAACTGTTCGGTGGAGGCGGAGCTGGGCAAGGTCGGCGGCAAAGAGGACAATGTCGTGGTGGAAGATCGTACCGCAGCCTTTACCGTGCCTTCGGACGTGCCCCGCTATGTGGAGGAGACCGGCATTGATGCACTGGCAATTGCCTTTGGGTCGGTCCACGGTTTTTATAAGAGTGAGCCA
Organism: Treponema sp.; assembly: GCA_031276965.1. Taxonomy (GTDB): domain Bacteria; phylum Spirochaetota; class Spirochaetia; order Treponematales; family Breznakiellaceae; genus JAISMC01. Next base: position 19,215 of record JAISMC010000036.1, read on the forward strand.
AAGCTTGATTTTGACAGGCTGGAGGCGGTTTTGAAACTGACGAGCTGTCCCATCGTACTGCACGGCGGTACGGGCATTCCTATCGCCGACATTCAGAGGTGCATCAGCATGGGTCTTGCCAAGGTGAATGTGGGGACGGAACTTAAAGCGGCCTTTTCCAATACTCTGCGCAGGATGTGCGCGGAGCTTCCCGCAGAAGAATTTGATCCCCGGAAATTTCTAAAACCCGTTAAGGCGGCGGCGGCGGCAATCGTCAGGGACAAGCTGGAAGCCTTCGGTTCGGCGGGCAAGGCCTGAATGAATATTGCGGTCATCACCTCCGGGGGAGATGCTCCGGGGATGAATCCCTGCATCGCCCGGATTACGGTAGAGGCTGCCGCCAGGGGCCACCGGGTGCTGGGTTACAGGCGCGGTTACTGCGGCATCCTGGAACAGGACTTTATCGAACTTACCCCTGTGGATGTTGAAGGCTGGTACAAGCTCGGCGGTACTATGCTTAAAACCGGGCGGCTTCCTTCGCTGATCGAAGAGGCTGTTCAGAAGCGGCTGGTGTCGAACCTGGAGGAACAGAACGCCGGGGCGCTGATTGTGATTGGCGGCGACGGCAGCTTCCGGGGGGCGCTGGACCTGAGCCGGCATAATCCGCGGCTTGCGGTAACGGGCATTCCCGGTACCATCGACAACAATATCTTCGGCAGCCAGTACACCCTGGGCCACGATACCGCCCTTAACAAGCTGGTAAATTACATCGACGATATTTCCGATACCGCCATGGCGCTGCCCGGACGGGTGTTCTTTGTGGAAACCCTGGGGGCCTTTGAAAGCTATTTCCCCATGGCCGCGGTGCTTATGGGCATGGCCGACTTCGGCGTGCTGTACGAGCCCCGTACTTCCAACGAAGAGATCCTCCGTAAAGTTGCCGGGTGCCGTAAAGAGACGCAGCGGAGCTATGTGCTTGTTACCTTTGCCGAAGAGTCAAAACAGATGTTCGAGGCGGCGGATCTGGTGCGGGAAAAACTCGGGGTGAATGTAAAGTGCAATCTTCTGGGCTTTCAGCAGCGCGGAGGGGTCCCCACTGCCCGTGACCGGATGCACGCCGCCGCCTTTGCCAAACATGCCCTGGCCGCCATAGAAGGGGGGCTTCTGAAAAAATATGTAGTGTACTTTAACGGAGTTTACGGTTACCGGGATCTTGAGGACGCCCGGCAAAAGAAAATTTTTGATAACTACGGTTTTTAACCGGCCGGGCGTGGAGCTTCTACCGGCGCAGGCGGCCCCGGCATCCTGCGGGGAGGCTCATTCCATAAGCCGGGCCCGCTCTTCCTCGCTGTCGGCGATAATGCTGGCCGCCAGGAAGCGGGCCACCGCGGTCTCGGTGGTGCAGGCCCCCATGGGTACCGCCCCCTCCCGCCACAGTTCCCGGGAGGTACTGTACCCGGAGAAGTCAACTATCCCTTCCTGCTGGGAGGTACAGTAGAACCGGACCTGCCGCCGCTTCCCCGCGGCGAATACCCGCTTGAGAGAGTAGGGGCCCTCCCGGAAGCCGGCGGTCCCCGTATCGTATAACTCCAGAAAGAAATTCTTTACCCCCCGGTCCATGAGGGAGAGGAGATAATCGGAACGCAGTCCCGGATAGATCCGGATTACGCACATGGAATTGGCCGCCTCCTCCAGAAGCTGGGCCAGCACATAGCGGTCCGCCTCCAGCGGGCCGGTAAGGAGGGAGGTCCCGGAAAAAACGGGCGGCCCCATATTCCAGTTCCTAAAGCAGTCCACCCCGATTCGCTCGAATTTAAGGTTCAGCGGGGAAAGAACCCGGCCCCCGTGGACCACGTAGACCCCCCTGGGCTTTTTTAGGGCCAGATCCACCGCTTTTTCCATGGTCCGCTTCGCCTCGGAGGAAGCCCCCGGCGGGGTGGAGGATGCGGCCAGAACGATGGGAGCGGCGGCGTCGGCAAAGAGCCAGTAGAGGAGGGGCGCCGTATAGGGCAGGGTATCGGTGCCGTGGGCCGTTACGATACCGTTGGCGTTGCCCGAATTAAGCCGTTCCGCTATGGTTTCAATGAGGGCCGCCCAGTCCGAAGGTACGATTTCTTCCGAGAGGAGCCGCCCCACCTGAACCGGCTCGAAGCGGACCCTGGCCTTGTTTTTTGCCAGCAGATCCCGGAGCACCCGCTCGTCCCCGCTTTCCACCGTCCCGTCTTCGGCGGTCCGGCCCGAAATGGCCCCCCCCATGGAGAGGACATAGACCAGGGAAACCGAAAGCTGCTCCCGGAGCACCTCCTTTACCAGGGTAGGTTCCGCAAGCCCCCCGCTTTCCCGCATGATGATCCCCGTTAAAAACTGAATGGGTCCGGCGTCCCCTTCCCGGATCCGGTTTACCTCCTGGGGGTTGGCGTCGATTACCGACTTGACCGCCTCCTCTATGGCCTTCCGGTCCGTAAGCTGTTCCCAGCCCCTCTCCTTAATGATGCTTCCGGGATCCCGGCCCTCTTCCAGCACCGCGGCTATTACCTGTTTGGCGATACTTCCGTGGATGCGGCGATCCTCAAGCATCTTGAGGATCGCCGTAAACCGTTCCGGGCTCAGGGGGGCGTTCCCCGGAGTAAAGCCCAGGCGCTTAAATTCTTTTATCACATAGATCATCCACTGGGCCGCCTCCCTGGGAGGACCCCCCAGGGCGATGGTTTTTTCAAAATAGTCGGCCCGGCTTTTTTCGTCGCAGATAAATTCCCCCTGCAGGGGGCTGATGCCCCAGTCCCTAACCAGGCGGCAAAGCCGGGCTTCGGGCAGTTCCGGCGTGGCCGCTCCGGCGCCGGGCAGATCCGTATAGACAAAGGGAGGGACCTCCACCGGAATAAAGCGGGGCCTCTCTTCGGCGGTACGGATCTGGAAGAATTCGGTTTTCTGATCCGAATCGTTCCAGATCCGGCTTTCGGGCATCACCGTGCCGCCGTTGGTTACGATTTCTTCCTGCCGGAAAAGTTCGGCGTTGACCGCCTTCCAGACAAAGTTAAAGGAATTGAGGTTCCGCAGTTTTACAAAATGTAAAGGCTCCTCCGGGTAGGGGGCCATGGCCACATAGGCGTTACAGCGGATGCCGGCTTCCGCCGGGGGGCCGGGATTGATCTCCAGGTACTGGATACGCCGCCGCAGGTCCGAGAGGAAAACCCCGGTCTCCTCGCCGATTTCAAAATCCGCCGCGGTCCGCAGCCGCAGGGAGGGCAGCCCCGCCCGGGAATAGTCCATCCAGGTCTCGGCCTTTCCCTTTTTGTTGGAATGGATAAGCCGCCCCGCATCCTCTTCGAGACGGATCTCCGTGATGCGTATGCGTTTTTTTCGCCGGTGGAACATGATGTCCATGCCCCCGTCCCTCCCCAGTTTTACGGAGAGCCGGGAAAGGGCGCAGCCTTCGGGAAGCGCCGGAACGTTCCGGCTGCGCTCGTAGGGCGCCCGTTCTATGACGGTCCCCCCCAGACCCCGGATAAGGAGGCAGGCCTTCCGGGCGGCTTCGGGATTAAGGACCGGCAGGGCTCCGGGCTCTCCCCGGCATACCGGACAGGAAAATTCCGCCGCAGCGCAGCCGCAGAAGGCTTTAGTTTCCGAGGGCAGAAGGATGCGGATATCCAGGAAAACATAGGATTTGTACACCGGCTGTACCCCCGACACGGCGGATTAACGCCGGGAAACCCTAAAACCTCCTCCGGGTTCCCGGCCCAAGTCCAATGTATCCCAAATTGAAGCTCATAGCAACAACGGAGGCGCGGCCCGGAATATCTTTTTGTTTGACTTTTTGGTGTTCTTGGAGTAATCTCGACAAGATAAGCATGGGGCATAGGCATGTTCCGAGGAGTATTGGTTGACAAAACGAGATTTCCCCAGAATTCACTTTTACGATCAGGATTTTGTGGATATTTATGATAAAACATGGGCCTGGCTGCAGGATTGCTGGATTGCAGGGGGCGAGAAGAATCCCTCCGCTGCTTCTATAGAGAACAAAGAGAATAAATTTTTTGTCTATCCCGGCAGTTCCGTGGTCCATCAAGTGGACGCCGTGTTTTCGTCGTTTTTTCTCGTCTACTCAAACCGTATCTACCAGGCCCATCCCACGCTGGATCTTTTTTACAGCCGCCAGGAGCCCAACGGGGCCATTCGTTCAGCCTATAACATAGAGACGGGCCTTCCCGAAGCCGATCAGGACAACCCCGAAGGACTGGGGCTGCCCCTCTTTGCCTGGGCCGAATTTAACCTCTATCATAAATCGGCCAATAAAAAACGGGTTAAAGACGTTATCCCCATCCTGGACAAGTATATGGGCTGGGTGGATTCGGTCTTTAGGCGGCCCAACGGTCTCTACGGGGTTCCCCTGGCCGCCACGGGGATGATCAACGCCCCCCGGGAACGGGCGGCCTATCTCATCGATTTTAACAGCATCGTGGCCATCAACGTGCTCTATATGTCCGCCCTGGCGGATATTCTGAACGACAAGGAGACCAGCTTTCAGTATAAGCGCCAGTACTTTTCCCTTAAAACCCGGATCAACTCCCTGATGTGGGATCCCGGGGACGGGTTCTATTATGACATCGATGCGTATGAAAAGCGGCTTCCCGTAAAGTCTCTGGCCGGCTACTGGCCCCTCCTGGCGGAAATCCCCAACGACGACAAGGCGGAGCGGATCATCGACAAGCTTTCGGACCCCCGTTTTTTCGGGGCCCCCCATCCCTTTCCTTCCCTGGCGGTAAGCGAGGATGCCTTTAAGGAAAGCGGCTGCGGCTACCGGGGATCGGTCTATCCCCACCTTACCTTTATGGTTATCAAGGGCCTTGAACGCTACCACCGTTGGGAGCTGGCCCGGGAATGCGCCATCAGGCATCTCTACTTTGTCCTGGATTCCATGAGCCCCGACGGCAACCATCACAAGGGAAACCTCTGGGAAGCCTACCTGCCCCACAAAGAGGGGCCTGCCCAATGGCCGGGGAAACCGGATTTTCCCCGGTCCCAGTACCTTACCTACGACGCCCTTTCTACGATCTGCCTTACAATCGAAAATGTTGTGGGGCTTTTTATTTCCCTTCCCCGGAAAACCGTGGACTGGATTATCCCCAACCTGGAGATCATGGGGGTGGAGAACCTGTCCCTCAAAAAGAACATGATCACCATCCTTTCCAACAAAAGCGGCCGGGGCTGGGAGATTCACATGGAAAGCGAGAAGCTGTACTACTTTACCATTAATATCCTGGGAAAGAAAAAAAAGACCCTGCCCATCCCCTCGGGGAAATGCTCTATGCTGATAGACAAGCTGTAAGAAGCCGGCCTCCCGCTGTTTCCCATGCTTTAGGAAGAAGATGATTAACCACGAACAAACCGAAGAAGAGAAAAACCACGAAGAGGATTGACCACGAAGAAGGATAACCACGAAGGACACGAAAAACACGAAGAGGATTAACCACGAACAGACACGAACGGGCACGAACTTGTTGTTTGATAGTTTCGATTTGTTATAAGGGGTTCATGCCCCGGTCCCTTGGGGTGGAGAGAGTCATAGCGCCTCATCCTTCTTCCGTTCGTGTGGTTCGTGGGGTTTTTTTCTTTGTTCGTGAGGGCGGAAGAAGAAGAGGAGAAACTACGAAGGACACGAACAGACACGAACTTGTTGTTTGATAGCTTTGGGACATGTAACAAATTTTGTGTAAACGGCTATACTGGCACAAGGAGAAAGTATGGCCATTACGAAAGAACTTTTGGATGCAATCCTGAAGGACTACCACGGTCCCGGCGATTTTTACGGGCCGCAAGGCATCATGAAGCGGCTTACCAAGGCGCTTGTCGAGCGAACCATGGAAGCCGGGCTGACCGGACACCTGGGCTATGAGAAACATGACCAGGGTGCAAAGCCCGTTGCCAACCGCCGGAACGGCAAGGAATTGCGGACCGATGACGGGCCGATGAGTATCGAAGTTCCGCGTGACCGGGAGGGAACGTTTGAGCCGGTGATTGTTCCCAAACACCGGCGGGAGTTCAAAGGGTTCGACGATAAAATCCTGCCGATGTATGTGCCGGGGTTGACCACCCGCCAGATACAGGAACACCTTAAAGACAGCTACGCGGTTGAGGTGCTGCCTGAATTAATCAGCCGGGTAACCGGTGAAGTAAAAGAGCCGGCAGCCGAATGGAGGAGCCGCCCGCTTGAACCGTTGTATCCGGTAGTGTTCCTGGACGCGCCGCGGGTGCATATCCGGGACGGCGCGGCCGTGGTCAAGAAACCGGTATAGTTGGCTCTTGCCATACGGTTAGACGGTCAAAAAGAGCCAGGCGAAACGAAGTTTCGCACAGGCATGTGGATTGAGCAAAACGAGGGGGCATCGAACCTTTGGTTCGCGTTCTGGATGGGGATTATGAACGAGCTCAAAAACCGCGGGGTAA